>NZ_JBEOVU010000002.1:0-361521 GCF_040295685.1 Streptomyces sp. NPDC002734
TCTCCCGGGCGCCCCGGGGGGCCCGGGCGCGCCCGGTCACCGCCGTGGGGGGGGGGGGGGGGGTGGTTTGGGGGGGGTGTGGGGGGGGGGGGGGGGGGGGGGCGCCCCCCCGCCCCGGGACCCGTGCGCACACGGAAGGCCTTGGACAGGGGGCGCCGGCAAGAGCTTTCGAACGCAAGGGGTGCTAAGGGACGATGACAGCCACCGACGATCTCGCAACACCACTCCCCTACCGGGAGGTCACGGACGCCAACGGTCGTGTCTACCGGCTGGGCGAGTCCGACATCGACATCATGGGCCGCAAGCGGATCTGGATGGTCGTCCTGCCCTGGGTGGGCATGATGGGCATCTCCTCCGCCGAGTACGCGTTCGCGTCGGCCGAGGACGCGCTGCACGCGGCGCACCACTGGGACAGCGGGGCCATCTACTGGATGATGACCGTGTGGGTCTTCTTCCAGGCCGCGGTGGCGTTTCCCGCGGGAAGGCTCCGGGAGAGCGGCCGCCTGCCGGCCCGTTCGGCGATGATGCTCGGCGCGGTCGGCACGCTGCTGGGCTACCTGTCGCTGGCGTTCTCGCCGCACGTCCTCCTCGCCTTCATCGGCTTCGGGATGTTCAGCGGCATGGGCGCGGGCATGGTGTACGCCACCTGCGTCAACATGGTGGGCAAGTGGTACCCCGAGCGCCGGGGCGGCAAGACCGGCTTCGTGAACGGCGGTTTCGCCTACGGCTCGGTGCCGTTCGTCTTCATCTTCACCGGCTTCATGGACGTCGGGAACTTCCGGTGGGTGCTGACGCTGGTCGGCTTCTTCCTCGCCGCCGTGGTGGGCTTCGCCGGCTCCTTCTTCAAGGACCCGCCGAAGAACTGGTGGCCGGCGGAGGTGGATCCGCTCAACCCGCCGGACGACCCGCGCGCCCGGCGCTCGCTGGCGAAGAACCCGCCGGCCGTCAAGCAGTACAGCCCCATGGAGGCCTGGAGGACCGGGCGGGTGGCGCTGATGTGGTTCTGTCTGGCCTGCACCTCCGGGGTGAACATCTTCGGCATCGCGTTCCAGGTCGACATCGGCCAGGAGGCGGGGTTCGCGGCCGGGATCGTGGCCACCGCCATGTCCCTCAAGGCGGTCGTCAACGGCACCGGCCGGGGCGTCATCGGCTGGCTGTCGGACCGGATGGGCCGCAAGCAGTGTCTGCTCGCCGTGTGTGTCGTCCTGGGTCTCGCTCAGTTCGGGATCATCTGGTCGGCGGGCATCGGGTCGCTGCCGCTGTTCCTCGTCTTCTCGGCCATCTCCGGCTTCGGCGGTGGTGCCATCTTCCCGATGTTCGCCGCGATGACGGCCGACTACTTCGGGGAGAACAACAACGCCACCAACTATGGCATGGTCTACAGCTCCAAGCTGGTGTCCGGTCTGGGCGCGGGCATGGGGATCATGGTCGTCGACGCGTGGGGGCTCGACGGCGCCTTCACCCTGGCGGGCTGCATCTCGTTCTTCGCCTGCTTCGTCGCGCTCTTCCTCTCCCCGCCGGGCCGCGAACGGCGCGGTCTGATCAGCATCCGCTGACCCCGCGGAAGAGCCCTGCCGGACCCCGGCGGGGCTCTTCCGCTGCCCGGCAGGGTTCGCGAGCCTGCCGGGCGCGACCAGGCGGCTCCACGCTCAGGCCTCCACGTCAAGGCTCCGCGCTCAAGTGCTCCGCGCTCAAGTGCTCCGCGCTCAGGCCTTCGCGCTCGAGTGCTCCACGCTCAGGGCTCCACGCTCAGGGCTCCGCGGTCACCGGCGAGGACGGTGCGGCCGCGGCGCCCGCCACGGCCGGCCCCGTGCTGCCGCGCGGCAGCAGCCGCGCGGGCTCGTCCTCGAGGCCCTCGGCCCAGCCCTCCTCGACCAGGGTGAGGAGGGTGCGGACGGCGTGCCTGCCGTAGGCGGGGATGTCCCGGTTGAGGGCGGTGATGCCCGGGCGGACGACCCTGGTGAGCTGGGAGTCGTCCCAGGCGACCAGGGACAGTTCCCCGGGGACGCTCAGCCCCAGTTCGTCGGCGACGGACAGCCCGGCGACGGCCATGATGTCGTTGTCGAAGACGATGGCGGTCGGGCGGTCGGGCCGGATGAGCAGGCCGCGGGCCGCCCGGGCGCCCGCCTCCCCGGAGTAGTCGGTGTGCACGATGGCCGGCTCCCCCATGCCCAGTTCGGCGCAGACCGCCCGGTGGGCGCGGTCGCGGCGTGCCGTGTGGTCGAGGTCGCGCAGTCCGGCCACCCGGGCGACCGAACGGTGGCCGAGGGTGTGCAGGTAGCGCAGGGTCTGGCCGAGCGCGGCGGCGTCGTCGGACCACACCGAGGGCAGCCCGCCCGCCGCCTCCGGGTGGCCGATCGCCACGGCGGGCAGGCCGAGTTCGCGGATCAGCGCGATCCTCGGGTCGTCGGTGCGCAGGTCGGTCAGGAGCACGCCGTCGATCCGGCCCTCGCCCCACCAGCGGCGGTGGACCTCCATCTCCTGCCCGGCGTCGGCGACGAACTGGAGCGTCAACGCCTTGCCCTGGGCGGCGAGTTCGTCCTGCATGCCGCTGATCAGGCCCATGAAGAACGGTTCCGCGCCGAGGAGCTGGGCGGGCCGGGAGGAGACCAGTCCGACGGCGTCGGCCCTGGCCCGGGTGAGGGCGCGGGCCGCGCTGTTGGGACGCCACCCGATCTCCCGGGCGATCCGCTTGATCTCGGCCCGGGTCCCCGGCGAGACGCCGGGCCGGTCGTTGAGCGCGTACGAGACCGCGACCTTGGAGACGCCCGCTCGTCGCGCGATGTCCTCCATGGTGGGGCGACGCCTGGACATGTGACCTCGCTTAACCGCTTCATGTGGGTGCCGTCATCGTAGCGGCAGCGCCGCACGTCCAGACCTGCCCGGTGCGGACCTCGGCGTAAACAACTTCCGTGTAACGAAGCCACGGGAGCGCTCCCGTCCCCCCTTGACACCGCCGCCCGCCGGGCCGAGACTTCCGCCACTTACCCGGTTCAGTTGCTCCGCCCGAGGACGGGCGGGGAGGGAGTTGACCGATGCGCACTCGAGCGCGGCTCATCGCTCTGGCGGCCGTGGGCGGCATGGTCGTCACGGCGTGTACGGGCGGGGGTTCCTCCACGACCCCGGACGGAAAGGGAGTTCAGGGGGGACTTCCGAGGAACGAGACCCTCTACACCAGCGGCACCCAGTGGGGTCCGCCGGCCAACTACAACCCCCTGCACAACTGGGACCACGCCACCGGCACCAAGGGGCTGGCGTACGAGACGCTGTTCCACTTCGACCCGAAGGCCGGCGAGCTCAAGCCGTGGCTGGCCGAGGGCGGGGAGTGGAAGGACGACAAGACCTACGAGGTGAAGCTGCGCTCGGGCATCACCTGGTCGGACGGCAAGCCGATGACCGCCAAGGACGTCGTCTTCTCCTACGAGATCGGCAAGCTGGAGGCCGCCTCGTTCCACACGCTGTGGGACTGGCTGTCCAAGGCGGAGGCCGTCGACGAGCAGACCGTGCGCTTCACCTTCAAGGAGGCGCGCTACCAGGAGTGGGACTTCACCCTCTACGGGCAGCCGATCGTGCCGGAGCACCTGTGGAGCAAGCTCTCCGAGGAGGACGTCCTCAACGGCGTCAACGACAAGCCGGTGGTCTCCGGCGCCTACAAGCTCAAGAGCCACTCCCAGGACCGCGTGGTGTGGGAGCGCCGTGACGACTGGTGGGGCGTGAAGGCGCTCGGTATGAAGCCGGCGCCCAAGTACATCGTCGACATCTCCAACCCGAGCAACGAGGTCGTCATCGGCCAGATCGGGCAGGGGCAGCTGGACCTGAGCAACAACTTCCTCCCCGGCGCGGCCCAGATGATCAAGGGCGGCAAGGCCGTCTCGTACTACGACAAGCCGCCCTACATGCTGTCCGCCAACACCGCCTGGCTGGTGCCCAACACCAAGCGCAAGCCGATGGACGACGCGGCGTTCCGCAAGGCGCTGGCGTACTCGATCGACATCGACAAGATCGTCACGGGCGTCTACGGCGAGCTGGTGCGGCCGGCCGACCCGACCGGTCTGCTGCCGCAGTGGGACGCCTACATCGACAAGGGCCTGACCGCGAAGAGCGGCTTCTCCTACGACACCGCCAAGGCCAAGGACCTGCTGAAGGGCGCGGGTTACAAGGACACCGACGGCGACGGGCTGGTGGAGAACAGAGACGGCAAGAAGCTGAAGCTGAAGCTGATCGTGCCGTCCGGCTGGACCGACTGGATGGAGGCGGCGAAGGTCATCGCGGAGAGCGCCAAGGCCGCCGGCATCGACGTGAGCACCGACTTCCCGGACCAGAACGCGCTGACCGACATGCGTGGCAAGGGCGAGTTCGACCTGGTGATCAACAACGAGCGCCAGCTGTCCAACACCCCCTGGACGTACTACGAGTACATGTTCCAGCTGCCGGTCCGCGAGCAGCAGAACACGGTCAACTTCGGCCGCTACGAGAACAAGGAGGCGTGGAAGCTCGTCAACGAGCTCGGCGGCGTGAAGACCGACGACGAGGCCGGCATGAAGGAGGCGGTCTCCAAGATCCAGGAGATCCAGCTCGAGGAGATGCCCGTCATCCCGCTCTGGTACAACGGCCTGTGGTCCCAGTCGACGACCGGCACCTGGACCAACTGGCCCTCGGAGAAGGGCGACAACCCGCACGCGCCCACTCTGTGGCGCAACTGGCTGGAGCTGGGCGGCTTCGAGGCGCTGACCGGCCTGAAGCCCGCGAAGAAGTAGTCCCGCGGAAGCAGTTCCCGCGGCGGCCGCCGGACGCCACCCTCCCGCCGGACGCACCGGCGGGGGCGGGGCGCCTCCCGGCGGCCGCCCGGCGCCGACCTCCCCGCCTCCCCCGGCTCTCCTGCCTCTCCTGATCCTGGAGTTCACCCTTGCGCCGCTACTTCGCCCGCAAGCTCCTCGTCTACGTCCTCACCTTCGTCTTCGCCGTCACGGTGAACTGGCTGATCCCCCGGTTCATGCCCGGTGATCCCGTCTCCGCGATGATCTCCCGGGCCCGGGTCTCGCAGCCGGAGGCCGTGGAGCACATGCGGGCCTACTACAACGAGCTGTTCGGCTTCGACCGGCCCGTCTGGGAGCAGTACCTGCACTTCTGGTCGTCGCTCCTCCAGGGCGACTTCGGCATCTCGATCTGGGTGTTCCCGCAGCCGGTGAGCGAGATCATCCTGGGTGCGCTGCCCTACACGCTCGCGCTGATGATCCCGGCCATCCTGCTCAGCTGGTTCGCCGGCAACTGGCTCGGCGCGCTGGCCGCCCGGCGCAAGCTGCTGGACAACACCGTGCTGCCGGCCGGTTATCTGCTGACGGCCATGCCGTACATGTGGATCGCCGTCCTGCTGGCCTGGGTGTTCGGCGCGCGGGCGGGCTGGTTCCCGGTCTCGGGCGGCTACAGCCTGGACATCGAGCCGTCGTGGAGCTGGCTCTTCTTCACCGACGCGCTGCACCACTGGGTGCTGCCCTTCCTGTCCATGTTCCTGGTGGCGCTGGGCGGCTGGGCCATCGGCATGCGCAACATGATCATCTACGAGCTGGAGGCGGACCACTCGTCCTACCTGGCCGCGCTGGGCGCCCCGCAGCGGCTGATCCGCCGGTATGCCTTCCGCAACGCCGTCCTGCCGCAGATCACCGGGCTGGCGCTGCAGTTGGGCGTCCTGGTGGCCGGCGCGCTGGTCACGGAGATCGTCTTCAACTATCCGGGCCTGGGCAGCCTGATCCTCGCGGCGATCCAGAACCGCGACTTCTTCCTGCTGCAGGGCACCTTCCTCTTCATCGTGATCGGTGTGCTCATCGCCAACTTCGTCATCGACCTCGTCTATGTGATCGTCGACCCCCGGACCCGGACCGGCATGGCGGGAGGCCAGTCATGAACGCGATGCCCCCACTCGGCGAACCGGCCTCCGAGCCGGTCGCGACCACGCAGCCCGCTCCCGACGGGGTTCCCGGCCTCGCCGCCGGGGCGGCCGAGCCGTCGGCTCCGCTCAGTCCCACCCGCGAGACCCTGCACTACGCGGTCCGTAATCCCAAGCTGCTGATCGGCCTGGCCGTCGTCCTGGTGCTGCTGCTGACCGGTCTGCTCGGCCCGCTGCTGCTGGAGGGCAAGGACCCCAATGCCTACTCGGGCGCGCAGGGGGTGGGGCCGAGCGGCGAGCACTGGTTCGGCACCACGACCTTCGGGCAGGACGTGTTCGCGCAGTTCGTGCACGGCCTGCGCGCCACCTTCCTGGTCGGCGTGATCGGCGGTGGCATCGCGGCCGTCGTGGCCATGCTGGTCGGCTTCTTCGCCGGCTACCGGGGCGGCGTGCTCGACGAGGTGCTCACGATGGTGACGAACATCGTGCTCGTGATCCCGTCGCTGGCGGTGCTGCTGATCGTCAACGCCTACCTCGGTGTGCGCAGCGTGCCGGTGCAGGGCCTGTTCATCGGCCTGACGTCGTGGCCGTGGGCGGCGCGGGCGATCCGCGCCCAGACGTTCAGTCTGCGCACCCGTGACTTCGTCGATCTGGCCCGGCTCAGCGGCAGCCGCACCTGGAAGATCATTTTCCGGGAGATCGCGCCGAACATGAGCTCCTACCTGTTCATGACGTTCATCCTGCTGTTCGGCGGTTCCATCCTCATCGCCTCCTCGCTCGACTTCATCGGCCTCGGCCCCACCGACAGCGTGTCGCTGGGCCTGATGCTCCAGAGCGCGCAGCAGTGGAGCGCGCTCCAGCTCGGCATGTGGTGGTGGTTCGTGCCGCCGGGGGTGGGCATCACCGCGGTCGTCGGCGCGCTGTACGTCGCCAACGTGGGTCTGGACGAGGTGTTCAACCCCAAGCTGAGGGAGTCGTAAGCACATGACCCTGACCGTCGACGACCTCCGGGTCCACTACCGCACGCTGCGGGGCGACGTTCGCGCCCTGGACGGCGTCAGCTTCTCCGTCGACGACGGCGAGATCCTCGGCCTGGTCGGTGAGTCGGGCTGCGGCAAGACCACGCTCGGCAAGTCGCTGATCCGTATGGACGGCCGGATGCGCCACGTGGGCGGCACCGTCACCCTCGACGGGGACGACGTCCCGGTCGGTGACGACCGCGCCATGAACGCGTTCCGTTTCCGCCGCATCTCGCTGGTCCCGCAGTACTCGATGAGCGCGATGAACCCCACGCGCCGCATCGGCCGGATGATCCGCGAACTCCTCGCCTCGCGCGGGGCGTCGGTGGACACCGAGGAGCTGCACCGGCGTCTGGCCCTGGTGGGTCTGAAGCCGGAGGTGCTGGACCGCTACCCCATCGAGCTGTCCGGCGGCATGAAGCAGCGCACGGTGATGGTCATCTCCACGCTGCTCGATCCCTCGCTGCTGATCGCTGACGAGGTGACCAGCGCCCTGGACGTCTCCAACCAGAAGGCGGTCGCCCACGCACTGGTGGGCCTGCGTGACCAGGGCCTGGTCACCAGCATGGTGTTCATCACCCACGACCTCGCGCTGACCTCGCACATCGCCGACACGATCATGGTGATGTACGCGGGTCTGCTCGCCGAGAAGGCGCCGTCGAAGGTCCTCACCAGCGCGCCGCGTCACCCGTACACCCGCCGGCTGCTGGCCGCGCTGCCGGAGGCGGGCGTGCGCCGCTCCGGGGGCCGCCTGTCGGGCATCGAGGGCAGTCCGCCCTCGCTGCTGTCCCCGCCCACCGGGTGCCGGTTCCGTGCCCGGTGCCCGCTGGCCGACGACCGGTGCGCCGAGCAGCCGCCGGTCGTCGAGGTCGCCCCCCGTCACCACGTAGCGTGCTGGAAGGTCTGATGCTGACACTCGACCGCGTCACCAAGACGTTCCGGACCGGGACCTTCTCCGGCAGTTCGGTCACCGCCGTCGACCGGGTCTCCTTCACCGTCGGGCGGGGGGAGGTCGTCACCCTGCTCGGGGAGAGCGGCAGCGGCAAGTCGACCCTGGGGCGCATGATCCTGGGCCTGACCCCGGTGACCGAGGGCTCCCTGACGCTGGGCGGCGAGCCGGTGCGCTCGGGCCGGGAGTACTACCGCCGGGTGCAGGGGATCTTCCAGGACCCGTTCAGCTGCTTCAATCCCGTCTTCAAGGCGGACCGGGTGTTCGCGCTGGTGAAGGAGGCCTACTACCCGAAGCTGTCCGCCGCCGACTGGCGCGGCCGGGTGGAGCGGGCCGTGCGCGACGTGCGGCTCGATCCGGGGCAGGTGCTGAACAAGTACCCGCACCAGCTCAGCGGCGGCCAGCTGCAGCGCCTGCTGATCGCCCGGGCGCTGCTGCTCGACGGACTGGAGTTCCTGGTCGCCGACGAGATCACCAGCATGCTGGACGCCTCGACCCGCGTCGACGTCCTCAACCTGCTGGGCGACCTGCGCGAGCGGGGCCTGGGCGTCCTGTACATCACGCACGACCTCGCCCTGGGCACCTACCTGGCGGAGCAGACGGTGGTGCTGCGGAGCGGGCGGATCACCGAGCGGGGGGCGACCGAGAAGGTCTTCGGCAACCCGATGCACCCCTACACCCGGCACCTGCTGGCCGCCGTCCCGCGGCTGGGGGTGGAATGGGTGGACGCCGAGCCGGTGGAGAGCTGCGTCTTCCACGACGCGGGCGCCGAGGGTGAGTTGTACGAGGCCGAGCCGGACCACTTCGTGGCCTGCGCGCAGCTTCCGGGGTGCCCCGGGCACTGAGCACTCCCCCGTACCGTACGGCCTGCGGCGGGCGTCCTCCACGGACGTCCCGCCGCGGCCGTACGGCTTCACCGGCAGCGGTCAGGCGAGCCCTGCCAGGCGCAGCAGCAGGTTCTTCACCTCGGTGGCCTCGACGCGTTCGCCCAGCGCCTGCGGGGCGGAGCAGAGCAGCAGCGGGCCGTCCTCGTCCCGCTCGGGCAGCCGGCCGTGGCTGCCGCGCACGGGTGAGGGGTCGAGCGGGACGACGGCCATCCGGTACCGCAGGCCGAGCTTCTTGCGGGCCAGGGCGCCGGCCGCCTTGACCTTCACGTACGGGTCGAGGGGGTCCATGAAGAGCTCGGCGGGGTCGTAGCCGGGCTTGCGGTGGATCTCCACCAGCTGGGCGAAGTCGGGGGCGCGGGCGTCGTCGAGCCAGTAGTAGTAGGTGAACCAGCTGTCCGCCTCGGCGACCAGGACCAGTTCGCCGGCGCGGGGATGGTCGAGGCCGTTCGCCTTCTTCCCCGCGTCGTCGAGGATGTCCGCGACGCCCGGCACCTCGGCCAGCAGGGCGCGGACCGTCTCCCGGTCCTCCTGCCGGCGCACGTAGACGTGGGCGATCTGGTGGTCGGCGACGGCGAAGGCGCGGGAGGTCGTCGGGTCGAGGTACTCCATGCCGTCCTGGGTGTGCACCTCCAGCAGTCCGGCGCGGCGCAGCACGCGGTTGACGTCGACGGGGCGGGACACCGGGGTGATGCCGTACTCGGAGAGCGCGACGACGGTGCGGCCCTCGGCGCGGGCCTCGTCCAGGAGCGGGGCGACGGCGGCGTCGATTTCGGTGGCGGCCCGCAGCGAGCGCGGGTCGTCGGGGCCGTAGCGCTGCAGGTCGTAGTCGAGGTGGGGCAGGTAGCACAGGGCGAGGTCGGGTCGCCGGGTGCGCAGGACGTGGCGGGTGGCGTCGATGATCCAGCGGCTGGAGACCAGGTCGGCGCCGGGTCCCCAGAAGTTGAAGAGGGGGAACGTGCCCAGTGCGCCGGTGAGTTCGTCGTGCAGGTCCGGCGGCCGGGTGTAGCAGTCGGGTTCCTTGCGGCCGTCGGCGTGATAGACGGGGCGCGGGGTGACGGTGACGTCGGTGTCGGCGCCCATCGCGTACCACCAGCAGATGTTGGCCACCGTGTAGCCGGGGGCGACCCGGCGGGCGGCGTCCCACAGCTTGTCGCCGCCGACCAGCCCGTTGTGCTGCCGCCACAGCAGGACGTCGCCGAGCTCGCGGAAGTACCAGCCGTTGCCGACGACTCCGTGCTCGGAGGGAAGTGTGCCGGTCAGGAAGGTCGACTGCGCGGCGCAGGTGACGGCGGGCAGCACGGTGCCCAGCGGTGCCCGGGAGCCGTCGCGCGCCAGGGCCTTCAGGTGGGGCATGTGGTCCAGGAGGCGTGGGGTGAGTCCGACGACGTCGAGGACCAGCAGGGGGTTCACCGAGGGGTTCACGGCAGCTCCTTGAGGCCGAGGTCGGTCAGCAGGTCGCGTGCGAGGGCGAGTTCGGCGGCGATGCCGTCGGCGAGTCCGCCGGCGTCACGGGGGCGCAGCGCGGGCGGCAGGGCCTGCCAGGTGTAGGTCTCGACCTCGAGGTGGCGGGTGCGGGGGACGGGTCCGCCGACCAGGTGGGCGAGGGCGTCCCGCAGCACGGGCAGGGTGGAGGTCAGCGGCGGGGCGGGGGCGGCGTGCAGCGGGACGTGGAAGTGGGAGCGCCACGGCGCCTGCCGCGGCAGTGTTCCGCTCGCGAGGGCCTCGGGCAGGTCGTCGACGGCGTGCAGGGCGCCGTCGGGGGTGCGGGCGCGGGTCTGGTGGAGGAAGCGGGGTTCGGCGAAGGCGGCCAGCGCCTCGCGTCCGGCCGGGTCGCCGGGGTCCTCGGCGTGCAGGGCGGCGGAGAGCTGCGACTTCACGACGGGGACGCCGGCCGCCGCCAGGGCGTCGAGGGCGGGGCCGGGGTCCTCGAAGGAGGTGGCCAGGTGGCAGGTGTCCACGCAGACGCCGATGCGCGGGTGGCCGGTCTCGGTGAGCGGGGCGACGGCGTCGGCGGTCGTCTCGACCACGCAGCCGGGCTCCGGTTCCAGTCCGACGCGGACGGAGCGGCCGGTCTCCTCGTGGAGCCGGTCGAGCCCGCGCCCCAGGGTGCGCAGGGCGGTCAGCGCCGCTGCGGCGCGTTCGCCGTCGTACGCGGTGCGCCAGGCCAGGGGCAGGGTGGAGACGGTGCCCTCGGCGGCGTCCTCGGGGAGCAGCCGGGTGAGGACGCGGGCCAGGGCGGTGGTGTGCTCCAGGCGTTCGGGGTCGGCCCAGTCGGGCCGGTAGACGCGGTACTTGACCTCCTCGGCGCCGAAGCCCTGGTAGGGGAAGCCGTTGAGGGTGACCACCTCCAGGCCGCGGCGGTCGAGTTCACCGCGCAGCCGGCGCAGGGCTGCGGGGTCGGTGTCCAGGGCGCGGGCCGCGTCGTGGGCCAGCCACAGGCCGATGCCGAGCCGGTCGCGTCCCAGCCGCCGGCGGACGGCCTCGCAGTGGTCGCGGAGCTGGGCGAGGACGCCGTCGAGGGTCTCGGCGGGGTGGACGTTGGTGCAGTAGGCGAGGTGGACGACGGAGCCGTCCGGGTGCCGGAAGCGCATCGTCATTCGCCCCCGCGCAGGATGGAGTTGCCCTCGTGGGTGGCCGCGGCGGCGTCGGCGGGGGTCAGGTCGAGGCGGCCGCTCAGTCCGTAGAAGGCGACCGGGTTGCGCCACAGCACCAGGTCGACGTCGTCCTCGCCGAAGCCCGCCGCGAGCATCGCGTCGCCGACCTTGCGGGTCTTCAGCGGGTCGCTCCTGCCCCAGTCGGCGGCGGAGTTGACCAGGACGCGCTCGGGGCCGTAGGTCCGCAGCACGGCGACCATGCGGTCCTCGTCCATCTTGGTGTCGGGGTAGACGGAGAACCCCAGCCAGGCGCCGCTGTCCTTGGCCTCGGCGACGGTGGTCTCGTTGAGGTGGTCGACCAGCACCCGGTCGACGGGCAGCTTCGACTCGCGCACCACGTCGAGGGTGCGCCGCAGTCCGGTGAGCTTGTCGCGGTGCGGGGTGTGGACCAGGGCGGGCAGGCCGTGGTCAGCGGCCAGTTGCAGCTGGGCGGCCAGCGCGTGGTCCTCGGCCGGGGTCATGGAGTCGTAGCCGATCTCGCCCACCGCGACCACGCCGTCCTTGGCCAGGTAGCGGGGCAGTTCGCCGAGGACGGGAGTGCAGCGCGGGTCGTTGGCCTCCTTGGGGTTGAGCGCGAGGGTGCAGTGGTGGGCGATGCCGTACTGGGCGGCCCGGTAGGGCTCCCAGCCGAGCAGGGAGTCGAAGTAGTCGACGAAGCTGGCCGGCGAGGTGCGGGGCTGGCCGAGCCAGAAGGCGGGCTCGACGACGGCCCGCACTCCGGCGGCGCGCATCGCCTCGTAGTCGTCGGTGGTGCGGGAGGTCATGTGGATGTGGGGGTCGAAGATACGCATCAGTGCGTCTCCTGTGGGGCGGAGGCGGGGACGGGAACGGAAGTGGGCTCGGGAGTGGCTTCGGTGAGGGCCAGGACGCGGTACAGGTCGGCGGGCACGGTGCGTCCTGCGGCGCCGCGTTCGGCGGCGAAGTCGTTCAGCATGCGGGCGAGTTCGGCGTCGCCGTGGGCGCGTTCGGCGAGCCGGCCGACGGTGTCGAGGGGGACGCCGGTGAAGAGGCACTTGAGGACGGCGTGCCGCCACTGGTGGGCGGGCAGGTGGCGGGCGCCGTAGGGGCCGAGGGCGGCGGCGACCAGCCGGGTGTCGTTGGTGCGCAGGGCGTCCTCGACGAGGTCCAGAGCCTCGTCGCCGGGGACCAGTGCGGGCAGGGCGTGGAGCACGGCCCGGCGTTCGGCGGCGGTGCCCTGTCGGTAGAGGCGGGCCAGCGTGCCGGGGCCGGCCCCGGCGGCGTGCAGCAGCAGGATCCGGGCATCGTCGGCTGCGTCGGGGCCGACGCGGCGGCCTGCCTCGGCGAAACGGAGCTCCAGGACGGAGACCCCGGCCGCGGGGGTGCGGGACTCCTCGGCCACGGCGGTGCCGGACTCCCCGGCCACGGTGCCGGAGGGCTCCCGGGCCACGGCGGTGCCGGACTCGTCGGCCACGGTGGTGAGGGCGTCCTCCAGCCAGTCCCGGGCGGGGGCCGGGAGCCGGGCGGCGAGACGGGCGCGGCGCTCGGCCGTCGGAACAGGCGCCGGGGGTGCGGCGTGGAGCGTGCCCTGGGGGGCGGGGTCGGGGGCAGGGTCGGCGGTCATGCGGTGCTCCCTTCGGTGGCCGTGGCCGTGGCGGAGGGCGACGTGGCGGGGGCGTCGGTCGTGGCGGGGAGCGAGGTCTCGACGAGAGGTCTGGTCGCAGCGGAGGGCCGGGACTCGGCAAGGGGTCGGGTCGTGGCGGGCGGCGAGGTCTCGGTGGGCGCTGCCGCCGTGGGGGCCGAGGGCGGAGGCGCCGCGGAGGCCGCGGTCGCCGTGGTGATACGTGCCCCCGCCGTGGCCCGTGCCGTCGTCGCCACCCCGGCCGTGTGCGCGGCCCGGTGGAGGAAGGAGAGCGAGTGCTCGGCGTACCGGGGTCCCGCGTGGGAGTGGCGGGGCAGTTCCACGACGGTCAGCCCGCGGTAGTCCGCCGCGGCGAGCGCGGCCAGCACGGACGGGAAGTCGATCTCGCCCTCGCCGAACGGGAGGTGCTCGTGGACGCCGCGGCGCATGTCCTCGATCTGCACGTGCCGCAGCCAGGGCGCGGCCTCACGGACGCAGTCGGCGGGCGGCAGGGGTTCCAGGCACTGGCAGTGGCCGATGTCCAGGGTCAGACCCAGCGGTCGCGGGTCGCCGAGGAGGCGGCGCAGCCGGTGGAAGCCGGCCAGGTCGGCGAGCAGGTGCCCGGGCTCCGGTTCGATCGCCAGGGCGACCCGGGACGCCTCGGCGGCGGCCAGCACGGGGTTCAGCGCCTCCGCGAGCCGCATCCAGGCGGCGTCCTCGTCGGTGCCGGGCGGGATGACCCCGCTGAAGCAGTGCACGGCGTGGGCGCCGAGGTCGGCGGCCACCCGGACGGCCCGCAGCAGCAGGGCGACGCGGCGACCGCGGTCCTCCGGCTCGGGGTCGAGCAGGGAGGGACCGTGCTTGCGGCGCGGGTCCAGGACGTAGCGTGCGCCGGTCTCGACGGTGACCGCCAGGCCGAGTTCGGCCAGCCGCGCGGCGAGCTTGGCGGTACGGGCGGCGAGGTCGGGGGCGAGCGGGTCGAGGTGCATGTGGTCGAGGGTGAGTCCGACGCCGTCGTAGCCGAGGTCGGCGAGCAGGGCGAGGGCGTCGTCGAGCCGGAGGTCGGCGAGGCCGTTGGTGCCGTAGCCGAGGCGTAAGGGAAGGGGGTCGCTCGTGCTCGTTCTCATGTGAGGCTCACTTTCCGGCCGAGGCGGCGGGCGACGGGCGCGAGGGCCGCGGTGAGGAGGGCGGTCGCGGGGGCGCCGGCCCGGGCCGCGAGAGCGGCCTGGAGGGGGACGAGGGCGCGGATCCCGCCGCCGACGGCGCGCTGGGTCAGCTGGGGGGACGGGTTGAGCACGGCGTGCAGCAGGGGGCGGGCGGAGGTGACCGCGAACGCCGCGGCGGCGAGCGAGGTCGGACGGCCTCGACCACGCCGTGACGGACCGCCCTCGTCGCCCGCACGCGTGCGAGCGGCGCTCCGCACGAGCCCCGCGGTGACCGCGGCGGTCACCGCCAGGGCCGCCACGGACGGCCGCACCGCGCCGCCGCGGGTCTCGTGGCGGGAGACCACCGTGACGGCGCAGGTGTGCGCGCCGACGGCCAGGGCGGACGGCAGCGCGCGGACGGGCGCCCCGGTGGAGGCCGCGCCCATCAGCAGGTCCAGGGCGCGGGCGGCGCCCATGGCGGGCGGTCCCAGCGGCGTGTGCTTGAGGTGCAGGTCGTAGGCCCACACGGTGGCCGCCAGGGGGACCGCGACGGCCGCGGTGCGCCGGCCGGCCAGGGCCGCGCAGCCGAGGCCCGCCGCGGTGAGTCCTGCGGCGGCGGCCAGCGCGGCCCCCGGCCGGATACGCCCGGACGGCAGCGGCCGCCCCGGCCTCTCCCTCGCGTCCTCCTCGCGGTCGGCCCAGTCGTTGAGGGCCATGCCCGCCGCGTACAGGCACAGCGAGGCGGCGACGGCGCCGAGGGTGCGGGTCCGGGGCCGTCCGCCGCCCGCGACGGCGCCGGCCAGCGCGTCGCCGGGCACCGTGAACAGCGCGGGGACGCGCAGCAGTTCGGCCCAGTCCCGGGCCGCGCTCATCGGCCGGCCGCCAGCCGTCGCGCCAACTCCAGGAGGCGGCCGTACTGTTCGCCGAGCGCGACCGGCCCCTCCCCCACCGGGTCCTTGAAGTAGAACCCCAGCTCGCCGACGGGCCCCGTGAGGCCCAGTTCCCCGGCCCGGGCCATGATGCGGGCGAGGTCCAGCACCAGCGGCGCCGCCAGCGCGGAGTCGCAGCCCTGCCAGGTGGTCTGGAGCACCATCCGGGTGCCGAGGAAGCCGTCGAAGGCGATGTGGTCCCAGGCCGTCTTCCAGTCGCCCAGCGCGGGGACGTCGTCGATGTGCGTGCCGCCCTGCGGCAGGGTGCCGAGCGCGTCGGCGAGGACCCGCGCCTTGCCGGCGTTCTTGGCGGCGGCGGCCGCCGGGTCGGCCAGCGCCGCGCCGTCTCCGCCGCCCAGCAGGTTGGTGCCCGACCAGGCCCGCACGTCCAGGGCGCGCTGGGCGAACATCGGCGCCAGCACGGCCCGCAGCAGGGTCTGCCCGGTCTTGCCGTCCCGTCCCGCGTAGGGCAGTCGGCTCTCCTCGACGAGCGGGGCGAGCCCGGGGTGCTGGATGCCCGCGGAGGGGGTGAAGTTCACGTACGGGCAGCCGGCCCGCACCGCGGCCGCCGCGTACAGCGCGCTGGGCGGAAGTCCGGGGCCGTCGGTGCGCGGCTCGGTGGAGGCGACGTTGACCACCACGACCCGCCGCAGTCCGCGCCGCCGCGCGAACTCCCGTATGTCGTCGGCCAGTCGCTCGGTGACGCCGTCGGCGTCGTCGGTCGCTCCCGCCCTGATCCCGCGGTCGGCGTCGTCGAGTTCGGCCCGGACGGCGTCCGGCAGACCGTGGGGCAGGACGCCCGCCCCGGCGAGTGCCTCGGCGCGCTTGGCGAGCGGGCCTTCGGCGGTGTCGTGACCGCCGAAGACGAGGGCGGTGAGCGGGGGAAGCCCGCTGCGGGCGAAGGGTGGTGTCTCGGTGAGCATGCCGGTCGGCGGGCGCAGTCCGGCGGTCAGGGCCGCGCAGCCGGCGACGGCGGTGGTGGCGACGGAGCCCCGGGCCCCGATCAGCCAGACGCCCACCCGGGGCGGTAAGTCGGACGGTAAGTCGGACGGGGACATGACGCGGCCTCCTCGATTCGCACGGAATACGCAACGGGGAAACTAGCAGCCGCGGGCGGGTCTTGATCAGTGGCAGGACGCACGGACTGTGCCCCGCGGAACTCCGCGAAGCACCGGAATCCTGCGAAGGCCGCGGGCCCTCCACCTGGCCGGGCACCGTGTAACCGGTTAAAGTGGTTACATGGTCTCCGCCGCGCCCCCAGGGCTGACATTGCGCTCCCACACGGGTGTCGCCTACCGGTTCGACCCCGGCGCGCTCTGCCTGGAACTGCTGACCACCGGCGGCCCCGGCCCCTACCGCCGCTACGAGGTCCTGCACGAGCCCGCCGACCTGGCCGCCTGGGCGGAACGGTCGCGGCTTACCCCGACGCCCGCGCTGGACGTGTCCGCGGCGGAGGTGGCCGACGCCCGAGCGGTGCGTGACGCGCTGTTCCGGGTGGTCCTCGCCCGCACGCGCGGCGAGCACCCCCCGTCCGGCGACCTGAAGACCCTGAACGCGGCGGCCGCCCGTCCGGCCATGGCGCCCGCCGTCGCCCCCGACGGGACGCGGCAGTGGGCCGGCACGCCCACCGGCACGCAACTGACGGCCACCGTCGCCCGGGACGCCGTCGAGCTGCTGACCGGGCCCTTCGCGCACCGCGTCCGCACCTGCGCGGCCGAGGACTGCCACCTGGTCTACGTCGACACCTCGCGGCCCGGCCGCCGCCGCTGGTGCTCCATGGAGCACTGCGGCAACCGCCACAAGGTCAGGGCGCTGCGCGCCCGCCACTCCGAGGAAGGATGACCGTCATGCCCACAGGTCTCACCCGGGACGCCGGCTGGCAGATCGGCGTGTCCCGCACCCTGCCCCACCCGGTGGACGCCGTGTGGGAGTTCGTGAGCGGCCCCGACGGCGTCGCCCTCTGGCTCGGCTCCGGTGCGGTCCTCACCCCGGAGAGGGGCGCCCCCTACCGGACGGCCGACGGGGTCACGGGCGAGGTGCGCGGCTACCGCCCCGCGGACCGTATCCGCGTCACCCACGGCACGACCACGGTCCAGATCGCCCTCAGCCCCGCGGCCGACGGGGCGCGCACGACGCTGCGTCTCCACCAGGAGCACCTGGCGAGCGCCGAGGAGCGCGAACGGCGACGGGCGCACTGGCAGCACGTCATGGAGCAGGTCGCCGCCGCCCTCGAGCGGCGGTGACCACGGCACGCGGCACCCGGCCGGAGACCGGCGCCCCGGGCAACCGTGGGCGCGCCCCTCGCAGGCGGCGCCCGCTACCGGGGCGCCCGTGCCCGCCGCGGCGCGGTCAGCCCTTGGGGCGGGCGTGGTACGAGTGCCGGGTGTGTTCCGTGTGCTCGCGCATGAGCCGCGTCGCCTCCGCCTCGTCGCGCTCGGCGATCGCGGCGATCAGCGCGCGGTGCTCGGTCCAGGACCGGGCGCCGCGCTGCCGGGCGATCGGCGTGTAGTACCACCGCACCCGCCGGTCCACCTGAGCGGCCAGTTCGGCCAGGACGGCGTTGCCGGCCAGCTCCATCACCGCGGCGTGGAAGCGCGCGTTGGCCTCCACCGCCCCGTCGACGTCGTCCGCGGCTACCAGCGCCTCGCCCTCCGCGCACAGCGCCTCGAGCCGCTCGATGCCCGGCTTGCCCGCGTTGGCCGCGGCGAGCCGGGCGGCCTCGGCCTCCAGCAGCGTGCGCACGGTGAGGAGTTGGTCGGCCTCCTCCTCGGTCGGCTCGTGCACGAAGGCGCCCTGGGCGGGGCGCAGGTCCACCCAGCCCTCGGTGTTGAGCCGCTGCAGCGCCTCGCGGACGGGCTGGCGGGACACTCCGAGGTGACCGGCGAGTTCGCTCTCCACCAGGTGCTGTCCGGGCCGCAGCGCGCGGGTGGTGATGAGCTCCAGCAACGCCTCGTAGACGCGGTCCCGGAGCGGGCCGGGGCGTTCCAGCTTGGGCACGGCGCCCTGCGGCAGACCGGTGGACAGCATCGCATCCCCTCCTGAACACCCTGGTCCCGGAGACCCTGGGCACACCCCGTTGTCTATCGTCTACAGTCTACGGCGCTCGGGGAGTTGCGGGGCGGGTGACGTCGGACACGACACGCCGGTGCGCCCCGCCCCCTGTCGCGGGAACGGGGCGCACCGTGGGCGACGGCGGTCGCGGCGTCAGCCCGTGAAGAGCTGGGTGGCCTTGCGGACCAGCTCGAAGAGGCCGTAGGCGAGCGGCGCCCCGACCCACAGCCACGAGAAGGCGATCAGCCCGCGGCGCCCGGCGCCCTCAGGCGGGTTCTGCGACATGGACGCCCTCCTTCACGTGGTACTTGGCGTGCACCGGCCGCACCAGCTCGTTGGCCACGAACCCGACGACCAGCAGGCCGAGCATGATGAACAGCGAGGTCCCGTACAGCTCGGGGCCCTGCTTGCCCGCCTCCTCCTGCCGGTCGGCGATCCAGTTGACGATCAGCGGGCCGACGACGCCCGCGGTGGACCAGGCGGTCAGCAGCCGTCCGTGGATGGCGCCCACCTGGTAGGTGCCGAACAGGTCCTTCAGGTAGGCGGGGATCGTCGCGAAGCCGCCGCCGTAGAAGGACAGGATGACCAGCGCGCAGAGCACGAACAGCGGCTTGGAGGTGTCTCCGAACAGCGCGATCAGCAGGTACATCAGCGCGCCGACGCCCAGGTAGACGCGGTAGATGTTCTTGCGCCCGATCAGGTCGGAGGTCGAGGACCAGCCGATCCGGCCCGCCATGTTGGCCGCCGAGAGCAGCGCCACGAACCCGGCGGCGGCCGAGACCGACACCGGTGTCGAGGAGTCGGCGAAGAAGTCGGTGATCATCGGCGCGGCCTTCTCCAGGATGCCGATGCCCGCGGTGACGTTCATGACGAGCACCAGCCACAGCAGCCAGAACTGCGGCGTGCGCACGGCGTCGCGCGCGGACACCTGGACCCCGCCGACGCCGGCCGTGGCGTCGGCGGCGGCGTCGCCCTCCGCGGGCCTGGGCACGCGGATCAGCAGCACGCCGAGCGACATGAAGACCGCGTAGACCAGGCCGTGGACCAGGAAGGCGGTGGCGATGCCGGAGGAGTCGGAGCCGAACGACTCCAGCATCCGGGTGGACCAGGGCGAGGCGATCAGCGCGCCGCCGCCGAAGCCCATGATGGCGATGCCGGTGGCCATGCCCGGCCGGTCGGGGAACCACTTGATCAGCGTGGAGACCGGCGAGATGTAACCGATGCCGAGGCCGATGCCGCCGACGAAGCCGTAGCCGAACACGATCAGCCAGTACTGCCCGGTGTACGCGCCGAGTGCGGAGAGCAGGAAGCCCGAGGAGAAGCACACCAGGGCGACCGTCATCGCCCAGCGCGGGCCGTTGCGTTCGACGAGGGTGCCGCCGAAGGCCGCGGACAGGCCCAGCATCACGATGCCCAGCTGGAAGGGGAGCGCGCTCAGCGTGCCGCTGATGTCGAGCGAGGATTCCAGGGGCGCCTTGAAGACGCTCCAGGCGTAGGCCTGGCCTATGGACAGATGGACGGACAGGGCGGCCGGGGGCACGAGCCAGCGGCTCCATCCCGGCGGTGCTACCGGTGGACTCATGATCCGGAACCTTAGGTACCGCTTACCTGCTTGGGAAGACTCCGTACGCCTCCCGCTTCTCTTCCCGCACCGCTCGGCCTCATGCCTTGTCAGGAGGCTTGCCGCCTCAACTCCCATACTGTAGACAATATTCAGTCGACCTTCTCGCCGAACAGGCCGGAGGAAAGGCCCAGTTCCTCGGTACGCCCTCGACCGGACGGAGCTTGCTGTGAGAGTCGCGGTACTCGGCGCGGGCGCGATCGGCGCCTATGTGGGCGCCGCTCTGCACCGGGCGGGCGTGGAGGTGCACCTGATCGCCCGCGGCGCCCATCTGGAGGCCTTGCGACGGGACGGCGTGCGCGTCCTGAGCCCCCGTGGCGACTTCACCGCCCGTCCCCCCGCCACCGACGACCCCGCCGAGGTCGGCCCGGTGGACCACGTGTTCCTCGGCCTCAAGGCGAACGCCTACGCGTCCTGCGGGCCGCTGTTGAAGCCGCTGCTGAAGCCGGGGACGGCGGTGGTCGCCGCGCAGAACGGCATCCCCTGGTGGTACTTCCACCGCCACGGCGGCCCGCACGACGGGCGACGCCTGCGCAGCGTGGACCCCGGAGGAGCGGTCAGCGAGGTGATCGCCCCGGAGCGTGCCGTGGGCTGCGTGGTGTACGCGGCCACCGAACTCGCGGCCCCGGGAGTGGTGCGGCACATCGAGGGGACCCGGTTCTCGATCGGCGAGCCCGACCGCTCCGTCTCCGCGCGCTGCACCGCCTTCAGCGAGGCGATGGTCGCCGGCGGCCTCAAATGCCCCGTCGAGCCGGACCTGCGCCAGGACATCTGGGTCAAACTGCTGGGCAACGCCACGTTCAACCCGATCAGCGCCCTGACCCGGGCCACGATGCGCGAGATGTGCGTGCACCACGGCACCCGCCGGGTCGTCACGGCCATGATGCGCGAGACGCTGGCGGTGGCCCGGGCCCTGGGCTGCACGGTGGGCGTCACCGTCGAGCGCCGGCTGGCGGGAGCGGAGCGGGTCGGCGACCACCGCACCTCCACCCTTCAGGACCTGGAGCGCGGGCGGCCCCTCGAACTCGACGTGCTGCTCACCGCGTTGCTCGAACTGGCGGAGATCACCGGCGTCGACACCCCCACCCTTCGCACGGTCCACGCCCTGTCGGACCTGCTCGCGCTGAGGAGCGCCGCATGAGCAACTCCCCCGTCTCCCCCGTGGCTCCCGGGCCCCGCGCCCGGCGGCGCGGCCGGACCCCGAAGACCTACACCCGGCTCACCCACCCCCTGGTCCGCGACGCGCGCGACGAGCCGTTCCGCCGCGCCACCTGGAGCGAGGCGCTGGACCGCGTCGCCCGGGCACTGCGCGAGCACCGCGGCGCGTTCGGGATGTTCTCGTGCGCCCGGGCGACCAACGAGATGAACTACGTGGCGCAGAAGTTCGCCCGCGTGGTGATGGGCACCAACAACGTCGACTCGTGCAACCGCACCTGTCACGCGCCCAGCGTGGCGGGGCTGTCGGCGGCGTTCGGCTCCGGCGGGGGCACCTCCTCGTACGAGGAGGTGGAGCACACCGACGTCATCGTCATGTGGGGCTCCAACGCCCGCTTCGCGCATCCCATCTTCTTCCAGCACGTCCTCAAGGGCATCCGGGCCGGCGCCCGGATGTACGCCGTCGACCCGCGCCGGACCTCCACCGCGCGGTGGGCGGAGAGCTGGCTGGGCCTGAACGTCGGCACCGACATCCCCCTGGCGCACGCCGTGGGGCGCGAGATCATCGCCGCCGGCCTGGTGAACGAGGCGTTCGTGGAGCGCGCCACCACCGGCTTCGAGGAGTACCGCGCGCTGGTCGAGCCGTGGACGCCGTCGCTGGCGGAGAAGGTGACCGGCGTGCCGGCCGAGGCGATCCGCGAGCTCGCGCACGCCTACGCGCGCGCCGAGCGGGCGCAGCTGTGCTGGACCCTGGGCATCACCGAGCACCACAACGGCACCGACAACGTCCGCGCGCTGATCAACCTGTCGCTGCTCACCGGGCACGTCGGACGGTTCGGCTCCGGCCTGCAGCCCTTGCGCGGCCAGAACAACGTGCAGGGCGGCGGCGACATGGGCGCCATCCCCAACCGGCTCCCCGGCTTCCAGGACATCCTGGACCCGGCGGTGCGGCGGAAGTTCGAGGGCGCCTGGAACACCACCATCCAGCCCCGCTACGGCCTGAACCTCACCGAGATGTTCGAGGCGATGGAGGAGGGCTCGCTGCGGGCCGTCTACTGCGTCGGTGAGAATCCCGCGCAGTCGGAGGCGGACAGCGAGCAGGCGGTGCGCCGCCTGAGGGAGCTGGACTTCCTGGTGGTGCAGGACATCTTCATGACGGCGACGGCCGAACTCGCCGACGTGGTGCTGCCGTCGACGGCCGGCTGGGCGGAGACCGACGGCACCTTCACCAACAGCGAGCGCCGCGTGCAGCGGGTGCGGGCGGCCGTCACCCCGCCCGGGGAGGCCCGCGAGGACATCGACATCCTCTGCGACCTGGCCGGGCGGCTGGGCCACGACTGGACGTACGCGGACGCCGAGTCGGTGTGGAACGAACTGCGCGCGGTCTCACCCGACCACCACGGCATGACCTACGACCGGCTGGACGAGCACCAGGGCATCCAGTGGCCCTGCCCGTCCACCGAGCGTCTCGAGCCGACCTACCTGCACGGCAGGCTGTGGGAGCGCGATCCGGGACGCCGGGGCAGGAGGGCGCCGTTCGGGCTGGTGCAGCACGATCCGCCGGTGGACGTCACCGACGAGGACCATCCGGTGCGGCTGACCACCGGGCGGCGCCTGGACTCCTACAACACCGGTGTGCAGAGCGGCGGTTTCGCCTCGCCGCTCCGGCGCGGCGAGTACGTCGAGCTCAGCCCGGAGGACGCCGGGCGGTACGGCGTCACCGTCGGCGAGGAGGTGCGGGTGGTCTCCCGGCGCGGCGCGGTCGTCGCCCCGGTGTGGATCGACACCGCGCTGCGGCCGGGGCTGGCGTTCATGACCTTCCACTTCCCCGACGAGGTGGACACCAACGCCCTGACCATCGAGGCCAACTGCCCGATCGCCGGCACGGCGGAGTTCAAGGCGTCGGCGATCCGGATCGAGAAGCTCCCCGCGCCCTCGCCCATGCCCGCGTCCTCGCTCATGCCCCCGCCCACGCCCGACCACGTGAGGTGACCTGGTGGACCTGCACTTCGGCGACAGCGAACCCACCGACGAGGAACGCGCCGCGGTCGACGCGCTGCTCGGACCGCCGGCGTCCTCCTGGGAGGGCGCGGAACGCGACGATATGCCCCCCGCCGACCTGCGGTGGGCGCGCGGCGGCCGGGCCGCACGCGACCGCCGCGACCTGCTGCTGCCGGGGTTGCACGCGATCAACGACCGGATCGGCTGGATCAGCGACGGCGCGCTGGACTACCTCTGCCGCCGCCTGACGGTCCCCCCGGCCGAGGCGTACGGGGTGGCCACCTTCTACGCCCTGTTCTCCGTGAAGCCCCGGCCGCGGACGGTGCTGCACGTGTGCACCGACATCGCCTGCGCCCCGGCCGGCGCGGACGGCGTGCTGGCCGCCGCCCGGGAGCGGCTCGGACCCGGCTCGGGCGTCCAGGTGCAGGCGAGTGGGTGCCTGGGGCTGTGCGAGCGGGCCCCGGCGGCCCTGGCGATCCGGGCGGGCGAACCGGTGCGCACCGCGGTGGCCGCGCCGGCCACCGCCGCCTCGGCCGTCCTGGCGGCCACCGCCCCGGAGTCGGCCGCCGAGGAGCCGCCCGCCGCCCTGGCCGTCCCGCAGGCCGGGCAGCCGGACCTGGTGCTGCTGCGCCGGGTCGGCGTGGTGGACCCGTACTCGCTCGACGACTACCGGGCGCACGGCGGCTGGAGCGCGCTGCGCCGCGCCTTCGCGCTCGGCCCGGCGGGGGTGATCCGCGAGGTCACCGACTCCGGGCTGGTGGGCCGGGGCGGCGCCGCCTTCCCCACCGGGGTGAAGTGGCGTGCCACCGCCTCCCAGCCGGACCGCCCGCACTACCTGGTCTGCAACGCCGACGAGTCGGAGCCCGGCACCTTCAAGGACCGGGTCCTGATGGAGGGCGACCCGTACGCCCTGGTGGAGGCGATGACGGTCGCCGGGTACGCGACCGGCGCGCACCGGGGCTACCTCTACCTGCGCGGCGAGTACCCGCGGGCGCTGCGCCGTCTGGAGCACGCGATCGCGCAGTCCCGGGCCCGGGGGTTCCTCGGCGAGGACGTCATGGGCATGGGGTACGCCTTCGACATCGAGATCCGGCGGGGCGCGGGCGCGTACGTCTGCGGCGAGGAGACCGCGCTGTTCAACTCGATCGAGGGCCGCCGGGGCGAGCCCCGCTCCAAGCCGCCCTTCCCGGTGGAGAGGGGGCTGTTCGGCAGACCCACCGCCGCGAACAACGTGGAGACCCTGGTCAACGTCCTGCCGGTGCTCACCATGGGGGCGCCCGCCTACGCCGCCACCGGAACCGCGAAGTCGACCGGGACCAAGCTGTTCTGCGTCTCCGGCAGCGTCGCGCGGCCCGGCATGTACGAGCTGCCCTTCGGCGCGACGCTGGGCGGGCTGCTGGAGCTGGCGGGGGTGCGGGACGGGCTGCGGGCGGTCCTGCTCGGCGGGGCGGCCGGCTCCTTCGTGCGCGCCGACGAACTGGACGTCCCGCTCACCTTCGAGGGCACCCGCGAGGCCGGGGCCACCCTCGGCTCCGGCGTGGTGCTGGCCTTCGACGGCACGGTGCCGCTGCCGCGGCTGCTGCTGCGGATCGCCGAGTTCTTCCGCGACGAGTCCTGCGGCCAGTGCGTGCCCTGCCGGGTGGGGACGGTCCGCCAGGAGGAGGCGCTGCACCGTATCGCCGGGCGCGCCGGCGCGGACGCCGCCGGGGACGTCGCCCTGCTGCGCGAGGTGGGCCGGGCCATGAAGGACGCCTCGATCTGCGGTCTGGGGCAGACCGCCTGGAACGCCGTGGAATCCGCCATCGACCGTCTGGGGGTCTACCAGTGACCGCGATACCGCTCGGCGTGCCGCGCCGCCTCCTGGAGTTCACCCTGGACGGCGAGGAGGTCCGGGTCCCGGAGGGCTCCACGATCCTCGACGCCTGCCGCGCCGCGGGCAAGGACGTGCCGACCCTCTGCCAGGGCGACACGCTGGAGCCGAGGAACGCCTGCCGGGTCTGCGTCGTCGAGGTCGAGGGCGGGCGGACGCTGGCGCCGGCCTGCTCGCGCCGGGCCGAGCCGGGCATGGTGGTGCGCACCGGCACCGAGCGGGTCCGGCACAGCCGGAAGGTGGTGCTGGAACTCCTCGCCTCCTCGGTGGACCTCTCCACCACCCCCGGGGCCGCCGGATGGATCGAGGAGTACGGGGCCGAGCCGGACCGCTTCGGACCGGACGCCGCCCGGCAGACCGACGGGCCGAGGGTCGACAACGACCTGTACGTCCGCGACCTGGGCAAGTGCGTGCTCTGCTACAAGTGCGTGGACGCCTGCGGGGAGCAGTGGCAGAACACCTTCGCCATCTCCGTCGCGGGGCGCGGGTTCGACGCGCGGATCGCCGTCGAGCACGACGGCCCGCTCACCGAGTCGGCCTGCGTGTACTGCGGCAACTGCGTCGAGGTGTGCCCGACCGGGGCACTCTCCTTCAAGAGCGAGTTCGACCTGCGCGCAGCGGGTACGTGGGACGAGTCCCGGCAGACGCGGACCACCACGGTCTGCGCCTACTGCGGAGTAGGGTGCAACCTCACCCTGCACGTTCAGGACAATGAGATCGTCAAGGTCACCTCGCCGCACGACAACCCGGTGACCCACGGCAATCTCTGCATCAAGGGCCGCTTCGGCTACCAGCACGTACAGAACCGGGACTGACAGGGCTATGGGACGAGTCACGGAACGACGCAGGGTGATCCGGATCCGCGACGGGGTGGTCTCCGCCCGTCCGGACACGCTCGTCGCCGAGGAACCTCTGGAGATCCGGCTCAACGGCAAGCCGCTGGCCATCACCATGCGCACGCCCGGCGACGACTTCGCGCTCGCCGCCGGGTTCCTCGTCAGCGAGGGGGTGCTGGGCTCGGCCGCGGAGCTGCGCAACATCGTGTACTGCGCGGGCGCGACGGCCGACGGGGCCAACACCTACAACGTCGTGGACGTGCGGACCGCGCCCGGGGTCGTGATGCCGGACATCACCCTGGAGCGGAACGTCTACACCACCTCCTCGTGCGGGCTGTGCGGCAAGGCGAGCCTGGACGCGGTGCGCACGACGGCGCGCTGGGCGATCGACGACGGGGACGGCCCGGGCATGTCGCTGGAGCCGGCGCTGCTGTCGGTGCTGCCGGAGCGGCTGCGGGAGGCGCAGCGGGTGTTCGACCGCACCGGCGGGCTGCACGCGGCGGCGCTGTTCTCCGAGACCGGGGAGCTGCTGGACGTCCGGGAGGACGTGGGGCGGCACAACGCGGTGGACAAGCTGGTCGGGCGGGCCCTGCAGAACGACGCGCTGCCGCTGTCGCGCACCGTGCTGATGGTGTCGGGGCGGGCGTCCTTCGAGCTCGCGCAGAAGGCGGTGATGGCGGGCATACCGGTGCTCGCCGCGGTGTCCGCGCCCTCCTCGCTCGCCGTGGACCTCGCGGCGGAGACGGGGCTCACGCTGGTGGGCTTCCTGCGGGGAGCGTCCATGAACGTCTACGCGGGAGAGGAACGGATCGCCCTCACGGCCGCCCCGGCCGTGCGGACCTGACGTCCCGTTCCCTCCGCCCCAGGAGCGGGCGGGGCCCCGGCAGGCGGGGAGCGCCCCCTGCGCCGCCGGGACCCCGCCCTTTTCCTGTGACCCTGCGTGTATCGGTCACATGGTCGAGCTGTGCCTCGTGCGGGCTGCTCGGCATGTCTCTCCACGCGTCGGCCGGGGTGCGCCGCTACGTTCCGGGCGTCCCGACCGACCGTTCAAGGAGAGGTGCCATGCGTAGAGGAAGAGTCGCCGTCGTCGTCGCCGGCCTGGTCGTTGCCGCGGGCCTGGTGGCCGGCTGCGCAGCCGCGGAGGACAGCGGCACCGCGGGGAAGGCCCGAGCGAACGTGAACGCCCGGCCCGAGCCGGTCACGAGCCCGGACGACGCCACCCCGCGGGACGCGAGGATCCTGGAGTCCGGCTTCGAGGACCACGCGACGTGGGGCCCGGGCTCGTACGTGGTGAAGTACGAGATCACCAACGGCGGCGAGGACGACGCCCACTACTTCGTCGGGTTCGAGTTTCTGGACGAGGACGGCGACGTCCTCGGCTCGACCGGAGTGACGGCGGACAAGCTGGGCCCGGGGAAGACCAGGCGGGGGGACACGGCCCCGCTCCCCTCCGAGCTCGAGAACGGCCCCCTGAAGTCGATCACCGCCGTCAGGATCTCCACGGTGGAACGCATGCCTGCCCTGTGAACCGCGGCACCCGCAGGGTTCCGTAGGCAGGCCGGGAACTGGTGCACTCACGCCATGGAGATCTTGTCGCACCGTGTCCTGCGAGCCCTGGAGCGCTTTCACGCGGCCCGCCCCTGGGACCACAACGCCCACTACCACCGGTGGATCCTGCGTCGGCTGCCCAGGCGGGCGGGCAGGGCTCTGGACGTCGGGTCGGGCAGCGGGGACCTGGCCCGGCTCCTGGCCTCACGGGCCGGCTCGGTGCACGGCATCGACCTCGATCCGGCCGTCGTCGGTCGCGCGCGGGAGCTCACCGCCCCCACCGCACCGGTGACCTTCACCGTCGGCGACGCGCTGAGGGAGGCGCCGCCCGGCGCCTACGACGTCATCACCTGTGTCGCCACCCTCCATCACCTGCCGTTCGGCGAGGCCCTCGCCTGCTTCCGCCGGCACCTGGCGCCCGGCGGGACCCTGGTCGTCGTCGGCGTGTGCCGTCAGACGTCCCTGAGCGACCGCCTGATCGACGCCGTGGCCGTGCCGGCGAACGTCGCCATGGCCTGGATCAAGAACAGGGGACGTAGGGGGCCGCGGCCGGTCTCCATGACCGCCCCCACCCGCCCCGCGACCATGACCTTCACCGAGATCGTCCGCGAGGCTCGTCAGGTGCTGCCCGGCGTCCGCCTTCGCCGGCGGCTGTTCTGGCGGTACACGCTGGTGTGGCGCGGCTGAGGCGGCGGCCCCGAGGGCGGGGCCGCGGGGCGGGAGGCTCGGAGCCGGGGGCGCTACCGGGGTGCCGTGCTGGCGTAGTGGGGGCGGGCGTCGGTGGGGGCGGGGTCTCGTTCGCGGCGGCGGGCGACGACCGCGGCGACCATCAGCTGCATCTGGTGGAAGAGCATCAGCGGGAGCACCGCGAGGGACGCCTCCGCCCCGAACAGCACGCTCGCCATCGGCAGTCCCGCCGCGAGCGACTTCGTCGAGCCGGCGAACTGGATCGCCACCCGGTCCCCCCGGTCGAACCGGAGCGCCTTGGAGCCGTACCAGGTGACCGCCAGCACCACGGCGAGCAGCACCGCCTCGACCCCGATCAGCTCGAGGAGCCGGACCACGCTCACCTGGCCCCAGACCCCCCGCACCATGCCCTGGCTGAAGGCGGAGTAGACGACCAGCAGGATCGCCCCCCGGTCGACGAGGGACAGCAGCCGCCGGTGCCGCAGCACCACTGCGCCGATCCAGCGCCGCAGCAGCTGCCCGGCGAGGAACGGCACGAGCAGCTGCAGCACGATCCGCAGCACCGCGTCCGTGGAGAACCCGCCCCCTCCCCCGATCTCGCCCCCGAGCAGCAGCGCCACCAGCAGGGGCGTGAGGACGATGCCGACGAGGGAGGAGAAGGAGCCCGCGCAGATCGCCGCGGGCACGTTGCCGCGGGCGACGGAGGTGAACGCGATGGAGGACTGGATGGTCGACGGCACCAGGGTGAGGAAGAGCAGCCCCCGGTAGAGGGCGTCGTCGAGGAGGACCGGGACCAGCACCTGGCAGGCCAGCCCGAGCAGCGGGAAGAGCACGAACGTGCAGCCCAGGATGGTCAGGTGGAGCCGCCAGTGACGCAGGCCGTCCAGCGCCTCACGGGTGGACAGCCGTGCGCCGTAGAGGAAGAAGAGGAACGCCACCGAGGCCGTCGCCAGCCAGGAGACACCGTCGGCGGCGACCCCCCGGGCCGGGAGCAGCGCCGCCACCCCCACCGTCGCCAGCAGCAGCACGATGTAGGGGTCGACCGGCATCCAGCTCGGCCACTGCGGGCGTTTCACGGTGTTTCAGTGCTCCGGATTCCAGGGGGCAGGGGCAAGGCACGAGGTCATGACGTGCCCTCTCCATCGTCCACCCTCCCGCCGTGATCGGGAATCCGGCATACCGCTCTCACTGTGATCGCGTTCCGTGATGACCGGCATCCGGTCCGCCGTTAGGGTTCCTCCCATGTACGACCCCTCCCATCTGCGGACCTTCCTCGCGGTGGCGCAGACGCTGAGTTTCACCGGGGCCGCGCACCGGCTCGGGGTGCGCCAGTCGACGGTCAGTCAGCACGTGCGCCGCCTGGAGGACGCCACCGGCCGGCCGCTGTTCGCCCGGGACACCCATTCGGTGGAGCTGACCGAGGACGGCGAGGCGATGCTGGGGTTCGCGCGCCGGATCCTGGAGGTGCACGAGCAGGCGACGTCGTTCTTCTCCGGCGAGCGCCCACGCGGCCGGCTCCGGTTCGGGGCGTCGGAGGACTTCGTGCTGACCCGGCTTCCGGAGATCCTGGAGGGGTTCCGTTACGACCACCCCGAGGTGGACCTGGAGCTGACCGTCGAGCTCTCCGGCACGCTCCACGAGCGGCTGGCGGCGGGGAAGCTGGATCTGGTGCTGGCCAAGCGGCGGCCGCACGACCCGCGCGGGCAGCTGGTGCGCCAGGACCGGCTGGTGTGGATCGGCGCGGAGCGGCTGCGGCTGGACCCGGAACGCCCGGTGCCGCTGATCGTCTACCCGCCGCCGGGCATCACCCGCGCACTGGCCCTGGAGGCGCTGGAGAGGCAGGGGCGCGCCTGGCGGATCGCCTGCACCAGCGGAAGCCTCAACGGTCTGATCGCCGCGGCCCGCGCGGGCCTGGGGGTGATGCCGCACTCCCGGGGCCTGATCCCGCCGGGGCTGGTGCGGGTTCCGGACCGTGCGGGGCTGCCCGAGCTGGGCCGGGTGGACTTCGTCCTGCTGCACGGGCACCGGCCGGGCCCGGCCCGCGGCGCCGCCCAGGCACTGGCCGCGGCGGTCCTGGCCGGCGGCGAGCGCCTGCACCGGGGCCACCCCTGAACCGCCGGCCACCCCGACCGTCGGACACCCGGGAGCCGCCGCCCGCCCCGTGCCGTCCCCTTCACGCACGTCGCGGACACGACACGCGCGACCCGGTGACCGGGCCGCGAGGGTTCGGTAAAGACCCGCGCACAGAAGTTACGCCTGCGTAGGTCCAGGTGGTCGCCATACCCCCGTTCACCCCATTCGCTCCGCCCCCGCCGAGGGCTTCCGGGGGTCCCCCGCACCCGGCCCCCCTCCCGGCCGACCGCCGGGTGAGGTAGTTTCACGCGCCGGGGGGATCGGTTCACGGCGCGTGACCAGAGCGCGTGACCAGGGCACGGAAGCGGGGATCGGCCTTGCGTGAGTACTACAACCCGCCGCTGGCGGGGACACCGCCCGTCGGCGGCCTGGCCGACACCGTCTTCCGGCGTGCCCAGACGGAGCCGGACCGCGTGGTGCTCACCCGCAAGGACCGCTCCGGCGACTGGCAGGACGTCACCGCCGCCGAGTTCCGCGACCAGGTGCTGGCCCTCGCCAAGGGCCTGATAGCCGAGGGCGTCCGGTTCGGCGACCGGGTGGCCGTGATGGCCCGCACCCGCTACGAGTGGACGCTCTTCGACTTCGCGCTGTGGACGGTCGGCGCCCAGGTGGTGCCGGTCTACCCGACCTCCTCGGCCGAGCAGGTCGCCTGGATGTTCCACGACGCCGAGGTCACCGCGGCCGTCGTGGAGCACGAGGACCACGCGATGACGGTGGCCACCGTCATCGACCGCGCGCCGACCCTGCGCCGCCTGTGGCAGATGGACGCGGGCGCGGTGGCGGAACTCTCCGCGGCCGGCGCCCACCTGGACGACGACGTCGCCCACCGGCACCGCAACGCGGTCACCCCGGAGACCGTGGCCACGGTCATCTACACCTCGGGCACCACCGGCCGCCCCAAGGGCTGCGTCCTCAGCCACGGCAACTTCATGGCCGAGGCGGACACCATGGTGGGCCGCTGGGAGCCGGTCTTCCACTCCCGTCCGGGCGACGAGGCGTCCACCCTGCTCTTCCTGCCGCTGGCCCACGTGTTCGGCCGGATGGTGGAGGTGGCGAGCATCCGCCACGGGGTGCGGCTGGGGCACCAGCCCGAGCTGAACGCCGCGGTGCTGATGGCGGACTTCGCCTCCTTCCGGCCCTCCTTCGTGCTGGCCGTGCCGTACATCTTCGAGAAGATCTTCCAGGCGGCCCGCCGCAAGGCGGAGCGTTTCGGGAAGGGCGCCGCCTTCGACAAGGCCGCCGACGTGGCCGTGCGGTACGCGGAGGCGATGGAGGAGAGGGACTGGGGCCTGGGACCGGGCCCGTCGACCGCCCTGCGGATGCAGCACCAGTTCTTCGACAAGCTGGTCTACGGCAAGGTGCGGCAGGCGCTGGGCGGCCGGGTGCGGCACGCCATGACGGGCGGCTCCGGCATGGACCGCCGGCTGACCCTGTTCTTCGCCGGGGCGGGGGTGCGCGTCTTCGAGGGGTACGGCCTGACCGAGACCACCGCCGCGGCCACCGCCAACCCGCCCGACCGCGTCCGCTCCGGCACGGTGGGCCCGCCGATCCCCGGCGTCACCGTGCACATCGCGGACGACGGCGAGATCTGGCTGGCCGGCGACATCCTCTTCCACGGCTACCTCAACGACCCCCGGGCCACCGAGGACGTGCTGCGCGGCGGCTGGCTGGCCACCGGCGACCTCGGCCGGCTGGACGAGGACGGCTACCTGCGGATCACGGGCCGCAAGAAGGAGATCCTGGTGACCTCCGGCGGCAAGAGCGTCTCCCCGGTGATGCTGGAGGAGCGGGTCCGCGACCACCCGCTGGTCGCGCAGTGCCTGGTGGTGGGCGACGACCGCCCCTACATCGCCGCGCTGGTGACCCTCGACCAGGAGGCCGTCGAACACTGGCTCCAGATGCGTGACAAGCCTCCCCTGGCCGCCTCCGAACTGGTGCGCGACCCCGCTCTGGAGATGGAGGTGCGGCGCGCCGTGCAGGCCGCGAACAGCCTGGTCTCGCAGGCCGAGTCGATCCGCACCTTCCGCATCCTCGCCCAGCCCTTCACCGAGGAGCAGGGCCTGCTGACGCCCTCCCTGAAGCTCAAGCGCAAGGCCATCGAGAAGGCGTACCAGGCCGAGGTGGAGGCACTGTACCGGAGTTGACGGACCGGCGGCCGCGGGCCCCTCACGGGACCCGTCCGCCGCCCCCGGAATGCGGTACGCCGGCCGATCGTTGAGGATGGGATGCATTGTCCGTCCAACGAAGGATCGAGAGCGCGTGAGCAGCAAGGTCCCCCCGGTCGTCCTGAACAACGGTGTGGAGATGCCTCAGCTGGGCTTCGGGGTCTGGCAGATCCCGGACGACGAGGCGGAGCGCGCGGTGGCCACCGCCCTCGAGGCCGGCTACCGCAGCATCGACACGGCGGCCGCCTACGGCAACGAGCGGGGCACGGGCAGGGCCGTGGCCGCCTCCGGCCTTCCCCGTGAGGAGGTCTTCGTCACCACCAAGCTCTGGAACAGCGACCAGGGCCACGACTCCACCCTGCGCGCCTTCGACGCCTCGCTGAAGAAGCTCGGCCTGGACTACGTGGACCTGTACCTGATCCACTGGCCGCTGCCCAAGCGGGGCACCTTCGTGGAGACGTACAAGGCGTTCGAGAAGCTGCACGCCGAGGGCCTGATCCGGGCGATCGGGGTCTCCAACTTCCTCCCCGAGCACCTGCGGGAGCTCATGGAGGCCACCTCGGTGGTCCCGGCGGTCAACCAGATCGAACTCCACCCCCGCCTCCAGCAGGCCGAGGCGCGCGCGGTCCACGCCGAACTCGGCATCGCCACGGAGGCCTGGTCGCCGCTGGGCGCCGGCAAGGGCCTCCTCGAGGTCCCGGCCATCGCCGCGATCGCCCGCAAGCACGGCCGCACGCCCGCCCAGGTGGTGCTGCGCTGGCACCTTCAGACGGGCAACATCGTGATCCCGAAGTCGGCCACGCCGTCCCGGATCAAGGAGAACTTCGAGGTCTTCGACTTCTCCCTGGACGAGGAGGACCTCGCCGCGGTCCGGGCCCTGGACGAGGGCCGGCGCACCGGCGCGGACCCCGCCACCTTCGACATGGTCTGACGGCGCGCGCCGTCCCGGGGGCCGCACCCCGGCCCCCGGGACGGCCGCCCGACTGCTCCCCCGCTGACCCGAGCGGCCCGCAAGGGGCCCGGAGAAAGAGGGTTCCGCAGCAGTGCGTACCAGCAGCCCGACCCGTACCGCGTTCCTCGGCGTGGCCCTCCTGTCCGCCGCGCTGCTCCCGGCCGGCGTCGCCGGCGCGGCCTACGACTCCGGGGGCCCGGCGCCCGTCGCCCGGCCCGGGGCGCTGCCCGGCCGCGGCCCGGTGCGGGTCGTCGACCTCCCGGTGACCGCGTGGACGGTGCGGGACAAGCTGAGATCCTGTCACCGCCTCTCGCGCGGCGCGTACCGCACCGACGAGGGCCGCAGACCCGAGGTGCCGGTCTGCGCCCAGGGCGACGTGGTCCACTGGACCGCCGACCTCGACGTCGACTGCGACGGGCTGCGCACCAAGCTCTGCAACGAGCGGACCGACCCCTGGTTCCGGCCCGACACCGCCTTCCACCAGGCCGACGGCATACCGCTGCGCGCCGACCGGCTGCCGTACGTGGTCGTGCCGGGGCCCGGCAAGGCGTGGGACCACGCCGCGGCGGGGGTGGACGCCGGGGATCCGGTGGTGCTGCTGCACGGGGACCGGATCGCGTACGCGGTGGTCGGGGACATCGGCCCCACCGACCTCATCGGCGAGGCCTCCTACGCCGCGGCGAAGGCGCTGGGCCTGGACCCCCACCCGGTGGGCGGCGGCGCCCAGTCCGGGGTGACCTACCTGGTCTTCAAGGACGCCGAGGTCCGGCCGCTGGAGAGCCCCCGGGCGGCCGCCCAGGAGGGCCGCCGCCTGCTCGGAACCTTCGTGAACCCCTAGGGTCTGTCCGGGGAGGTCAGTGCGCGTCGTGGCGGGCGGCCAGTTCCTCGATCCGGTCGGCCAGTTCGACGTCCAGCGCGGTGATCCGGCCGCCCACGCTGTGGGTGTTCACCGACACGTCCACCGTGTCGTAGCCGAGGGTCAGGTCGGAGTGGTGGTCCAGCTCGTCCTGGACCCGGGCGACCTCCGCGACCAGCGCGGCGGCCGCCTTGTGCGAGGCGAGACGGTAGGAGCGCACCAGGTGGTCGTCCACCGCCCGCCAGGCCGGCAGTACGGACAGCCGTTCCTCGATCTCGGGCTCCGTCAGCGGTTGCACGGCCATGACCCGTTCTCCTCCCACAGGTGACCACGGATGATCCTCCCGCCCAGCCTGCCACAGGCCCCCCGCCCCGGGGCGGACCCGCGGGCCGTGGCCCCCCACATGCCGCGAGTCGTGGCCAGAGAATGACCGCAACGGTGGGACATCACGGAGCGGCGTGGCAGACTGCCCCCCGCAGCGAAGGCGTGAAGGTCTGGGGAGGACGGCGTGAGCGAGCGACGCACCGCGCCCACCGTCGGTCAGGTGGTGCTCGGCAAGCGGCTCCAGGAGCTCCGTGAGACGGCCGGACTCAAGCGCGAGGAGGCCGCCAGGGTCCTGCACGTCGCGCCCGCGACGGTGCGCCGCATGGAGACGGCCGAGGTCGCGCTGAAGATCCCGTACGTGCAGATGCTGCTCTCCGCCTACGGGGTCCCCGAGCAGGAGGCGGCGGAGTTCGTGGCGCTCGCCGAGGACGCCAACCGGCCGGGCTGGTGGCAGCGGTTCCACGACGTGCTGCCCGACTGGTTCTCGCTGTACGTGAGCCTGGAGGGCGCGGCGAAGATGCTGCGGTCCTACGAGCCCCACTTCGTGCCGGGGCTGCTGCAGACCGAGGACTACGCCCGCGCGGTGCTGCGGGCGGGGGCGACCGGCGCGGACGCCGAGGCCACCGTCGAGCGGCACGTGGCGCTGCGGATGACCCGGCAGCGGCTGCTGGAGCGGGAGACCCCGCCGAAGCTGTGGGTGATCATGGAGGAGACGGTGCTGCGCCGCCCGGTCAGCTCCGACGCCCGGGTGATGCGCGAACAGATCGACCGGCTGCTGGAGGCCACGGGGCAGGCGCACGTCACGCTCCAGGTCGCCGAGTTCGCGTCCGGTCCGCACCCGGGGGCCTACGCGCCGTTCTCCCTGTTCCGCTTCGCGGAGCCGGAGCTGCCCGACATGGTCTTCACCGAGTACCTCACCGGCGCGCTCTATCTCGACTCCCGCAACGAGGTCGCCGCCCACCTGGAGGCCCTCGACCACATGACGGCCCGCGCCGCCTCCACCGAACGCACCCGCGCCCTGCTGCGCGAGTACCGGGAGCGGTACAGGTGAACGGACGGCGCCCGGGACGGCGCGGCGGAGGAGGTCCGCCGCCGCGCCGGCGGGGTGTCAGGCGAGCTTCGCCGACAGGGTGATGGTGGTGCCGGTGAGCGCCTGGCTGACCGGGCAGTTCTTCTTGGCGTCCTCGGCGGCGGCGACGAACGCGTCGTCGTCGATGCCCGGCACCGTGCCCTCCACCGTCAGGTGGATGCCGGTGATGCCCTCGCCGGGCTGGAAGGTGACGTCCGCGGAGGTGGTGAGCCGCTCCGGCGGGGTGCCGGCGCCGGCCAGGGCGTGCGAGAGCGCCATCGAGAAGCACGACGAGTGGGCCGCGGCGATCAGCTCCTCCGGGCTGGTCTTTCCGTTGGCCTTCTCGGCCCGCGACGGCCAGGAGACCGGCTGCTCGCCGATGCCGGACGAGTCGAAGGTGACGACGCCGCTGCCCTCGAGGAGGTTGCCCTCCCAGACGGTGTGGGCGGATCGCGTGGTGGCCACGTTTGATTCCTTCCTACGGAAACACTTCTGACGCCGGTGCGGCTTCCGGGACGGCGTCCCGGATCACCTCCATCGGCTACCCCCATGCCATCACACATTCCTCGCGGCGCGCCCGAAGGTCTCGTCCCGCGAACCCTCCAGCCACCGCCGCAGCACCCGGTGGACGGCCTCGGCGCCCACCAGCTCGCCCTCCGGGGCGGGCAGCGTCATCGGCGCCATCAGGAAGGCCCGGCTCTGCTCGCCGCCCAGTCCGCCGTGCGAGCCGATCTGTTCCTCGAAGGCGTGCACCTCGCCGGTGGCCGGGTCGTACATGGAGTTGATCATGATGTCGGCCGTGTGGGGGAAGCCGTCCGTGCGCCGCACGGCGGCCACCGCCCCGGGGCCGTAGCACGCGAGCGGTCCGGGCTCGTCGTCGCTGAGCCCCGCCAGCGGGACCTCGACGCCGTGTGCCATCACCAGGGCGCCGTGCCGCTCGCTGCGGACCAGCAGGAAGCCGATCCCGGGGTGGTCGGCCAGCGTGGACAGCAGCGCGGGGTGACGGGCGTCGATCTCCTCGCGGCTCATCCGGTGCCCGACGTCGGGGAAGGACACCAGGCCCAGGTTGCCCGAGGCCAGCACGACGGGTTCGGCGCCCGGGGTCGGCAGCAGGTGCTCCCCGGCGCCCTCCTCGACCGGCCGGTGCAGCGCGGCCAGCACCGCGGCCCGGGCCTCCGCGCCGCTGCGGGTGCGGCGCGCGCGGCGCGGCACGGGCAGTCCGCAGCCGGCCCGCACCATGTCGCCCAGCGAGAGGCCGTAGCGGGAGCGGAAGGTCTCGCCGGGGCTCTGCCCGTGGTCGGAGAGGACGACGAACCGGTACGGCCGGGGAGAGTGCTCGGCGACCTTCTCGAGGAGCGACAGGGTCCGGTCCAGCCGGCGCAGCACCTGCGCGGCGTCGCGGCTGCGCGGCCCGGAGTGGTGGGCCACCTCGTCGTAGGCGACCAGGTCGGCGTAGACGGCGCTGCGGCCGGTGAGCATGTCGCCGGCGACCGCGTACGCCACCACGTCCCGCTGGACGACCGTCACGAAGGCGCGCAGCAGCGGGTACAGCCCGCCGCGGTTCACCCGCGGCCGCCGGCGTTCGGCCCGGGCGCGCAGCGACTGCCCGATCTCCCGGAACACCTCGGCGACGAAGGACAGGGCGGTGCGGACCGCGTTGGCGGGGTCGGCGAAATAGGCGAAGTAGCCGGAACGGGAACGGAACCCCTTGCCGCGGCGGCGTGCCGCGATGGACAGCACCAGGGCCTGCTCTCCCGCGCCGCCGCTGAACAGGTTGCCCCGGCTGGCGCCGTCGACGGCGAGCAGGCCGGGGTGGCCGGAGTGCTTGACGGCACGCTGCTCCAGCACCACGGCGCTGGAGGGACGGTTGCAGACCATCACCTCGCGGCGCTGCTTGTCGTACCAGCGGAAGGCGGGCACGTCGTCGTTGGAACCGTGCAGGATGCCGAGCTGGCTGGCGCCGGTCTGGCTGGACCAGTCGGTGCGCCAGGGCGCGATCCGGTGCGTGGGCGCGTGCGCCGCGGGGTCCTTGCCGAGCCGGCGGGCCACGGTGGGCATCAGTCCCCGCTCGACGGCGTCCATCAGCACGTCGTGGCCGACGCCGTCGAGCTGGACGAAGACGATGCCGGGGGTGACCGGGCCCTCGATCGCGGCGCGCGCCTCGCGTCGGTTGCGGCGGTCGGACAGCCGGTAGAGGCGGCGGCGGTAGGCGTCGTCGTCGCGGACGGCGAGGGCGCCGCCGGTGGCCGAGGCCACCGCGGACATCACCGCGGCGACCACCACCGCGGTCTGCGGTCCGGCCTCCCCGCGCTGGACGGGGTTGACCCACAGCGCGACCAGGAGCAGACCGCCGTTGAGGAAGAACACCAGCAGCCCGAGCACCAGCGCGGGCACCAGGAGCAGCAGCCGGACCAGCAGCGGCCACACCAGCGCGGACAGCAGGCCGAAGACGCCCGCCCCGAGGGCCGCGGTGACGCCGAGCCGGGTCGCGCTGGCGCCGTCGGGCGCCTCCAGGCGGAAGTCGGGCAGCAGCCCGGCCAGGGCGAGCATGGTGAGCGTGGAGACCACCCACACGGCGACGCTCCGCCCCAGTTGTCCCGCGCCCCGCCGCCAGCGGTCCTTCACTCGCACCTCGCGTTCTCGGCCTGTGATCCACCTGTCCGGCGGGTGGACCGTTCAACCCTGCCATACCGGGCAGACGGCAGGTACGGGCAGCCCGACCGGCCTGCCCCCGCCCACCGTGCCGTTACCCGTAGGCTCGTCGGCAAGTCGCGGAAAGGAGGGCATCGAGGTGCCCGCGGAGATCACCTGGTGGGGACACGCCACCTGCACGCTGCGGGACTCCGGTGTGCGCGTCCTGACCGACCCCCTGTTCACACGCCGTCTGGCGCACCTGCGCCGCAGGCGCGGCGCCCCGCCGCCCCCGGACGCCTGGCGTGCGCAGGTGGCGCTCGTCTCGCACCTGCACGCCGACCATCTGCACCTTCCGTCGCTGGCCCGGCTGGACCCGGGCACCGTCCTGCTGGTCCCGCACGGGACGGGGCGGGCGGTGCCGGCATTGGCCCGGCTGGCCAGGTCGCGTGAGCTGGACGTGCGGGAGATGGCGCCGGGCGAGCGGGTGCGGATCGCCGACCTGACCGTGCGGGCGGTGACGGCGCTGCACGACGGGCGGCGGCTGCCGGTCGGCCCGCAGCGCTCCCCGGCGCTGGGCTTCGTGGTCGAGGGCGAGCAGCGCACCTACTTCGCCGGGGACACCGGGGTGTTCGAGACCATGGCCGAGGAGGTGGGTCCGGTCGACCTGGCGCTGCTGCCGGTGGGCGGCTGGGGGCCGTTCCTCGGCGAGGGCCACCTCAACGCGGCCCGGGCGGCCGAGGTGCTGCGGACGCTGGGTCCCAGCTGCGCGGTGCCGGTGCACTACGGGACGTTCTGGCCGGTGGGCCTGGACGCCGTGCGGCCGTACGAGTTCCACGCGCCGGGTGACGAGTTCGCCCGGCTCGCCGCGCGCAGCGCGCCGGAGGTCGACGTGCGTCTGCTGGGCCACGGCGAGTCGGCGCGGTTCGGGGACGCCGGATGACGCCGGACGGCGCGGTCGGCTATCCGATGCTGTTCCTGCTGGTACTGGCGGGTTCGCTGGTGCCGGTGATCCCGACCGGGGCGCTGGTCAGCTCGGGCGCGGTGGTGGCGTTCCACCACGGCGCGCCGGGGGTGTCGCTCGGGGTGGAGCTGCTGGTGGCCTCGACGGCCGCGTTCCTCGGGGACATGGCCCTGTACTCGCTGGGCCGGCGCGGCATGGACTCCCGGGGCGGCACCCGCTGGCTGGAGCGGATCCGCGACCGGGCGCCGCAGGAGCGGATGGAGCATGCCCAGGACAGGCTGCGCCGTCACGCGGTGCCGGTGCTGGTGCTGTCCCGGCTGATCCCCGGAGGGCGGCTGCCGGTGATGCTGGCCTGCCTGGTGTCCCACTGGCCGCTGGCCCGCTTCGTGCGCGGCAACGCCCCGGCCTGTGTGGCGTGGGCGGCGACGTACCAGATCATCGGGGTGCTCGGCGGGTCGCTCTTCGACGAGCCGTGGAAGGGCGTGGTCGCGGCGGTGCTCCTGACCGTGGCGATCAGCGCGGCCCCGGCCGCCTGGAGCCACTACAAGGACCGCTAGGGAAGGGGGGCCGTCGCCGGCCCCCCTTCGCGCGTACGTGGCTGCCGGCGGTCAGTCGCCGAGGACCCGTGATCCGCCGATCGGCAGGTCCCACAGGTCCTCGCGGTCGCGGCCGGCCGCGGCCCAGGCCGCGCGGACCCGGTGCAGGGGTTCCATGACCGGCTCGGAGGAGAGCAGGAAGGTGCCCCAGTGCATCGGGGCCATCCGCCGGGCCCCCAGGTCGAGGGTGGCGCGGACCGCCTCCTCCGGGTCGCAGTGCACGTCGCGCAGCCACCAGCGGGGTTCGTAGGCGCCGATGGGCATCAGCGCCAGGTCGATGCCGGGGTAGCGCTCGCCGATCCGCCGGAACCAGTGCCCGTAGCCGGTGTCGCCGGCGAAGTACACGCGCCGCCGCTCCCCCACCTCGCCGGCGCCCGGGCCGGTGCCGGCGCCCGGGCCTGTGCCGTCGCCGGGGTCCGCGGTGAGCATCCAGCCGCCCCACAGGGTGCGGCAGGTGTCGGTGAGGGTGCGCTTGGACCAGTGGTGCGACGGCACGAAGTCCAGCCGTACGCCGCCCAGCCGGGCCGACTCCCACCAGTCGAGCTCCACCACCCGCTTGAAGCCCTTGCGGGTGAACCACCGGCCCAGCCCTCCGGGCACGAACATCGGGGTGTCGGACGGCAGCCGGCGCAGGGTCGGCAGGTCGAGGTGGTCGTAGTGGTTGTGGCTGATCACCACGGCGTCCACCGGGGGCAGCGCGTCCCAGGGCACGCCGACCGGCGTGACGCGGGCGGGCGTGCCGAGGATCCGGCGGGACCACACGGGGTCGGCGAGCACGGTCAGGCCGCCGATGCGGATCACCCAGCTGGCGTGTCCCGCCCAGCTGACGGCCACCTGACGCGCGTCGACCCGGGGCAGCGGCTCGGGGCGGCAGGGGATGCGGGGGATGTCCGCCAGCCCTTCGCGCTTGGGCCGCACCGCGCCCTCGCGGGCGAACCGCGCGAAGGAGCGCAGCCCGGGCAGCGGGGCGGTCAGCCGGTCCTCGAACGACTTGGGCCAGCGGCGGCCCTGCCCGGGCGCCGTGATGCCGTCGGACGAGGGCGTGCGGGTCCGGGGCGGCGGCGCGGCGGTGCGCAGCCGCCCCGGGCTCCCCTCCTGTCCTCCCCCCGGTCCGGGATCCTCCCCGGGCCGGCGACCGGCACCGCCCCGGTGGTCCGGGTCGGTCCCGTGGTGCGGGCCGGCCCCGTCGCGCGGGTCCGTCCCGTGGTCGGTGCCGGGCAACTGCCGCGACCTGAAGCGCGATTGGGTCATCGCACGCTCTCCCCTCGCTCGGCCGGTGTGCCGAGGCCGTCGAAGGCCGTTCGCCATCGGGTCAGCGATCCCCTCACCCGGTGCAGTTCCAGCGGGTCGGGGGCGGTCAGGCAGGCGGCGCGTTCGGTGGCGTCGCCGCCGAGCAGGTCCCCGGTGGACAGCCGGACCCGCGGGGCGGCCAGGTCGTCGCCGAAGCGGTGACCTCCGCTCGCGGGGACGCCGTAGTGCGCGTCGAGTCGTTCCTCCAGTTCCTGCGCGTCGCTCACGCCGTGCGTGGCGAGGGAGTCGGCCAGCGGCGACAGGTCCGCGTAGACGCACCTCCCGGCCTGCGGGGGAAGGGTCAGCCCGCCGACGGAGACGACCAGTTCGTGGACCGCGGCGGCCAGCCGGGCGTGCAGGCGGACCGAGGCGGTGCGGCGGGCGACGACCTCGTCGGGCTCGCTCAGCGCGTACGCGGCGGCGACGGCCAGCGGCCTGGGGATCTGCGCGCCCAGCGCGGTGAGCACGTCGAGCACCCGGGCCCGCAGCGCGCCGCCGTCGCCCGGTCCGGTCGGGAAGCGGGCGATCGCGGCCGGCCAGCCGGCCGGCAGGAGCCCGCCGCGCAGGTCGGAGACGACCGCGACCCGGCCCGGCAGCATCTCGGCGGGGCTGAGCAGCACGGTGCGGTGCGGGTCGTGAACCGTGTCGCGCCAGGTCTCGTCGCTGATCACGAAGAGCCCCTCGGACTCGGCGGCCTCGACGGTCTCGTGGAGGAAGTCGGGGGTGGCGACCACGCCGGTCGGTTCGTCGGCGGGCGAGAGCACCAGCTGGCGCGGATCCCCGCCCTCCGCGCGTACCCGCCGCACGGTCTCCAGGAGGGCGTAGGCGTCGGGCACGCCGCCCGACTCGGGCGGCGTGGGGACGTGGAAGACGGGACGGCCCAGCAGGCGCGCGTAGGGCGCCCACCAGGCGGCGCACGGGCGCGGCACCAGGACGTCGCCGCCGAGTGTGGCGGTCAGCGCGAGCAGCAGCGCCGGCGCGCCGGGGGCGGCCGCGATGCGGTCGGGCCCCGCCGGCAGGCCGCGCCGGGTCCAGTAGCCGGCCGCCGCCTCGAGCAGGGTCGAACCGCCTCCGGGCGGTTCGTCCTCGGCCCGCTGGGCGGCGGCGGTGAGCACCGCGGTGAGTTCCGGGAGCACCGGCAGGCCGTCGTCCGGCATGCGCGGCCCGAACCGCACCGGGCCGTGTCCGACGGCCGGCTGTGCCCCGTCCCGTTCCGTCCGCGCCATCCGCACCTCCGCGCGGTCACCGGCATCCGCCGTCGCGGTCCTTCCGCACCGGATGCCGTGTCCGATGGCCCCGAGTACCCCGTGACGGGCGGGACATGACCCGCCGCGCGGCGATCAGCGCATGCGGCCGCCGCGGGAGGGTGCGAAACGCTGCCGGACGCGGTGCCCGGCGGCGACCGCGGCTCCGGCGATCAGCAGGCCGCCGGCCACCTGGAGCGGCACCGAGTCGGTGAAGGCGCCGCCCGCGCCCGCCTCCACGCCCCGGTGCACCGGCGGGGCGGTGCGGTGGTGATCCTCCTTGCCGCCGTCGCCCTCCTTGCCGCCCTGCCCGCCGGGGCCTCCGGGGCGGTGCCCGGGTTCCTCGCCCCGGCCGCCGCCGGCGCCGCCCGGACCGCCGGGTCCCCCGGAGCCGCCACCAGGGCCGCCGCCGGAACCGCCGCCCGGCTCGTGGAGGAGTTCGGGCTCGACCGGCTCAATCTCGATCCCGGTGGTGGAACCGAGCGCCGGGTCGCCCGGCACGTCGGCCGCCGCGCCGCCCCCGGCCTCGTCGCCGGGCAGGGTCTCCGCCTCCGCCGTCGCGAGGTCGTCCGCCGCGCCGCCCACCGCCTCGTCCGTCCCGGGCTCCTCGAGGCCGGTGTCCTGAAGGGCGGCGTCCTCCGGCGCCGCGCAGGCGGCCGGGTCCGCGCCCTCCGCGCAGGGGGCCGCGGCCGCCGCCCCGCGCAGACCGCGGGAGCCGTCCTGCCCGGGGCAGGCGTCGGCGGCGCCCGGCTGCGGGGCGCGCTGCTGCGAGGTGGCGATGCCCGCCACGGTCTCGGCGGGCGCGCCGGCCGTGCCCGCCTCGCAGGATGCCGGTTCCGCGAAGGCGGTGGGCGCGGCGACCGTCACGGCCGCGCCGGCGAGGGCGGCGGCGGACAGGACACGGAGAGTGCGGCGCATGGGGCGGGGCTCCTTCAGCCGGACGACTACGGGTGCTTCCATCCCAGCCCGGTCCCCGGTCCACCGCGCGCGGCGCGGTGCCATCCGCGTGACCCCCGCCGCCGAACGGGGGAGGCCGGGGCCCCTTTCGTGGCCCGCCTCCCCCTCCGTGACGCCTGGCCGGGACGACGTCTCAGGACGTCCGTCCCGGCTGACCGCCCGTACCGGGCGTGCCGCCCGGCAGGGCGGGCCGTACCGCCGGCGGCGCGGGGAGCGCCAGAGGAACCGGCAGGGGTGTCGTGGCAGGCAGTGCGACATCCCCCTCTTCCGAGGCCGTCTCTCCCTCAGGTCGGGGGAAGACAAAGTCCTCGTACCAGTCCATCGCCAGCATCATGCAGAGCATCAGGACCGGAATGATCACTACGAGCACCACCATGGGTCCGTCCTCCCAGGGGTGAACGGGGGCGGCGGAGCGCCCCGGGTCACCTTCAGCCTGCCGGACATTTCGGACTCCCGCGCGCCGACGGGATTCCGCCGCTCCGGCCCGGACCGTCGGTGTGTCGCCTCCGCCTCTTCGGGTACGCGGGGGCCACCCGAAGATGTGGAGGGAGCCATGCAGCGTGGCAGCGACCGGTTGAGCGTTCACCGGGACGACGAGATGAAGCACGAGCTGCGGGGTCTGCTGCAGTCCGGACACCCCACCCGTACGGAGGAATGGCACGACCCCGAGCCGGTCGCCGACGACGACCCGGCGGTGGCGGGCGGCACGGCGGAGGTGCGGGAGGCCCCACTGGCCACCGTCCGGCTGGAGCTCGCCCGGATCCTGGGCCGCACCGCCTTCCCGGCCGGCCCCCAGCAGCTGGCGCGCACCCTGCGCCGCAACCACGCCCCGGACGCCCTGGTGGAGCCCCTGGAGCACCTGCCGCACAAGGCCCGCTACTCCAACGTCCAGCAACTCGCCGAGGCGATCACCCGTCCGGAGTAACGAGAGAGAGGATGAGGAACGGACCATGCGCATCGCGTTTCTGACCGCCCCCGAAGGCGTCGAGCAGGTCGAGCTGACGAAGCCCTGGCAGGCCGTGACCGGCGCCGGACACGAGGCGGTCCTCGTGTCCACGCAGTCCGGCGAGGTCCAGGGCTTCAACCACCTGGACAAGGCGGACACCTTCTCCGTCGACCGGACCGTGGACGAGGTCTCGGCCGACGAGTTCGACGGTCTGGTGCTTCCCGGCGGCGTCGCCAACCCCGACGCCCTGCGGATGGACGAGAAGGCCGTCGAGCTGGTGAAGGACTTCTTCGACCGCGGCGTCCCGGTCGCGGCGATCTGTCACGCCCCGTGGACGCTGGTGGAGGCCGGCGTGGTCTCCGGCCGGGAGCTCGCCTCCTGGCCGAGCCTGCGGACCGACATCGCCAACGCCGGCGGCACCTGGGTGGACGAGGAGGTCAAGGTCGACACCAACGGCCCGAACGTCCTGGTCACCAGCCGCAAGCCGGACGACCTCGACGCCTTCGACGAGGCCCTGCTGCGGGAGTTCGCCAAGGCCGCGGAGAACCGGGGCTGAGGCCCCGCCCGCGGCGAGGCCGCGCGACGGCGGCACGGTGAACACGGTGAAGGGGCCGGCCCTGGTGGGCCGGCCCCTTCACCGCGTCCGGACCGGCAGGTCCCCGGCGGCGGGCAGGTGGTCCCCGTGGCGGGGGCCCGAGCTCAGTCGCGGGCGGCCTGCTCGGGGTCGCGTTCCCGGGCGCCCTCCCGGGTGCGTCCCGCGGAGACCGGGCGGCGCGGGTGGCGGCGCAGGTACTCGCCCTCGAGCTGCGCCATCCGCTCGTTGTGGGTGCGCAGTGCGTCGCTGGACCCGTGCAGCAGCGTGTCGTGACGTGTGCGGTGGATGGTCTCGAGTTCCTTCATCAGCTGCTGGTCGTCCAGCCGGTCAGGTTCGACTCCTGCCATGGCGGCACCCCGTTCCTCGTGTTCCTTCATGGGGCCACGGGTACCCGCCTGTGACACGGATCCGACGCACGAAGGAAGACAACCACCCGACCGACATCGGACCGACATCGGACGCGGAACCATGGATCTCGCTTTTCTTCAGCCCTTGTACGAGCGCCGGGGCCCGTGGGCCTCGGTCTACGTGGACACCTCGCGCCACACCCAGGACACGCCGCACGAGAGGCACCTGACCGCCCAGGCGGTCGCCCGTGAGCTGGCCTCGCAGGGTGCGGACGAGGCGACCTGCGAGGCGGTGCGGGCGGCGGTCGACGGACTCCAGCACTCCGGCGAACCGCACGGCCGGGCGATCTTCGCCCACGACGGCGAGGTGGTTCTGGACCCGTCGCTGGCCCGGCCGCCGCAGCGGGAGACCACCGCGGTGTGGGCGCCGCTGCCGCACGTCTCGCCGCTGCTGAACCTGCTGGGCGAGGACCCCACCTGCCTGGTTGTGTACGTGAGCCGTCGCGGCGCCGATCTGGAGCTGCGCAGCGCGCTCGGCTCCTCGCACGCCGGGGAGGTGGTCGGCAGCCAGTGGCCGCTGCACCGCACCTCCTCGTCCGACTGGTCGGAGCGGCACTTCCAGCTGGCGGTGGAGAACACCTGGGAGCGCAACGCGGCGGAGGTCGCGCGGGAGGCGGCGGCCTGCCTGGAGGAGATGCGGGCGGACCTGCTGATCCTGGTCGGCGAGGACCGCGACCGGCGCACGGTGCGCGACGCGCTGCCGCAGGCGGTGCGGGAGTGCACGGTGGAGGCCTCGCACGGGGCGGGCAGCCGCCTGCTCGACGGCGAGGTGGAGGACCTGCGCGCCACCCACGAGCGGCAGCGGGCGGAGGCGGACCTCGGGCGGTTCCTGGCGGCGCGGGGCCGTGACCCGCAGGGCGGCGCGGGGGCGGTCGAGGGGGTGCCCGCGCTGGTGGAGGCGGCGAGGGAGCACCGGATCGACGAGCTGCTGGTCCATCCCGACGGGCCGGACGGGCACCGCCAGATCTGGATCGGCGAGGAGCCGGACCAGCTCGCGGTGCGGCGCTCGGACCTGCGGATCCTCGGCGAACAGCACGCGTGGGCGGCGAGGGCGGACGACGCGCTGCTGCGTTCCGCGGTCGCCGCGGGGACGCCGGCCGTCTCCGTGGAGCCCGCCCTCGAGGACGACTCCCCCGTGCTTCCCATCGGCGGTCTGGGAGCCCTCCTGCGCTGGAGCTGACCTGCCCGCGGTGACGGAGTGCCCCGTGCGGGGCCCGGACGGCGTACCCTCCGGGCCCCGCACGGGGCGGGATCGTCAGCGCTTCATGAGGGCGAAGACGCCCCAGCCCAGGTACTCGCGTCCGTGGCGCGTGTACCGGGCGGGCTCCGAGCTGAGCTGTTCCCGCACCTCGGGAGCGAGTTCGTCGTCCGGGTGCGCGTCCAGCCAGCGGCGCATGGAGAGCCACTGGGCCGCGACGTAGCGGTCCCAGCTGTCCTGGTCGGCGAGCGTCATCTCCACGACGTCGTACCCGAGCTCCTGGAACCGCTCGATCAGCTCCGGCAGGAGCAGGAAGTCGGCGACGGAGCCGGCCTGGCAGGCCCGGGCTGTCTCCTCGTCCGGAGGCGTGCGCAGCCAGAACGGTTCGCCGATCAGCATCAGCCCTCCGGGGCGGAGGCTGCGGTCGAGCAGCGCGATCGTGCCCGCGACACCGTCACCGATCCAGGTGGCGCCGACGCAGGCGGCCAGATCGACGGGCTCGTCCGCGACATGACCGGCGGCGTCGCCGTGGACGAACGCGACCCGGTCGGCGACGCCCAGTTCGGCGGCGCGGGCCCGGGCCTGCGCGGTGAAGACGGTGCTGATGTCCACGCCGGTGCCGGTGACGCCCAGGTCTCGCGCCCAGGTGCACAGCATCTCGCCCGAGCCGCTGGCCAGGTCGAGCACCCGTGTCCCGGGGGCGAGGCGGAGCGAGGCGCCGAGAGCGGCGAGCTTGCCGGCGGTCAGCGGGTTGTGGATGCGGTGTCCGCTCTCGCGGACGGTGAAGATGCGGGGAAGGTCCATTACCAGAGTCCTTTCCGTCATGCCTTGAAGTGGGGGGAACGCTTGAGGGCGCGCACCTGGCGCGTGATCTGCTTCATCGGCCGCTCCAGCTCGGCGCGCAGCCTCGCGTCGGTGCGGGCGGCGGCGTGGGCGTTCTCACGCTGCAGCCGGTGGTAGCTGTCCAGACGACGCCGGGTGAGGCGGCCGTCCTCGACGGCGGCGAGGACCGCGCACCCCGGCTCGGTGGCGTGGGCGCAGTCCGCGAACCGGCAGTCGTCGGCCAGCTCGGCGATGTCGGCGAAGGTCTGCTCCAGCCCGTCGCCCGCGTCGTGCAGGCCGACGCCGCGCAGGCCCGGGGTGTCGATGAGGACGCCGCCGTGGGGCAACGGCAGCAGCTCGCGCCACGCGGTGGTGTGCCGGCCCTTGCCGTCGCTGTCGCGCACCGCGCCGGTGGCCAGGAGGTCCTCGCCGAGGAGGCGGTTGCCGAGGGTGGACTTGCCCGCGCCCGAGGGGCCGAGCAGGACGACCGTGCCCGACAGGACGGCGGTGAGGGCGTCCAGGCCCTCGCCGGTGGCGGCACTGGTGACCAGGACCTCCGCGCCCGGGGCGGCCGTGGCCACCTCGGCGGCTGCCCGGGCCGGGTCCTCGCACCGGTCGGCCTTGGTGAGCACGACGACGGGGGTGGCGCCGCTCTCCCAGGCCAGCGCGAGCATCCGCTCGATCCGCCCGAGCCGGAGCGGGTCGGCGAGGGAGACCGCCACCGCGACGGTGTCGACGTTCGCGGCCAGTACCTGGGCCTGTGACGTGCGCGAGGTGGTGGCGCGGACCACGGCGGTCCGGCGCTCCAGGACCTCCACCACCGTGGCGGAGGTGGCCGCACCGGCGGGCCGGACGGCCACCCAGTCGCCGGTGCAGGGGGTCAGCGCGTCGCCGGCGCCCCGGGAGGGCACCAGCACGCGGACGGGACCGGTCTCACCGACGACGTCGCACCGGCCGCGTTCGGCGCGCACGACGCGGCCCGGGACCAGTCCGTCGGCCCGCGAGGGGGCGAAGGAGCGCTCACGTTCACCGTCCCAGCCGTGGTCGGCCGGCGTCAGGACGCATTCGGAAGGAGAGTGCGCGGAAGGAGGGTGCGCGGAGGAAGAGTGCGCGCAGGAGGGGGAAATGGGGTGATGGGACAACGTGGAGACCCTTGAACAGGGGCCCCGCCGGACGACAGGCGTGCCGGATCGCTCCTACGAGGGAGGAAGGCAGGCGAGGGTCAGGACGAGGCCCGGGAAGTGTGGATGGTCCGGGCGCCGCACACGGCAGGCGTCTCCACGACAGTCATCAACACACCTCCTCGGATCTCCACGGGCGAACCGGTCGTCGCACCGGCGGCAACGGTACCATCCGCCGCCGCCGGCGTCACCGCGCGCCCCTGGTCAGCGGGGGCGTTCCACTCGGCGCTCGTCCCAGACGGGGGCCGGGGTCTCCCGGACATTGCCGTCGCTGCCGAAGACGAGGAACCGGTCGAAGGACCGCGCGAACCACCGGTCGTGGGTCACCGCGAGGACCGTGCCGTCGAACGCCTCCAGCCCTTCCTGGAGCGCCTCCGCCGACTCCAGGTCGAGGTTGTCGGTCGGCTCGTCGAGCAGCAGCGCGGTGACGCCCTGCAGTTCCAGCAGCAGGATCTGGAACCGGGCCTGCTGCCCGCCGGAGAGCCGGTCGAAGTTCTGCTCGGCCTGCTTGGTGAGCTCGTAGCGCCGCAGCCGCGACATCGCCGCCCCGCGGTCCTGCGCGTGCTCGGTCCACAGGATGTCGAGCAGGGGGCGCCCCAGCAGCTCGGGATGGGCGTGCGTCTGGGCGAAGTGGCCGGGCACCACCCGCGCCCCCAGCTTCCAGGCGCCGGTGTGCGCGACGTCCTCGCCGGCGAGCAGCCGCAGGAAGTGCGACTTGCCGGAGCCGTTGGAGCCGAGGACGGCGACCCGTTCGCCGTAGAAGACCTCCAGGTCGAACGGCTTCATCAGCCCGGTCAGCTCCAGCGCCTCGCAGGTCAGCGCCCGCACGCCGGTCCGGCCGCCCTTGAGCCGCATGGTGATCTCCTGCTCGCGCGGCGGCTCCGGCGGCGGGCCGGCCTCCTCGAACTTGCGCAGCCGGGTCTGCGCGGCGGCGTAGCGGGAGGCCATCTCGTGGCTGACCGCCGCCGCCTGCCGCAGGTTGATCACCAGCTTCTTCAGCTGTGCGTGCTTCTCGTCCCAGCGCCGCCGCAGCTCCTCGAAGCGGGCGAACCGCTCGCGGCGCGCCTCGTGGTAGGTGGCGAAGCCGCCGCCGTGCACCCAGGCGTCCGCCCCGGCGGGGCCGGGCTCCACGCTGACGATCTTCTGCGCGGCACGGGAGAGCAGCTCCCGGTCGTGGGAGACGAACAGCACCGTCTTGCGGGTCTCGCCCAGGCGCTCCTCGAGCCACCGCTTGCCCGGCACGTCGAGGTAGTTGTCCGGCTCGTCGAGCAGCAGCACCTCGTCGGTGCCGCGCAGCAGCGCCTCCAGGACCAGGCGCTTCTGCTCGCCTCCGGAGAGGGTCCGCACCTGCCGCCACTGCGCCTTGTCGTAGGGCACGCCGAGCGCGGCGGTGGTGCAGATGTCCCAGAGCGTCTCCGCCTCGTAGCCGCCGGCCTCGCCCCAGTCGGCCAGGGCCTGCGCGTAGCGCATCTGCGCGGCCTCGTCGTCCTGCGTCATCATCGCGAGCTCCGCCGCGTCCACCGCGTCGGCGGCGGCCTTGATCCGCGGCGTGGAGACGGAGACCAGCAGGTCGCGGACGGTGGTCTCGTCGCGTACCGAGCCGACGAACTGGCGCATCACGCCGAGTCCGCCCTGCACGGTCACGGTGCCGCCGTGCGGCTTGAGCTCGCCGGAGATCAGCCTCAGCAGCGTGGTCTTGCCCGCGCCGTTGGGGCCGACCAGCGCGACGACCGCGCCCTCGCCCACCCGGAAGGAGACGTCGCCGAGCAGGGCTCGGCCGTCGGGCAGGTAGTACTCGAGGTGCGCGGCTTCCAGGTATCCCATGGGGACGCATTGTCCGGGTCCCCCCGCGACCAGGGCAAACCGTTATCCCGCGTCACTCCTCGCGACGGCGGCGTTCCGCCGAGCGGCGTCATTCCACGGGGCGGCCCGTGGGGCCGCTGCCGGAGTCCGGGCCGGGGGTGGAGACCACCGCCCCGGCCCAGGACAATGCCTTCCAGCCGTCCTCGGGGGAGCCCTCCAGGACGACCACGCCGGTGTTCTCCAGCGGGTGGGACGCGGCGAACTCCACGTCGACGTTGGCGGCGCGGGCGGCGGTCCAGGTGCGGATGGCCGCGCCGTGGCTGACGAGGGCCACGGTTCCGGCCCCGAGGGCGGCCGCCTCCTCGACGACGGCGTCGTAGCGGCCGAGCATCTCCACGCCGTTCTCGCCGCCCGGCATCCGCCGCCCGACCTGGCCGGCCGCCCAGGAGAAGGCGATCTCCATGTACCGCAGCCCGCGCTCGCCGTGCCCCGGCTCGCCCTCCAGTTCCCCGGCGGTGACCTCACGGAGGCCGTCGCGCACCCGCACCTGAAGGCCGAGCTCGCGGGCGAGCGGGCGGACGGTCTGCTGGGTGCGCAGCAGGGTGGAGGCGAACAGGGCGCCGATGTCCTCGCCGTGCAGGGCGTCCGGGAGGGCCCGGGCCTGCCGCTCCCCCAGCTCCGTCAGGGCGGGGCCGGGCACGCGGGTGTCCAGCACGTTGTGCGCGTTGGACGGGATCTGCCCGTGGCGGATGAGCAGCAGACGCATCCGGTCCCCCTCCTTCCGCTCGGCGACGAGGGGCGCGTGTGCTGCCGGGTTCCCTTTCGTGGCGGTTCGTGCACCTGCGCGCGTCCGGTCACCCGCGGTTCGGGGCGCGTGCGGTGTGTCTGCGTCGGGAAGCCTCCCTGGGCGGGTACTCGTCGGGGATGACGCGTTACTTCGGCGATGGTGGGGGCGCGGGCGGCGCCCGGGGATCGTGCGGAACGGCCAGGGGGGTGCTGCAACGCATGCTGGACGCGGATCGCGGTGTGTTCGAGGCGGTGGCGAGGCAGCACTGGCCGGGAGCCGGGGCGCTGCTGCCGAAGCTGAGCCGGGCGGCCAACCACGGTGTGCTCTGGTTCGCGGTGGCGGGCGCGATCGCCGCCTCCCGCACGCCGCGGGCGCGGCGGGCGGCGCTGCGCGGCGTCGGGTCGCTGGCGCTGGCGTCGGCCACCATCAACACGGTCGGCAAATGGTCGGTGCGCCGTGCGCGGCCGGTGCTGGACGTGGTGCCGCTGGTGCGGAGGCTGGACAAGCAGCCGCACACCACCTCGTTCCCCTCCGGCCACTCGGCCTCGGCCGCGGCCTTCGCGACGGGGGTGGCGATGGAGTCCCTGGGCTGGGGCGCCGCGGTGGCCCCGTTGGCGGGGGCGGTGGCCCTGTCCCGGGTGTACACCGGCGTGCACTACCCCGGCGACGTGCTGGCCGGGGCCGCCCTGGGCGTGGGCGCCGCGTGTGCGGCGCGGGCGCTGGTGCCCACCCGTGACCAGGGCAAACTGCCGGCCCGGCCGCGCGCGGCCGCACCCTCGCTCACCCACGGAGCGGGACTGATCATGGTGGTGAACAGCGCCTCCGGCAGCTCCGAGCGGGCGCAGGCCATCCGCGCCGCGCTCCCGCTGGCCAAGATCGTCGAGTGCGAGCCGCAGGCGCTGGAGGACGAGCTGGAACGCGCGGCCTCGCTGGCCCGGGTGCTGGGCGTCTGCGGCGGGGACGGCACCGTCAACGCGGCCGCCCGGATCGCGCTGCGCCACGACCTGCCGCTGGCCGTGCTGCCGGGCGGGACGCTCAACCACTTCGCCTACGACCTCGGTGTGGAGGACGTACGGGGGCTGGCCCGTGCGCTGGAGCGCGGCGACGCCGTCCAGGTGGACGTGGGCATGTTCTCCACGGAGCAGCGGCGGGGCATCTTCCTCAACACCTGCAGTCTGGGTATCTACCCCGAGCTGGTGCGGGAGCGGGAGCACTGGGCGCCGCGGATCGGCGGCTGGCCGGCCGGTGTGCTGGCGGCGGTGCGGGTGCTGCGGGCCGACCGGCACCCGCTGGAGGCCCGTATCCAGGGGCGGACGCACCCGCTGTGGCTGCTGTTCGCGGGCAACGGCACCTACCACCGGATGGGCGTGATGTCGGGCCGGCGGCTGGACCTCGCCGACGGGCAGCTCGACGTCCGGGTGGTGCACGGAGGCCGGCGCCCGGCGCTGCGGCTGCTGTCCGCGGCGCTGGCCGGCCCGCTGACCCGCTCCCCCGCGCACGCCGCCGTCCAGGTGCCGCACCTGCACATCGAGCGGGTCTCGCCCGGCACCCTGCTGGCCTACGACGGCGAAGTCACGCGCGTGGAGGGCGAGGTGACGTTGCGGAAGCTGCCGCGCGTGCTGACGGTGTACCGCCCGATGCCCTGACCCGCGCGAGGACCGCCGGCCATCCATCCTCCGCCCGCATCATGAGACGGGTATCTCATGATGCGGGCGGAGGGCTTAGCGTGGCACCCGTCGGCAGTACGTCACCGAAGGGGGCACGGCATGGGCAGGGCACAGGAGACCGCGGTGTACACGCACGGGCACGGCGAGGCGGTGCTCCGCTCGCACCGCTGGCGGACGGCCGCCAACTCGGCCGCGTACCTGCTGGGTTCGCTCGGTCCGGGCCTGCGGGTGCTGGACGTCGGCTGCGGTCCCGGCACCATCACCGCCGACCTGGCGGAGCTGGTCCCCGGCGGCCGGGTCGTCGGCCTGGAGCACGCGGAGGGGGTGCTGGAGGACGCGCGCGCCGAGGCGGCACGGCGAGGGGTGGCGAACCTGGAGTTCGCGGTGGGCGACGTCCACGCGCTGCCGTACCGGGACGGCGAGTTCGACGTGGTGCACGCCCACCAGGTGCTCCAGCACGTCGGGGATCCGGTGACGGCCCTGCGGGAGATGCGGCGGGTGACCCGGCCCGGCGGGGTGGTGGCGGCGCGCGACTCGGACTACGGGGCGATGAGCTGGGCGCCCGTCTCACCCGGCCTGGACCGCTGGCAGGAGCTCATCCGGCGTACGGCGCGCGCCAACGGGGGCGAGCCGGACGCGGGGCGTTTCCTGGCCGGCTGGGCCGCGGAGGCGGGGGGCTTCGAGGAGGTCGCCGCGACCTCGTCCGAGTGGGTGTACACGAGCGCCGAGGAGCGCGCCTGGTGGGGGACGATGTGGGCGGAGCGCACGCTGGCGCCCGCCTACGCGGACCGGGTGCGGGAGCTGGGCCTGGCCGGCGCGGACGACCTCGCGGAGATCGGCGCGGCGTGGCGCGAGTGGGGCGGCCTGCCGGAGGGACGCTTCACGGTGCCGCACGGCGAGATCCTGTGCCGCGTGGCGGGCTGATCCCCACGCGCCAAGGGCTGATCCCCCCGCGCCAGGGGCCGATCCGCCCCGGTCACTGTCCTCCGCCGAGGGAGCAGAAGGAGTACGGGGCCCATGGGCCGGTCAGATGGACCTTCACCCCGCCCTCGGGCAGGGTCTCGCGGGCCTTGTCGACCATTTCGACGAACCCGCCGGACTGCCGGCGCGGCACCAGGTAGGCGGCGTCGAGGAGGTTGCGCCCCCAGGCGCGCTCCTCGGCATCGGTGACCTTGAGGATGCGGGTCGGGCGCAGCCGGGTGTCCTCGGCGGCGGCGCGCAGCTCCTCGTGCAGGCGGGCGGCGAAGTGTCCGGCCCGCTCGGCCTCGCGCTCCGCCCCGGCGTAGACGCGGACGCTCCACTCGACCCGGCCCGCGAGCCGGTCGAGCACGGCGCGGATCTCCGCGGCGTGGGTCTCCAGCAGGACGCGCACGGCGCTGTCGTCCGGCAGCACGGTGGCGAACCGCAGGGGCAGCGGGGTGGTGACGGTGGTGAGGGCGTCGATCACCTGCTCGTGCGCCCTGGCCGTGGCGGTCAGCCACTGCGGGTCCTCCAGACGGCCCCGCAGTGGTTCCTCGGCGAAATCCGCGGCGGGCACCGTGCTCACCACGGCGACCAGGCCCTCGTGGTGCACGGCGGTGGGCGGGGAGCCGGCCACGCCCGCCAGCTGGGCCTGCAGCGCCGCCTCGAACGGGCGGCAGACCGCGTAGACGTACCGCAGTCCGCTCATGGTCTCTCCTTCTCGCCGTGGGGCCGGGGCAGGCGGTCCGGGTTCCGCCGGGGCAGGCGGTCCGGGTTCCGCGGGTGCAGGTCCGGTACTCCCACCCTGCACGAGCCCGGGCCGCCGCTCCAGTTCCCCCGCCCGGGACACGTGTCCCGGACGGCGGCGGAGCGGCGGCCCGTGGGTCGCTCAGGCCGGCTCGATCTCGTGCCGGCCCTCCTCCTCGGCGAGGAGCTCGTCCTCGTCCGGCTCCGCGCGCAGGTCACCGTCGTCGTGGGACGAGCGGGTGAACATCTTGCGGACGAGCGAGTCGTCCCACCAGGCCGTCGCGGCGCCGGCGGTGCGGACGCCCTCCATCAGCAGCCGCCGCCCCTGGTCGGCCAGGTAGGCACGGGGCTCGTCCCGGCCGACCAGCACGATGGCGACGGCCACGACGAGCGGAAGCGTCCGGGTGCGTCCCACCACGTAACCCGCGGTGGCCGCCAGCCCGATCTCCCAGCGGTGTGCGTTCACCCGAACCCACCTCCCCCCTGCTGCACTCCGGCAGCGGCCTCGAGCCGCTCGAGCAGCTCGTCCTCACGCTGGTCGAACTCCTCGTCGCTGATCTCGCCTGATTCCAACTGCTCCTCCAGACGTGCCAGTTCGGCGCGGATAGTGGCAGGGTCGTAGTAGATGCGCTCGGCTTCGCGCATCACCTGGCGGATCACCCAGGCGCTGCCGCGCACCGGTGCGAACGGCAGCAGCAGCACCTGGGAGAGGAGTCCCACGGCGTCACTCCACAGCCGTGCCGGCCGTCTGCCCCGCGCCGTCCTGCGCGTGGTCGGCCGGACCGGGCTCCACGAAGCTGTAGGGCGGCAGCGGCCCGTTGACCCGCAGCTGCACGTGCGGGTTCGCCTCGCGGAACTCCTCGACCGCGGCGATGAACCGGTCGGCGGTCGCGGTGTCCACCAGGAAGGACAGGTTGGTGATCCAGCCGGAGGAGTCGGCGCCGGTGGCGACCGAGGCGGCCTGGGGCTCCAGCGCCTGCTGGAGCGCGGCCGCGTCGATCTCCTCACGGGCCTTGACGGCGCCGACGACCATCTCGCCGAGCTTCAGCTTGTCGTCGTGACTACCGCCGCCGGCCTGCCGGTTGGCCTCGGCCAGGGAGCGCACCTCGGCGTCCTCGGCCATCACCACGTGCAGGACGGCCTCCTCGTCGTGGTTGGCCTTGACGTTGTACTCCGCCTTGCCGTCCAGGGCGCGCAGCCGCTCCCCGTAGTGGGCGGAGCGCTCCGACAGGACCCGCAGCACCGACTCGTCGTCGGGCGCGACGTTGCCGAACCGCATCGGCAGCACGCAGCCGCCCGCGCCGGCCTCGGCGAGGATCGTCTGGTGGGCCAGGAGGTCGCGGCGCTTGGGACGCAGGTCCTCCGGCGCTTCTCCGACCACGGCGATCAGGTCGCCCTCCTTCAGCAACCGCACCGGGTTCGGCGGGTCGCCGACGCCGCCCATACCCTCGGGCAGCGAAGGGTGGGACGCCGAGGCGATCCCGTAGACGTAGGTGCTCACTTCTCGTCCTCCTTACGTCGGGACGACGCGGGTTCCTTGCTTCCCTCGCGGCCCTGCCGGAAGGCGTCGGAGATGCTGTCGGCGGCCCCGGAGAGCGCGCCCTTGGTCTTGCCGTGGGCGCCCTTCTCGGTCATGTCGCCGACCAGGTCGGGCAGTCCGGGGTTCTTGCGCGGTCCGGACTCCAGGTCGAGGCGGTTGCACGCCTCGGCGAAACGCAGGTACGTGTCCACGCTCGCGACGACGACACGTACGTCGATCTTCAGGATTTCGATGCCGACCAGGGAGACGCGAACAAACGCGTCGATGACGAGGCCCCGGTCGAGGACGAGTTCAAGCACGTCGTAGAGGCCGCTGCTGCCGCCCCCACCACCGCTCTGCTGTGCCGGTACAACCGTCACGAGTGCTCCTCACTGTTTCCGGGCAGGGCTCCGCAAGGCATGCGGGCCCCTGCCCTGTCACGGGAAGTCGGGCGAACGTCCTGGGCTCGATGCGCCGCGGTCAGCGGCGGTTGCCGTCCGAACGTCCGCGTTCGTAGCGCCTGATGCGCTTGTAGCCGGTGAGCATGCCGTCCGGGTCGAGGTCGACCTGGTAGGTCCCCAGCAGGCTCATCGTGTCGGGGACGCGCTCCAGTTCGAGCACCTCCACCTGCAACGACCAGCCGTCCTCGGTCCTTTCGAAGGACGACACCGACTCGGCGGCCATCCCGGTCAGCTCCTCGAGCTGACCCCGCGCCTCACGGAGCACTTCCGTGGGTCGCGGCCGGCGCTGCTCCGGCTCCTTCTTCTCGGTCTTCTCGGTCTTCTCGGCCGATTCGGTGTCTTCGGCCTTTTCGGTGTCTTCGGTTTCCTGCTTGTTCGTCATGGCCACCTCTGTGAGTGCGGATGACCGGTGACCCTGACGGCAAACCTCCCGATGCACACCGACCGGACGCCGATGCGGACTTCCCGTGACAGCCCCCGTCGGGCCGCTTCACACATGGGTCGACCTCGTGTCGGTCCGACGGGGGCGGGTGGGCCTCAGCCCGTGACGCCCTGCTCGGTCAGCAGGCGCGCCGAGGCCGCTACGGAACTCGCGTCGATGCCCGCCTCGCGCAGCTGCTCCTCGGGGCTCGCGGAGCCGGGCATGGACCGCACGCCCAGCCGCACCAGCCGCGGCGGCGGGGCCCCGTCGTCGAACGCGGAGGCGACCGCGTCGCCGATGCCGCCCTCCTCGTGGTGGTCCTCCACGGTGAGCAGGCAGCCGGTCTCCGCGGCGGCCCTGCGCAGCGTCTCGCGGTCCACGGGCTTCACCGAGTACAGGTCGATCACCCGCACGGCGATGCCCTCGCCGGCCAGTTCGTCCGCGGCCTTGAGCGCCTCGTGGACGGTCACGCCGGCCGCGACCAGGGTGAGCCGGTCCTCGTCCGAGGAGCGCAGCACCTTGCTGCCGCCGACCGGGAACTCCTCGTCGGGGCCGTAGAGGACGGCGCCCTTGCCGCGCGAGGTGCGCAGGTAGCGGATGCCGGTGAGGTCCGCCATGGCGGCGACCAGCTTGGCGGTCTGGTTGGCGTCGCACGGGTAGAGCACGGTGGAGCCGTGCACCGCCCGGAACATCGCCAGGTCCTCCACCCCCATCTGCGAGGGGCCGTCCTGGCCGATGGACACGCCCGCGTGCGAGCCGACCACGTTGATGCCGGAGTCGCTGACCGCCGCCATCCGCACGAAGTCGTAGGCGCGGCTCAGGAACGCGGCGAAGGAGGACGCGAAGGGCACCCAGCCGCGCGCCGCCAGTCCCACGGCGGAGGCGACGAGCTGCTGCTCGGCGATGTAGCACTCGAAGAACCGCTCCGGGTGCTCCTTGGCGAAGGCCTCGGCCCGGGTGGAGTCGCTCACCTCGCCGTCCAGGGCGACGACGTCGCCCCGCGCGGTGCCGAGGGCGGCGAGCGCCGCTCCGTAGGCGTCCCGGGTGGCTGCCTCCTCGCCCTTGTCCCAGCGCGGCAGTTCGGGGGCGCCGGTGCGCGGGGCGGGCCTCGCGGCGGCCTTCCGGGGTGCCCCGACCTCGACCCGCAGGTCGCGTTCGCCGCCGAGCTCGGCGATGGCCGCCTCGGGGTCCTTCAGCGGCTTGCCGTGCAGTCCTTCCTTGTCCTCGGCCGCGGACACGCCGCGCCCCTTGAGGGTGCGGGCCAGCACGACGGCGGGCTGGCCGACGGTGGAGGAGGCCTCGCCCAGTGCCCGCTCGATCGCCTCGGCGTCGTGGCCGTCCACCTCGACGGTGTGCCAGCCGAAGGCCTTGAACCGGCGCGCGTAGGCGTCCAGGTCGTGGCCGTGGCGGGTCTCGCCGCGCTGGCCGAGCCGGTTGACGTCGACGATGGCGGTGAGGTTGTCCAGGTGCTCGAAGGACGCCTGCTCGGCGGCCTCCCACACCGAGCCCTCGGCCAGTTCGCTGTCCCCGCACAGCACCCACACCCGGTACGGGGCCTTCTCCAGCCGCTTTCCGGACAGGGCGATGCCCACGCCCACGGGCAGGCCCTGGCCCAGCGAGCCGGTGGCGGTCTCCACCCAGGGCAGCCGGCGCGGCGTGGGGTGACCCTCGAGGCGGCTGCCCTGCTTCCGGAAGGTGAGCAGTTCCTGGTCGTCGATGGCTCCAGCGGCCTTGTACGCGGCATACAGCAGCGGCGAGGCGTGGCCCTTGGACAGCACGAAGCGGTCGTTGCCGGGGTCGCCGGGGTTGGCGAAGTCGTAGCGCAGGTGGCGGGCCAGCAGCACGGCCATCAGGTCGGCGGCCGACATCGAGGAGGTCGGGTGGCCGGACCCGGCGGCCGCGGCGGCGCGCACGCTGTCCACCCGCAGCTGCTGTCCCAGCTCGGCGAGGTGGGCGGCTTCGGCGGGGTCGAAGGCGTCGGTGGGGGCGGGTGCTCGGTGGTCGGTGTGCATGGATCCCCTCGGATTCGGCGTTGCCGTGACCTCATCCGCGTCCCCCTGGCCGGGTGGCCGAAACGGCCGGGGCTCACTCCGGCGGGCGCATCCGGAAGTCGTGGCGGGCCGGCAGGGGCTCGTCCGTGCAGGCGGCCCACAGGCGGCTGACCGTCTCCGAGCCCTCGCGCAGGTCCGCCACCTCGAAGTCTTCCTCGAAGACGGCACGGGCGGCTTCCCGCCGTCCCTCGGCCAGCAGGAGCTCCACCTCCAGCAGCCGGAAGCGTCCCCGTTCCCGCGTCCGGGCGGGCAGCCGCTCCCAGACCTCGCGGGCCCCGGCCGTCCGGCCGACCCCGAGCAGTGCCTCGGCCGTCTCACGGCCCAGCGCCGCCAGGGCGGGCTCCCACCTGGCCGGGGCGGTCTCCTCGCCGCCCGCGGCCGCGCGGCACAGCGCCTCGAAGGCCTCGTCGTAGCGGTCCGCGGCCCGCTCGGGGTGGTTCTCCTCCTGGTCGGCGACCGCGGTGCAGCGCAGCAGGGCCCAGTGGTCGGGCGCCGCCTTCAGCCCGCGCTCCCAGCTCCGCACGGCCTGCGCGCGGTCCCCGGCGTGCCACTGGGCCAGGCCCAGGTGGTACTCGGCGGTGGCGGTCGCGGCGGCGGTCTCCAGCATGTCCCGCCAGTGCGGCGCGACCGGCGTCACGTACGGCGGGCCGGCCTCCGGGTCCTCCTCGGGGAGCGTGCCCTTGCGCAGCAGCTCGAGCCAGGGGCGCTGCTCCTCCCCCAGCGTCCCGGGAGCGAAGGGCGTCCCGGGCAGGGTGAAGCCGCCGCGCAGCACCTCCAGCGCGCCCCAGCCGGAGCCGGTGGCGAGCCGCTCGCCCGGTTCGGTGTCCGCGGCCGGCGCCCAGGCGGCGTAGGCGGCCTCCACGTCGGCGCGGGGCAGCACCGCCTCCAGCCGCTCCTCCGCCGAGGCCAGGGCCCGGCCCCAGTCGTCGCCGTGCGCGGCCGCCGGGTCCACGTCCAGCGGGCCGTACGCCTCCAGCCAGGACACCTCGCTCTCGGCGTCCAGTTTGACGTGCTCCAGCTGGGTGCGGGCGAGCCCGGCCTGGATCTCGCAGTAGCCGCCCGTGCCGGGCTCGGTCAGCCACTCCTGCCAGCGCCGCCCGCCCGGGCCGCTGCCCCAGACGAACAGCTTGCGTCCGCGCAGCGTGTCGGTGGAGGTCTGTACGAGTCCGCGCCCCGCGTCGTCGAGGGCGGCTATCCACCCGCGGCGCCCGTCGGGCACGTCGTAGAAGTAGTCGGCCGGGAAGACGCTGTTCAGTGGCCGGGTGCGGTCGACGCCGTCGTAGGCGGGCACCTCGACCCTGCGGAGCCGTCGCGTGTAGCCGAAGTGCCAGGCGGCGTCGGCGGGGGCGAGCACCCGGCGCTCCTCGGGCACGGCGATGTTGGACCACCAGTAGGTGGGGACCGGCCGCTCGTGCGGGTTGCGGATCCGCACGCCGACGTACAGGAAGTCGGAGCCGTCCGGCAGCCACAGGTCGACCTGGAACGGCAGGTCCCGCAGCCTCTCCCACTCCCACAGCCGCAGCATGACCCCGCCGTCGGGCGCGGTGACCCGGGCGGCGTGCAGCGGGGAGCAGGACAGGGCGGTGTGCCCGGTCGCGCCGATGTTCCACTCGATGCCGCCGGAGTACCAGGCGCCGTTCAGCGCGAAGCAGGCGGGCTGGAACACCGGGTTGCGGTACAGCAGTTCGCGGCCGGTGGGCTTGTGGACCAGGGAGGCGATCCGGCCGCCGAGCGTCGGCAGCACGGTGACGCGGAGCCGGTCGTTCTCCATGACGACCGCCTCGAAGGGGCGGGGCTCGCGGCGGCGGTCGTAGCCGTCGCGCACCCGCTCGGGGAGCAGTCCGGTCAGCGGGGCGTACCCCATCTGCCGGGCCATGTCCCGCGGCAGGCCCTGCCGGTCGCGGTCCTCGACCTGGTGGACCTCGTCCAGCGGCTTCAGCGGCGGCAGGGGGTTGTCGGGGCCCAACTCGGCGGCGGGCAGCGTCAGCACCTCACGGCGGATGGTCGTCACCCGACCATGGAAGCGGCCGGACGGCTCCGGCGCCAGAGGCCGGTCGGTCAGTCCTGGATCATCTCCGCGGTGATCGCCCAGCGTTCGTGGTCGCGCCAGGCGCCGTCGACGAACAGCATGCGGGGGGAGAACCCCTCCTTGGCGAAGCCGGCGCGGCGGGCCAGCGCGAGCGAACGGGTGTTGCCGGGCTGGGCGTTGATCTCCAGCCGGTGCAGGTTCAGCGGCGGCGCGAAGGCGTACCGCACGAGGGCCCGCAGCGCCTCGGTCATCAGGCCGCGGCCGGCGGACCGCGCGAACGCGCCGTAGCCGAGGGCGCCGGAGCGGAAGGCGCCGTGCACGATGTTGTTGACGGTCACGTACCCGGCGAGGGCGCCGTCCCGCGCGCGGTCGCAGACGAGGAAGCTCTCCTTGTCCGCGCTCTCGACGATCCGTTGCGCGTAGGCGCGGAACGCGTCGGGGGTGTCCGGCGGGAACAGCCACGGGTGGTGCAGCTCCCGGCTCTCCGCCGCCCGGGCGGTGAACTCGGCCTCGTCGGCCAGGGTGAGGGGGCGGAGGCCGATCCGGTCGGTGACGGCCACGTACGAGCTCTCGCGCATGTGGATCACCCTACCGAGGCCCGGGCTCCGCAGCGGCGTCGCCGGCGACCGTGCCGCTGGACGGCCGGCACGCGGCACGGCACGACGCTGCGGCCCCGAGCCCTGCGCCCTCCCGGGCCGCCCCCTGGGCGGCCCGGCCGCCCGCGGGAACGGCGGAGGCACGCCCCACCGCCCAGGGCGAAGGCCCGGGTCAGGCCAGGGCGGGCCGCTCCAGGGTCAGGGTGCGGGTCTCGGTGTCGAGGGTGGCGGCGACCCCGAAGGGGATGGTGAGGGCGCCGTCTCCGTGGCCGAAGCCGAACTCCTCGGCGACGGGGACGCCCAGTCCGCCGAGCCGGTCGGCGAAGAGCGTCCGCAGGTCCTCGTAGGGCCCGCAGCCCAGCCAGGAGCCGAGGACCACGCCGGCGACGCCGTCCAGCCACCCGGACCGCAGCAGCTGCGTGAGGATCCGGTCCAGCCGGTACCGCTCCTCCTCGACGTCCTCGATCATCAGCAGCCCGCCCCGCGCCCCGGCCCGCGCGTGCGGCGTGCCCAGGTCCGCGGCGAGCAGGCTGACGCAGCCGCCGAGGGTGACCCCGCGGGCCCGCCCGGGCACCAGGGTGCCGCCGGACCCGGTGATGACCTGGGTGGTCTCCGGCTCGAAGAGGGTGGCCCGCAGGTGCTCGCGGGCCTTCTCGTTCTTGAGGAAGTCGACGCCCGCGGCCATCGGCCCGTGCAGCGTGACCAGCCCCATGCGGGTGGCGAACGCCTCGTGCAGCGCGGTGATGTCGCTGAAGCCGACGAAGACCTTGGGCCCGGCGGCCCGCATCGCGGACCAGTCGAGCAGGTCGACCATGCGCTGCACGCCGTACCCGCCGCGCGCGCAGATGACCGCGTCGACGGACGGGTCGCACCAGGCCGCCTGGAGATCGGCCGCGCGGTCCGCGTCCGTCCCCGCCAGGTACTCGAACTCCTCGTGGCGGTCCCGTACGTGGGGCATCACGACGGGGTCGAGGCCCCAGCCGCGCAGCAGGTCGAGCCCGCCCTGCAGCCGCTCGTCGGGCACCGGCCCGCTGGTGGCCACGATCGCCACCCGCGCGCCCGGCGCCAGCCGCTTCGGTCTGGTCGACTCCCGCACGTTCCCCTACTTCCGCAGTTCCAGCGCCGGCACGTCCGGCGCCTCGAAGCCGAACACCTGGGCGTACAGCGACAGTTCCGCCTCCAGCGCCCGGACCATCGTGTCGGCGCGCCGGAACCCGTGGCCCTCGCCCTCGAAGGCGATGTAGGCGTGCGGGACGCCCCGCCCGCCGGCCCGGACCCGCTCGAGGAACCGCTCGCTCGCCGCGGGCGGGCAGATCGGGTCCTCCAGCCCCTGGAGCAGCAGGAACGGCGCCTCGATCCGCTCGGGGCTCTCGCCCGGCGAGCGCTCGCGGTACCGCTCGGGCACCTCGGCCAGCGGACCGACCAGGGACTCCAGGTAGCGCGACTCGAAGTCGTGGGTCTCGCCCGAGGCCCACGAGGTCAGGTCGAGCACCGGGTAGATGACGGTGCCGCAGGCGTAGACGTCGGTGAAGGCCAGCGAGGCGGCGGTGGTCCAGCCGCCCGCGCTGCCTCCGCGCACCGCCAGCCGGCCGCGGTCGGCGACGCCTTCCTCGGCGAGGGCGAGGGCGGCGGCGGCGCAGTCCTCGACGTCGACCACGCCCCACTGCTCGCGCAGCCGGTTGCGGTACTCCCGTCCGTAGCCGGTGGACCCGCCGTAGTTGACCTCGACGACGCCGATGCCGCGCGAGGTGAAGTAGGCGATCTCCAGGTCGAGCACCATGGGCGTCCGGCTGGTGGGGCCGCCGTGCGCCCAGACCACGTACGGCGGCAGCTCGCCGTCGGGGCCGGTGACCTCGGGGTGGTGCGGCGGGTAGACGTGCGCGTGCACCTCGCGGCCGTCGGCGGCGGTGAAGACCCGCGCCTCGGGCTCGGGCAGGTAGGCGGGGTCGACGCTGTCGTGGTGGGCGGAGCCGATGACGCGGGCGCTGCCGAGGCGGGTGTCCAGCTCGACGACCTCGAAGGAGCGCTTGGCGCCCGCGCCGACCGCGACGACGCGGTCGCCGTGCACCGCGAGCGCGGCGGCGAACTCGCTCCACGGCCCGGCCGCGTCGACGACCTCGCAGGACTCGGGGTCGAGCACGCCGAGCACCTGGGCGCCCTTGCCGTGGAGCACGGCGACCAGGCCGCACTCCAGCGGCGCGAACCAGCGGCTGCCCGGCGTCCACACCGGTCCGCCGAACTCCTCCTCGCGGGCGCAGACGGGCTCGCCCTCGCGGTAGAGGTTCCACCAGCCGGAGTGGTCGCTGCTCCACATCAGGCGGCCGTCGGCGGTCCACTCGACCTGGGCGACGGACTCCTCCTCGCCACCGGCCATCACCCGCGGCATGGTGAGCAGGCCGTCCTCGGTGATGTCGGCGACCACCAGTTCGGTGCCGTCCCACGGCATCCGGGGGTGGTCCCAGGCCAGCCAGGCGGCCCGGGCGCCGTCCGGGGAGACGCGCGCGCCGGTGACGAAGTGGTGGGTGGGGCGGGACAGTTCCCGCAGGGCGCCGCGGTCCTCGGCGGCGCTGCCGTCCAGCGGCACCGCCACGTGCAGGCGCCGCACGTCGGAGGGGCCGTCGCCGGTGTACTCCTCCAGCAGGCACCAGACCTCGGCCCGGCCGCCCGGCCCCTCGCGCACCTCGGGCTCGGCCCAGCGCAGGCCGCCGCCCACCGGGGAGAGGGGGGTGAGCGGCTGCGGTTCGCCGCCGCCCTCCCCCTCGTAGCGGTAGAGCCGCTGGTCGGCGAAGTTCACGAAGACGACGACCGCCCGTCCGTCCCGGACGGTCCCGGTCCAGGGGCGTCCGCCGTACTCCACCACCCGGCTGCGCACGTTCCACGGCGGGGGCAGCACCGATTCCTCGGTGCCGTCGGCGCGGCGGCGCACCAGGGCGCGGCGCCCGGCCTCGGCGGGCCGGGGCTCGGTCCACCAGACCTCGTCGCCGACGAAGCCCGGGTACTGCGGGGCACCGTCGTGGTCGGCGGCGAGCCCCGCCCCGATCGGCGAGGGCCACGTCCCGTGGGCCAGTTTCCGCACCTTGTCCCCCATCTCTGTCAGGCCGTCCGCAGGAAGCGGTCGAGTACACGGACGCCGAAGTGCAGTCCTTCGACGGGCACCCGCTCGTCCACGCCGTGGAAGAGCTGCTGGTAGGCGAAGCCTTCGGGCAGCCAGACGGGGGCGAAGCCGTAACCGGTGATGCCGAGCCGGGCGAACTGCTTGGCGTCGGTGCCGCCGGACATGCAGTACGGCACGGTGTGCGCCTCGGGGTCGTGCTCCTCGACGGCGGCGCGCAGCTTGGCGAAGGTCGGGGAGTCCACCGGGGCCTGGAGGGCTCCCTCGCGGTGGTAGTACTCCCAGTCGACGTCGGGGCCGGTCAGCTCGTCCAGGGTGCGCTCGAAGTCCTCCTCGCCGCCCGGCAGGAAACGCCCGTCGACGTGCGCGCCGGCCTCGCCGGGGATCACGTTGACCTTGTAACCGGCGTCCAGCATGGTCGGGTTGGTGCTGTTGCGCAGGGTGGGCTCCACCAGGGCGGCGGCGGGGCCGATCTTCACCAGCAGCTCGTCGACCTGGTCGGAGTCGTCGAGGTCGTAGCGCGTGGCGTCGATGCCGTAGACGGCGGCGAGTTCGGAGATCGCGGCGCGCACGGTCGGGGTGAGGTTCAGCGGCCAGCTGTGCTCGCCGAGCCGGGTGACCGCCGCGGTGAGGCGGGTGACGGCGTTGGCGCGGTTGACCTTGGAGCCGTGGCCGGCGCGTCCGCGCGCGGTGAGCCGCAGCCATCCGGTGCCGCGTTCGCCCGCGCCGATGGGGTAGATCCGGGCGCCGGAGCCGTCGTGGAAGGTGTAGGCGCCGGACTCGCTGACGCCCTCGGTGCAGCCCTCGAACAGCTCGGGGTGCTGGTCGGCGAGGAAGCCGGAGCCGTCGACGGCGCTGTCCTCCTCGTCGGCGGTGAAGGCGATCACGATGTCACGGCGGGGCCGCACGCCCTCGCGGGCCCAGGAGCGGACCACGGAGAGGATCATCGCGTCCATGTTCTTCATGTCCACGGCGCCGCGGCCCCAGAGCACGCCGTCGCGGATCTCCCCGGAGAAGGGGTGGACGGTCCACTCGGAGGCGTCGGCGGGCACCACGTCGAGGTGGCCGTGGACCAGGAGCGCGTCCGCCGAGGGGTCGGTGCCCTCGAGGCGGGCGACGACGTTGGTGCGTCCCTCGGTGCGCTCCAGGAGGGTGGGCTCCAGGCCCGCCTCGGCGAGCCTGGCCGCCGCGTACTCGGCGGCGGGGCGCTCGCGGCAGTCGCCGCCGCCCCGGTTGGTGGTGTCGATGCGGATCAGGTCGGACGCGAAGGTCACGACCTCTTCGAGGGCCTGCTGATCAGCCATACGTCTCCTCCACCGCGGCCGAGACGATCGTGGTGACCGCCTTGAAGGTGCGGATTGCGTCGTACATGTTTGCTTCGGTGTAGGCGACCTTGCGCTCGCCGACCCGGTCCACGCCCGGCACGACGGTTGCCGCGTCGGCCAGGTGTTCCGCGTCGAACTCCACGGCGACGGTACGCGGGCCGGCCGTCACGGGCTCGTGACGGACCGCCAGCGACACCGCCTCCCGGGCGGCCGCGCGGATGTCCGCGTGGGTCCGGGCGGGCGTGCGGCACACGGCCGCGTAGCGCGACACGTGGTCCTTCACCGCGACCTTCCGCGCCTCGGGTGCGTACCCGAGGGCGTCGTCGCACGCCACGTCGTCGCCGGTCACCAGAATGACCGGTACCCCGTATTCGGCCACCACATGGGCGTTGAGCAGGCCTTCGCTCGCGCGGACGTCGTCGAGCCAGACGCCGGTGAGCTGGTTGGCGAGGTAGGTGTGGGCGAGGACACCCTCCATCCCGGCGCCGCCGTGGTAGCCGATGAAGGCGATGCCGTCGACGTCGCCGTGCTGGACGCCCTCGACCATGGAGAGCGACTTGTGCCGGCCGGTGAGCATCTCGACCCGGTCGTCGAGCTGCTCGAGCAGCAGGTTGCGCATGCTCCAGTGGGCCTCGTTGACGAGCACCTGGTCGGCGCCGCCGTCGAAGAAGCCGAGCGCGGCGGCCTGGACGTCCGAGGTGAACATCGGGCGGCAGCGTTCCCACTGGGGGGTGCCCGGCAGCACGTCCGCCGGCCAGGTGACGCCGGTGGCGCCCTCCATGTCGGCGCTGATGAGGATCTTCATCGGTCGCTCCGTTCCTGCCGGTCACACGCGTGCATGGGCGTGAGTGTAGACCGAAGGGGTCACGGCGCGATCTTCCCCCGTGCCGGTCCGGCGGGGAAGCCCCCGCCGGACCGGAGCAGGTCAGTCCTGGTGCCCGAGCTGCAGGTCGCGCTCGGTGCGGCCGCCGCCGGCCACCTGGAGGACGGTGGCGACCGGGGGGTACCCGGCGGCGATCACGGTGTACTCGCCGGAGGACAGGTCGACGAAGCGGAAGGTGCCGTCGGATCCGGTGGTGAGGGTGTCGACGACGTTGCCCGCGGCGTCCAGCAGGGTGACCCGGGCCTCCTCCACCGGCCGCCCGCCGCCGCCCCGGACCACGCCGCGCAGCACCGCCCCGCCGGCCAGCTCGATGTCCTGCCGGGTCTCCCGGGACGCCTGCACGGTGACCGGCAGGGCGGTGGGCCGGTAGGCGTGGGCGCTGGCGGCCAGGGTGTACTCGCCGGCCACCAGGTCGCTGATGACGTAGCCGCCGTCGAAGCCGCTGCGGGAGGCGGAGACCACCTCGCCGTGGACGTTGGTGAGGGTGACGGTGGCGTCCCGCACCGGGGTGCCGTCGGCGGTGGTGACGGTCCCGGCGAGGCGTCCGGCGCCGCCGAGCACCACGTCCATCTCGACCGGCCGCTCCCCCACCGTGACCTGCACGGCCTGCGGCTGGTGCCCGCCGGCGGCGGCGATCAGCACGTAGGAGCCGGGGCCCGGGGTGGCCAGCGCGTAGCGTCCGTCCTCGCCGCTGGCGCCGCGCCCGACCTGCTGCCCGGCGCCGTCGATCAGGGTGAGCGCGGCGCGCGGCACCACCGTGCCGTCGGCGTGCCGGACCGCGCCGCAGACGGCGATCCCCCCGCCGTAGGGGGCCCGGGCGCCGGGCACCGAGGCGGTCACCTCGACGGTGAGCGGGACGGAGGCCGCCGCGTAGGGGGCTGCGGCGGCCGCGGCCGCCGGCTCGGCGCCCTGGGGGTCTGCGGCGGGGACGTTGTGGGACACCAGCGGTTTCTCCTTGAGGAAGCAGGCGATGATCAGGCCGAGCACGAGGACCGGCACCAGGTAGAGGAAGATCCGCGGCATGGCCTCGGCGTAGGCCGCGATGTACGCGTCGCGCTGCGGCGCGGGCAGCGCGTGCACCATCTCCGGGCTGACGGACTCGGTGTGCGGGGCGGCGGCCGCGCCGCCGGGCAGGCGGGGCAGCCGCTCGGCGAGGGCGTCGGTGAACCGGTCGGCGAAGAGGGTGCCGAAGACGGCGGCGCCGACGCTGCCGCCGATCTGCCGGAAGTAGTTGTTGGCGCTGGTGGCGGTGCCCAGGTCGGCGGGGCGCACCGAGTTCTGGACCGCGAGCACCAGCACCGGCATCACCAGGCCGATGCCCGCGCCCAGCACGAACATCCACACGCTGTAGGTGATCCGCTCGGTGCCGGTGTCCAGGAGCGACAGCAGCCACATGCCGGCGGCGGAGAGCGCGCCGCCGAGGATCGGGTAGATCCGGTAGCGGCCGGTGCGGCTGATCAGCTGCCCGGAGAGGACCGAGGCCCCGACCACCCCGCCCATCATGGGCAGCATCAGCAGGCCGGACTCGGTGGCGGTGGCCCCGTCGACCATCTGGAGGTAGCTGGGCAGGTAACTGGCCGCGCCGAACAGCGCGATGCCGACGACCAGGCCGACCAGGGCGGTGACGTTGAAGACGGAGTCGCGGAACAGCCGCAGCGGGATGAGGGGTTCGGCCGCGAACCGCTCGGCGACCACGAAGAGCGCCGAGGCGGCGACGGCGCCCCCGGCCAGGCCCAGGATCTCCGGGGAGTCCCAGGCGTACTCGGTGCCGCCCCAGCTGGTCAGCAGCACCAGGCAGGTCGACGCGGCGACCAGCAGGATCGTCCCCACGACGTCCAGGCGGGGCCGCACGGCGGGCTTGGGCAGCTTGAGCACGGCGGCCACCACGACCAGCGTGACCAGGCCGAAGGGCACGTTGAAGTAGAAGCACCAGCGCCAGGAGTGGTGGTCGGTGAAGTAGCCGCCGAGCAGCGGTCCGGCCACCGAGGCCAGGCCGAAGGAGGCGCCGATCAGGCCCATGAAGCGCCCGCGTTCGCGGGGCGGCACGATGTCCGCGATGATCGCCTGCACGCCGATCATCAGCCCGCCCGCGCCGATCCCCTGGACCGCGCGGAAGGCGATCAGCTGGTCCATGGTCTCCGCCCGTCCGCAGGCGGCGGAGCCGATGACGAAGACGACGATCGCGAAGAGGAAGACGCCCTTGCGGCCGAAGAGGTCGCCGAGCTTGCCGTAGACCGGGAGCACCACGGTCGAGGTCAGCAGGTAGGCGGTGATGGCCCAGGACATCTTGTCCATGCCCTGGAGGTCGCCGACGATCCTCGGCAGGGCGGTGGCGACGATCATCTGCTCCAGCGCCGCGAGCAGCAGCGCGAGCATCAGTCCGGCGAACACCAGCCGCACGCCGCGCGGGGTGAGCCGCGCGGGCGGGTCGGCGGACGCCTGCACGGCGGGGAGCGGAAGGGTGTCCTCGCCGCCCTGCGCCGGCGCCCCGGTCCGGTCCCGCGGCCCGGCCTCGTCCCGCAGCAGCGCGGTCCCGCCCGTCACGCCCACTTGCGCCCTCCCGTTCGTCGCACGTCACCAGGCGAACGGCAGCGAAGGATTCGGGTTACGCAAGTCACTCGAAACGGTGAGGGCAACGGGGCTTCGGGGCAGGGGTGTTGACCGTTCGGCCCGGCCGGGGTGATCCCGGCCGGGCCGACGAACGCATGGAGGAGGTCACTCCACCTCGGCGGCCAGCCGCGCGAGGACGGCGTCGTGGATGCGGGCCAGGCCCTTGGGCGCGAAGGTCTTCTCGAAGAAGCCGCCGATCCCGCCGGCCCCGTTCCAGACGGTGCTGACGACGACCCGCGAGCTGCCCTCGCCGGCCGGGGTGACCCGCCAGGTGGTGACCATGGAGGAGTTGCGGTCCGTCTCGGCGAGCTCCCCGGCGGACGGCTCGGTCACCTCCAGGAGGCAGTCCCGCACCCGCTTCTTCGTCGCCTGGAGCTTCCAGTGCACGAGGGTGCCCGCACCCTTGCCCCCCTCGCGCACCTCGTACTCGCTGTACTGCTCGGGCAGCAGCTTGGCGCGCGTGCCCTCGTAGTCCGCGAGAGCGGCGTACACCTCCTGCGCGTTCGCCGCGACGACCCGCTCGGTCGTGGCCTCCACCTGCGCCATCGCTTCCTCCAGCTCCTGGGGATCCAGCACGTCCGGCGCCAGCAAACCACCCCCGCGTACACCCGCCAAATCGGCGGCACGCCGCCCGCCGGACAGCTCGGCAGGTGCCGATCGCACGATCAAGGGAACACTTGTTCTATTATCGCTGTTCGACACGACCGAAGCGAGGCCTGCATGCGCTGGGAGAACCTCACGCCGGAGTCCGGGCAGACGGACCCCGCCCTGTTCGGGGCGGACTCGGTGACCACCCGGACCTTCGACACCCCCGAGTTCCGCGGCGTCACCTTCCACGAGATCAGGGCGCGCTCCATCGTGAACCGGGTTCCGGGCGCGTCCCGGATGCCGTTCGAGTGGACGGTGAACCCGTACCGCGGCTGCACCCACGCCTGCGTCTACTGCTTCGCCCGCAAGACGCACAGCTACCTGGACCTCGACACGGGCCTCGGCTTCGACTCGCAGACCGTGGTGAAGCTGAACGCCCCCGAGCTGGTGCGCGCCAAGCTGGCCTCCCGGTCCTGGCACGGCGAGCACATCGCGATGGGCACCAACGTCGACTGCTACCAGCGCGCCGAGGGCCGCTACCGCCTGATGCCGGGGATCATCGCGGCGCTGCGCGACCACGCGAACCCGTTCTCCATCCTGACCAAGGGCACGCTGATCCTGCGCGACCTCGAACTGCTGGAGCAGGCGGCCGAGGTCACCGACGTGGGCGTGAACGTCTCGGTCGGGTTCGTCGACCGGGAACTGTGGCGCACCGTCGAGCCCGGGACACCCGCGCCCGAGCGCCGGCTGGACGTGATCCGCACGCTCGCCGATCACGGCATCGACTGCGGGGTGCTGATGGCCCCGGTGATCCCCTTCCTCGGCGACCGGCCCGACCAGCTGCGCGCCACGGTGCGGGCGATCGCGGAGGCCGGCGCGAGTTCGGTGACCCCGCTGGTGCTGCACCTGCGGCCCGGGGCGCGCGAGTGGTACATGACCTGGCTGGCCGAGCACCACCCGGAGCTGGTGGGGCGCTACGAGCGGATGTACGGGGGCGGGGCGTACGCGCCGACCTGGTACCAGCGGCAGATCACCCGCCAGGTGCACGAGCTGGCCCGGGAGTACGGCATCGGCCCCGAGGGCGGAGCGGCCCGCCGTCGCATCCGTCCCGCACGGCCGGCCGCCGAGGACGCCGCCGACGCGGAGGGCCCGGTGCAGCTCTCGCTGCTCTGACCGGACGCGCCACGGGGCCCACGAACGCGGCGATCTCCGCACCCGACGGCCCTGCACCCCTGCGGGCCCGTCGCCCAGCGGCACGCCGGACCGCGGGCTCCGCGCCCGACGTGCAGCCGCGCGCCGCGGGACGCGCGACGGACTCCGCGTCGCCCTCCGGTGCCCCGCCCGGCGGCACGGTCGCGACCCGAAGGGGTCAATCTCCCCCGAAACGTGCTCTTCCTCCCCCCTTCCGGCGGCACGATGCGCCCTGGGCCGTGGCACGCACGGACCGCCGACCCCGGGGAGACTGATGAAGAAACGCGTCGCCGTCCTGTGCGGCACCGCCGTCGCGCTGGCCTCGGCCCTCACCGCCGTACCGCCGGCGCAGGCCGCTCCGGTGCCCGCCGCGCCGAGGCTGAGCTGGAAGAAGTGCGCCACCGAGGACGCGCCCCGGCTCCAGTGCGCCACCGTGAAGGTGCCGCTGAACCACGCCGCCCCGGGCGGCCGGAAGATCACCCTGGCCCTTTCCCGCGTCCCGCACACCGCGAAGAAGTCGCTCGGCCCGCTGCTGGTCAACCCCGGCGGCCCCGGCGGCGGCGGGGTGGACCTCGCCCGCTTCGTCGCCTCCGGGCTCCCCGCGTCCGTGGCCGCGCGCTACGACGTCATCGGCTTCGACCCCCGGGGCGTCGGGAAGTCGCGGCCCGCGCTCAACTGCGTGCCCGGCTACTCCGACCCGGTCCGCCCGGACCCGGTGCCGGCCACCGCCGCGCTGGAGAAGGTCAATCTCGACCGCGCACGGGCCTTCGCCGCCGCCTGCGGGAAGAAGCACGGGGACCTGCTGCCGTACATCGACACGGTGAGCGCGGCGAAGGACCTCGACGTGATCCGGCGCGCGCTCGGCGCGAAGAGGATCAACTACCTGGGCTATTCCTACGGCACCTACCTGGGCTCCGTGTACGCCAAGCTGCACCCCGACCGGGTGCGGCGGATGGTGCTGGACTCCGTGGTCGACCCCACCGGGATCTGGTACGAGAACAACCTCCAGCAGGACATCGCCTTCGAGGACCGGCACCGCGCCTTCATGACCTGGGTGGCGCGGCACGACGCCGTGTACGGGCTCGGCGCCGACGCCGCCCGGGTCGAGGCGAAGTGGTACGCGATGCGCGCGGCGGTCGCCGCGAAGCCCGCCCAGGGCGTGGTCGGCCCGGCGGAGCTGGAGGACCTCTTCCTCCCGGGCGGCTACCACAACGGCTACTGGCCGCTGCTGGCCCGGGTGTTCTCCGCCTACGCGGTGAAGAAGCAGGCCGCCCCGCTGGTGGAGGCCTACCGGACGGTCGGCGCGGTCGACGCCGCAGGGGACAACGGCTACAGCGTCTACACGGCGGTGATGTGCCGCGACGCCCGCTGGCCCCGGGAGTGGGGGCGGTGGCGCACCGACAACTGGGCGGTCCACGAGAAGGCGCGCTTCATGACCTGGAGCAACGCCTGGTACAACGCGCCGTGCGCCTTCTGGCCCACGCAGGGCCTGCGGCGGCCCGTGGACGTCACCAACCACAAGGCCCCACCGGTCCTGATCTTCCAGGCGACCGGGGACGCGGCGACGCCGTACGCCGGGGCCGTCCGCACGCACCGGCTGCTGCGCGGCTCCTCGCTGGTGGTCGAGGAGGGCGGCGGCAACCACGGCGTCACCCTCTCCGGCAACAAGTGCCTCGACCGGCACCTGGCGGCCTATCTCACCGACGGCACCGTCCCGCGCCGTCCGTCCGGCGAGGCCGACGCGACCTGCCCGGCCCTGCCCGACCCGAAGCCCGCCCAGGAGGCCACCCGGACCGTCGCCCCGCCCCACCCCTGGCCGCTCCCCCGCCCCTGACCGGACGGCATGAGCAGCGCGCGGGTGCGACCGGCCGGCCGCACCCGCGCGGCCCCGGGACGGGGCGAAAAGCCGAAGCAGGCCGCCCGGCGGGCGGGGCATCATGGCCGGATGATCAGAGAGATGACGGCCGACGACTGCGCTCGCGTCGCCGAGGTGCGGATAGCCGGATGGCGGCACGCCTACACGGGACTGATGCCGCAGGGGTACCTCGACCGGATGGACCCGGTCGCCGCCACCGAGCACCACCGCACGCTCCTGGAGGGCGCCCGCCCCGGCGTCGTCAACCTGGTCGCCGAGCGCGACGGGCAGGTCGCCGGCTGGGCCTGCCTCGGCCCGAACCGCGACCCCGAACCGGGCTGGGAGCTCTACACGCTCTACGTGGACCCGGCGCACCACCGCGCCGGGCTGGGCAGCGCCCTCCTGCGGGCGTGCCTGCCCGCCGAGGGCGACACCTACCTCTGGGTGGTGCGCGACAACGTCTCGGCCCGCGCCTTCTACGAGCGCCACGGCTTCGCGCCCGACGGAGCCGAGGAGCCCTACACGGTGGACGGCGTGGACGTCCCCGAGGTCCGCTACGTCCGGCCCGGGGCGGCCTCCGGCGGCTGAAGGGCGGCGCGGGCGGCCTCCGCCAACTCCTGCCGCTCGAGGGCCCGTTCCAGCACCGCCCGGCCGCGCGGGTCGCCGAGTTCGCCGAGTCCTTCGACGCAGGCCAGCGCCACCTCCCGGTGCGGGTCGCGCGCCGCGGACAGCCGCCGCTCCAGCACGGTCACCAGCGCGGGCACCGCCTCGGGCGCCCGCAGCGCGACCAACAGCCGCACCGGGTGGAGGGCGTAGCCGACGCGCAGTTCGTTGGTGGCGAGCGCGGCCGCCGCCCGCCCGGTGCGCGGGTCGCCCAGCCGGGCCAGCGCGTAGGCCGCCGAGGCGCAGCGCGGCGCGTCCCGGTGGTTCAGCAGCAGCACCAGCGGCTCGAACGCCCGGCCGTCACCGGCCAGCGAGAGCCGGAAGGCCGCCAGCTCCACCGCCCACAACGGGTGCCCGGGCTCGCTCAGCACCTCGGCGAGCTCCTCGGGCCCGGCGTCCGACACCAGCCGCCGGTGGGCGAACCCTCCTCCGGACTCGGCACGCAACCGGGTTTCCAACAGCGCGAGTTGACGCTCGTCGTCGTTCACGGCCCAACCCTACGCAAATCACCCGCCCCCATGGGAGCCGGATCACACACCCGAAGGCGCCGCACCCTCTGGCGCGCTCACTACCGGCCGGTTAAGCTCATTCGAGCGAGCTACCCCTCGCACCCCTCGCAGCGGCCTGGTGACGCAGCCGCCGCGAGCGCAGTCGGTTCGGTACCCCCGCGTACTTCTCGTACGGCGGTACCGCGGCAACGCCGCACGACCCGGTTCCGGGACAGGACCGGTCGGACACAGGCACGCCCGCACGACCCGGCAGGTCGCCGTCGACCTCGCCGACTCCTCATCCCCGCACGCCCCTCGGCCCTCGTCGCCGCCGGCGTCGCGTTCCAGCCGTCACCTCACGCCTTCCTGGAGTCCGTCATGGCCGCTCCCTCTTCCCTGTCCCCCTCCGACAGCGCCTCCACCCTGCGGACCGTCGCCGTGGTGGGCCTCGGCACCATGGGCTCGGGCATCGCCGAGATCCTCGCCCGGGCCGGCCGCGAGGTCGTCGGCATCGACGTCGACCCGCAGGCCGCCGCCCGCGCCACCGCCGCGCTGGAGACCTCCACCGCCCGCTCCGTCACCAAGGGCAGGCTCACCGAGGACGAGCGCGAGCAGGTCCTCGCCCGGCTGCGCACCTCCGCCGACCTGGCCGACGCCGCCCCCGCCGACCTGGTGATCGAGGTGGCCCCGGAGTCCTACGATGTCAAGCAGGGCATCTTCCGCGCCCTGGACGGCATCGTCCGCCCGGACACGATCCTGGCGACCGGCACCAACGCCCTCTCGGTGACCCGGCTCGCCGCCGACTCGGCCCGCCCCGAGCGGGTCCTGGGGCTGCACTTCTTCAACCCGGCGCCCGCGATGAAGCTGGTCGAGATCGTCTCCTCGGTGCTCACCGCGCCGGCCGCCGTCACCGCCGTGACCGACCTGGCCCTGGAGCTGGGCAAGGAGCCGGTGAAGGTCGGCGACCGGCCCGGATTCGTCGCCGACGGCCTGCTGTTCGGCTACCTCAACCAGGCCGCCGCGATGTACGAGTCCCGGTACGCCTCCCGCGAGGACATCGACGCGGCGATGCGTTTCGGCTGCGGCCTGCCGATGGGCCCGCTGGCGCTGCTGGACCTGATCGGCGTCGACACCGCCCGCACCGTGCTGGAGGCGATGTACCAGGAGTCCCGCGACCGGCTGCACGCCCCCGCGCCGATCCTGCGCCAGCTCAGCGACGCCGGGCTCAACGGCCGCAAGTCCGGCCGCGGTTTCTACACCTACGAGGCGCCCGGCTCCGCCACCGTCGTCGCGGACGCGCTCACCCCGCGCCAGGACGCCGAGGCCGGCGCGGGCCGTCCGGTGCGCTCGGTGGGCGTCGCGGGCTCCGGCACCATGGCCTCCGGCATCGCCGAGGTCTTCGCCAAGGCCGGCTACGACGTCGTCCTCGCCGCCCGCAGCGAGGAGAAGGCGACCGTCGCCAAGACGCGGATCGGCAAGTCGCTGGCCCGCTCGGTGGACCGCGGCCGGATGACGGCCGAGACCGCCGCGCAGATCCTGGACCGGATCACCCCGGCCGGCTCCTACGACGCCTTCGCCGACGTCGACCTGGCCGTGGAGGCCGTCGCCGAGGACCTCGAGGTCAAGCGGCAGCTGTTCGCCGCGCTGGACAAGGTCTGCAAGCCGGGCGCGGTCCTGGCCACGACCACCTCCTCGCTGCCGGTGGTCGCCTGCGCCCGGGCCACCTCCCGGCCGCGCGACGTGATCGGCATGCACTTCTTCAACCCGGCCCCGGCGATGAAGCTGGTCGAGGTCGTCCGCACGGTGCTCACCGACGACGACGTGCACGCCACCGTCCTCGAGGTCTGCCGCACGATCCGCAAGCACCCGGTGGACTGCGGCGACCGGGCCGGCTTCATCGTCAACGCGCTGCTGTTCCCGTACCTCAACAACGCGGTGAAGATGGTCCAGGAGCACTACGCGACGCTGGACGACATCGACGCCGCGATGAAGCTGGGCGGCGGCTACCCGATGGGCCCGTTCGAGCTGCTCGATGTGGTGGGGCTGGACGTCTCGCTGGCCATCGAGAAGGTTCTGCACCGCGAGTTCCGCGACCCGGGCCTGGCTCCGGCGCCGCTCCTGGAGCACCTGGTGGCCGCGGGCTGCCTGGGCCGGAAGACGGGCCGCGGCTTCCGCGAATATGCCCGGCGCTGAGCCCCGCCCGCGCACCGGCGGCGCCCCGGGGGACCCTGGGTCCCCCGGGGACTGGGGAGGCCTGCTGGAGCGGCCCGGCTTCCCCCTGTCGGACCCGGCGGCACCGCCCGTTCCGCCGGGCCCCGCTCCCGCTTCCCCGTCCGCCCCCGGCCGGGGAAGCGGGACGCGCGTACACCGGGCTGCCCGGATGCAGTACGTTCAGGGCATGTCCCACCCCGCCAAGTCGACACGTACCCCCGCCTCGGCCGACGCCCCGGAGAGCGCCGCGGGCAGCCGGGCAGCCGCCCAGCGGCTCAAGATGCGCCGAGAGCTGGCGGCGGCGGCCATGGAACTGTTCGCCACCAAGGGGTACGAGGCGACCACCGTCGACGAGATCGCGGCGGCGGCCGGCGTGGCCCGCCGCACCTTCTTCCGCCACTTCCGGTCGAAGGAGGAGGCGATCTTCCCCGACCACGACGACACGCTGGTCCGGGCGGAGGCGGTGCTGAAGGCGGCCCCCGCGCACGAGCATCCGCTGGACACGGTGTGCCGGGGCATCAAGGAGGTCATGCGGATGTACGCGGCCCACCCCGAGGTGTCGGTGGCCCGCTACAAGCTGACCCGTGAGGTGCCGACGCTGCGCGAGGCGGAGATCGCCTCGGTCGCCCGCTACGAGCGGCTGTTCACCCGCTACCTGCTGGGCCACTTCGACGAGAAGGCCCACGCGGACGACGCGAACGACGACCCGCTGCTGGCGGAGGTGGCGGCGTCCGCGGTCGTCACGGCCCACAACCACGTGCTGCGGCGGTGGCTGCGTGCCGACGGGCAGGGGGACGTGGAGCGGCAGCTGGACCACGCCTTCGCGATCGTGCGGCGGACGTTCGGGCGCGGCATCGGGGCGGGGCGGGACGGCGCGGGACAGGTCTCCCCCGACGCGGCCTCCGTCTCCGCCTCCGGCGAGGTCCTCGTCACCGTCGCCCGCGTCGACGCCCCCCTCGACGAGATCATGCACACCATCGAAAAGGCCCTCCGCGACCGCCCCTGACCCCCACCTCCCCTCCCCGGGGCCGGTCCCTTCTCCCCACACCCGCCCAATCCGCCGCTCCAACGGGCCCGCAGCCCTGCGGGCGGCACGGGCGGGCGCAGGCCCAGCCTCCGGTTCCACCGAGCGCAAGCCGACGGCACCGCACGCCCGGCACCCGCAGCGCAGGGCTGAGCCCTGGCGGACAGCACCCGTTCGGATCCCCCGACCCGCCCCCTTCCCGGAGGGGCTTACGTGGCGTGAAGCAAGCCGTCCCGCGAGGACGTGGGGCCCTGCGCCCACCCGTGCCGCCCCAGCGGCACGATTGCCCGCAGGGCGGGGGACACGTCAGCAGGCACCCCGCCGACCAAGGGTGGCACCGAGTGTCACGCGCGACGGCGAACGGGCCACCGCAGAGAGGGCCGCACGGCTCGCAGCCGCCCCGCGAAGAGGCATTCGGCACCGTCCCGCACCCGTACCGCTCCCCCGCCCCACCCCACAAACCCCCTTGTGAAAGCTGATCGATCATCGATCGAGGCGCCTCACCGAACCCCCTCTGATCGATCATCGCTCACCTGAACGGCAAAGTTTTCACCTGAGCGGAACTCCTGGCACTCAGTGCCTTGTCAACCGTCACGCCGTGCCATACGTTGTGGGTGTCCGGACGGCCGGCGCACCACACGAACCGTGCGCCGGGTGTCCCCGCACGGCTCCACGGCCACGCGCGTCCGGACGCCTGCGTCACAGGCATCCCCAGGCATCCCCGCGCCACCACGCGCTGCCGCACCACCCGCCGAACCGACGGCACCACACCCTCAGCACCGCACCACACCCGCAGCACCGACGTACCCTCTGCGCCCCTCAGGCGGGCGCCCGTCGCCGGAGGCAACACCGTGACCGTGAAGGACATCCTGGACGCGATCCAGTCGCAGAACGCCTCGTCGGAGGACTTCGCCGCCCTCCCGCTCCCCGAGTCGTACCGTGCGATCACCGTGCACAAGGACGAGACGGAGATGTTCGCGGGCCTCGCGACCCGCGACAAGGACCCGCGCAAGTCCCTGCACCTGGACGACGTCCCCCTGCCGGAACTCGGCCCGGGCGAGGCCCTGGTGGCCGTGATGGCCTCCTCGGTCAACTACAACTCGGTGTGGACGTCCATCTTCGAGCCGCTGTCGACCTTCGGCTTCCTGGAGCGTTACGGCAAGGTCAGTGAGCTGACCAAGCGCCACGACCTCCCGTACCACATCATCGGCTCCGACCTGGCCGGCGTCGTCCTGCGCACCGGCCCCGGCGTCAACGCCTGGCGGCCCGGCGACGAGGTCGTCGCGCACTGTCTGAGCGTCGAGCTGGAGTCCTCCGACGGTCACAACGACACGATGCTCGACCCCGAGCAGCGGATCTGGGGCTTCGAGACCAACTTCGGCGGCCTCGCCGAGATCGCGCTGGTCAAGTCCAACCAGCTGATGCCGAAGCCGGACCACCTGTCCTGGGAGGAGGCCGCCTCGCCGGGCCTGGTCAACTCCACCGCCTACCGGCAGCTGGTCTCCGCCAACGGCGCCAACATGAAGCAGGGCGACAACGTCCTGATCTGGGGCGCCAGCGGCGGCCTCGGCTCCTACGCGACCCAGTTCGCGCTGGCCGGCGGCGCCACCCCGATCTGCGTGGTCTCCTCGCCGGAGAAGGCCGAGATCTGCCGCGCCATGGGCGCCGAGCTGATCATCGACCGCGCGGCCGAGGACTACCGGTTCTGGAAGGACGAGAACACCCAGGACCCGAAGGAGTGGAAGCGCTTCGGCAAGCGCATCCGCGAGCTCACCGGCGGCGAGGACATCGACATCGTCTTCGAGCACCCCGGCAAGGAGACCTTCGGCGCCTCGGTCTTCGTCACCCGCAAGGGCGGCACCATCACCACCTGCGCCTCCACCTCCGGCTACATGCACCAGTACGACAACCGCTACCTGTGGATGTCGCTGAAGCGGATCATCGGCTCGCACTTCGCCAACTACCGCGAGGCGTGGGAGGCCAACCGCCTGATCGCCAAGGGCAAGATCCACCCGACACTGTCGAAGACGTACAGCCTGGAGGAGACCGGCCAGGCGACCTACGACGTCCACCGCAACCTGCACCAGGGCAAGGTCGGTGTGCTGTGCCTGGCTCCGGAGGAGGGCCTGGGCGTCCGCGACCACGAGATGCGCGCCCAGCACCTCGACGCGATCAACCGCTTCCGGAACGTCTGAGAAACGGCGGACGACAGATGTCAGAGCGTCAGAAGGACCGTCCGTGGCTGATGCGGACGTACGCCGGCCACTCGACGGCCGAGGCGTCCAACGAGCTGTACCGGCGCAACCTCGCCAAGGGGCAGACCGGCCTGTCGGTGGCGTTCGACCTGCCCACCCAGACCGGCTACGACTCCGACCACGTCCTCGCCCGCGGTGAGGTCGGCCGGGTCGGGGTCCCGATCGCGCACGTCGGCGACATGCGCCGTCTCTTCGAGGACATCCCCCTCGAGAAGATGAACACCTCGATGACCATCAACGCCACCGCCATGTGGCTGCTGGCGCTCTACCAGGTCGTCGCCGAGGAGCAGGGCGCGGACGTCGCGGCCCTCCAGGGCACCACCCAGAACGACATCGTCAAGGAGTACCTCTCCCGGGGGACGCACGTCTTCCCGCCCGGGCCCTCCCTCCGGCTGACCACGGACCTGATCACCTACACGGTCACCCACATGCCGAAGTGGAACCCGATCAACATCTGCAGCTACCACCTGCAGGAGGCGGGAGCCACTCCGGTCCAGGAGATCGCCTACGCGATGTCCACGGCGATCGCCGTCCTGGACGCGGTCCGCGACAGCGGCCAGGTGCCCGAGGAGAAGTTCGGCGACGTGGTCGCCCGGATCTCGTTCTTCGTGAACGCCGGTGTCCGCTTCGTCGAGGAGATGTGCAAGATGCGGGCCTTCACTCGCATCTGGGACCGCGTCACCCGGGAGCGGTACGGCATCGAGAACGCCAAGCAGCGCCGCTTCCGGTACGGCGTCCAGGTCAACTCGCTCGGTCTGACCGAGGCGCAGCCGGAGAACAACGTCCAGCGGATCGTGCTGGAGATGCTGGCCGTCACCCTCTCCAAGGACGCCCGGGCCCGCGCCGTGCAGCTGCCGGCCTGGAACGAGGCGCTGGGCCTGCCCCGGCCCTGGGACCAGCAGTGGTCGCTGCGCATCCAGCAGGTGCTCGCCTACGAGAGCGACCTGCTGGAGTACGGCGACATCTTCGAGGGCTCGACGGTGATCGAGGCCAAGGTCGCCGAGCTGGTCGAGGCGTCCTGGGCGGAGATGGACCGGATCCAGGAGATGGGCGGCGCGATGGCCGCCGTGGAGTCCGGCTACCTCAAGTCGCAGCTGGTCGCCTCGCACGCGGAGCGCCGTGCCCGGATCGAGGCGGGGCACGACAGGATCGTCGGCGTGAACGTCTTCGAGTCGACCGAGCCCAGCCCGCTCACCGCGGACCTGGACACGGCGATCCAGACGGTCGACCCGGCCGTCGAGGCCCGGGTGATCGCCTCGCTGCAGGCCTGGCGCGACACCCGCTACCAGCCGCCGTTCAACCACCCGCGTCCGTGCAAGGCGCTGGAGCGGCTGAAGCAGGCGGCGCGCGGCAAGGACAACCTCATGGAAGCCACCCTCGAATGCGCCCGTGCGGGGGCGACCACCGGGGAGTGGGCGGGAGCGCTGCGGGAGGTGTTCGGTGAGTACCGGGCGCCCACCGGCGTCTCGTCCGCCCCGGTGGCGGTGGCGGCCGAGGACGGCACCGGACTGGCCGAGGTCCGCCGCCGGGTCGAGGCCACCGCCCGCGACCTGGGCGCGGGCAAGCTGCGCTTCCTGGTCGGCAAGCCGGGCCTGGACGGGCACTCCAACGGCGCCGAGCAGATCGCCGTGCGGGCCCGCGACGCCGGGTTCGAGGTGGTCTACCAGGGCATCCGGCTCACGCCGGAGCAGATCGTGGACGCGGCCCTCGCCGAGGACGTGCACGCGGTCGGCCTGTCCATCCTGTCCGGCTCGCACGCCCAGCTGGTGCCGGACGTCCTGACCCGGCTGCGCACCGCCGGCGCCGACGACATCCCGGTGATCGCCGGCGGCATCATCCCGGGCGCGGACGCCGAGCAGCTCCGGTCCGCCGGGGTGGCCGCCGTGTTCACCCCGAAGGACTTCGACATCACCACGATCATCGGCCGTATCGTCGACGAGATCCGCAAGGCCAACAAGCTCGACCCCCTGGAGGTCCCCGCATGACCGCGCCCCAGCCCGTGAACCGCCTGCGTCCGCGGCGCTCCTGCCTGGCCGTTCCCGGCTCCAACCCGCGCTTCCTGGAGAAGGCCCAGGGGCTGCCCGCGGACCAGGTGTTCCTGGACCTGGAGGACGCCTGCGCGCCGCTGGCGAAGCCGGAGGCCCGGCACACCATCGTCAAGTTCCTCAACGAGGGCGACTGGACGGGCAAGACCCGCGTGGTGCGGGTCAACGACTGGACCACCGAGTGGACCTACCGCGACGTGGTGACGGTCGTCGAGGGCGCCGGCCCGAACCTGGACTGCATCATGCTGCCCAAGGTGCAGAACGCCGAGCAGGTCGTCGCGCTGGACCTCCTGCTGACCCAGATCGAGAAGACGATGGGCTTCGAGGTCGGCCGGATCGGCATCGAGGCGCAGATCGAGAACGCGCAGGGCCTGAACAACGTCAACGCGATCGCCGAGGCCTCGCCGCGCCTGGAGACCATCATCTTCGGCCCCGCCGACTTCATGGCCTCCATCAACATGAAGACCCTGGTGGTGGGCGAGCAGCCGCCCGGCTACGGCGCCGACGCGTACCACTACATCCTGATGAAGATCCTGATGGCGGCCCGCGCCAACGACCTTCAGGCGATCGACGGTCCCTACCTGCAGATCCGCAACGTGGACGGCTTCCGCGAGGTGGCCGGCCGGGCCGCGGCACTGGGCTTCGACGGCAAGTGGGTGCTGCACCCGGGCCAGGTGGACGCCGCCAACGAGGTCTTCTCCCCCTCGCAGGAGGACTACGACCACGCCGAGCTGATCCTGGACGCGTACGAGTACTGCACGTCCGAGGCCGGCGGCAAGAAGGGCTCGGCGATGCTCGGCGACGAGATGATCGACGAGGCGAGCCGGAAGATGGCGCTGGTCGTCGCGGGCAAGGGCCGCGCGGCCGGGCTCCAGCGCACCAGCAAGTTCGAGATCCCGGAGGGCTGAGCCATGCAGTTCGGGCGCACCTACGAGGAGTTCGAGGTCGGGGCGACGTACAAGCACTGGCCGGGCAAGACGGTCACCGAGTACGACGACCACCTGTTCTGTCTCCTCACCATGAACCACCACCCGCTCCACATGGACGTCAACTACGCCGAGAAGACGACCGACTTCGGCAAGAACGTCGTGGTGGGCAACTACATCTACTCGCTGCTGCTCGGCATGTCGGTGCCGGACGTCTCGGGCAAGGCGATCGCCAACCTGGAGATCGAGTCGCTCAAGCACGTGGCGCCCACCTTCCACGGCGACACGATCTACGGCCAGACCACCGTGCTCGACAAGTGGCCGTCGAAGTCCAAGGACGACCGCGGCATCGTGTACGTGGAGACCAAGGGCTACAAGCAGGACGGCACCCTGGTCTGCGTCTTCCGCCGCAAGGTGATGGTGCCGACCGAGACGTACATCAAGGAGCGCGGCGGCGAGCAGCCCGGCCGGCCCGAGCTGAAGGAGAAGGAGTCCAAGGGATGAGCCGCCTCGCCCGGACCCACGGTCTGACCGACGTCCAGCAGGAGATCCTGTCCACGGTCAGGGACTTCGTGGACAAGGAGATCATCCCGGTCGCCACGCAGCTGGAGCACCGCGACGAGTACCCGCAGGCGATCGTCGACGGTCTGAAGGAACTCGGCCTGTTCGGGCTGATGATCCCCGAGGAGTACGGGGGTCTGGGCGAGTCGCTCCTGACCTACGCGCTGTGCGTGGAGGAGATCGCCCGGGGCTGGATGTCCGTCTCCGGCATCATCAACACCCATTTCATCGTCGCCTACATGCTCAAGCAGCACGGCACCGAGGAGCAGAAGGACTACTTCCTTCCGCGGATGGCGGCCGGCGAGATCCGCGGCGCCTTCTCGATGTCGGAGCCGGCGCTCGGCTCGGACGTGTCGGCCATCACGTCCAAGGCGGTCCGGGACGGCGACGACTTCGTCCTCACCGGGCAGAAGATGTGGCTCACCAACGGCGGAACGTCCACGCTCGTCGCCGTGCTGGTGAAGAGTGACGAAGGACACCCCGAGGGCACCGCGGCGCACAAGTCGATGACGACCTTCCTCGTCGAGAAGCCGGCCGGCTTCGGCGAGGTCCTTCCCGGGCTCACCATCCCCGGGAAGATCGACAAGATGGGCTACAAGGGGGTCGACACCACCGAGCTCATCATGGATGGCCTGCGAATTCCGGCCAATCGGGTACTGGGTGGCAAAACCGGCCGCGGCTTCTACCAGATGATGGACGGCGTCGAGGTCGGGCGCGTGAACGTGGCGGCCCGTGGCTGCGGCGTCGCACAGCGTGCGTTCGAGCTCGGCGTGCAGTACGCGCAGCAGCGCCACACCTTCGGCAAGCCGATCGCCCAGCATCAGGCGATCCAGTTCAAATTGGCCGAAATGGCCACCAAGGTGGAAGCCGCTCATGCGATGATGGTTAATGCAGCCCGCAAAAAGGACTCCGGGGAACGAAACGACCTCGAGGCAGGCATGGCGAAATTCCTCGCCAGCGAGTACTGCAAGGAGGTCGTGGAAGATGCCTTCCGGATCCACGGCGGCTACGGCTTCTCCAAGGAGTACGAGATCGAGCGCCTCTACCGAGAGGCTCCGATGCTGCTCATCGGTGAAGGCACCGCAGAAATCCAGAAGATGATCATTGGTCGCAGGCTCCTCGAGGAGTACCGCTTCCAGGGCTGATTCCGGAGAGTTCCGGTCGCAGCCCGGTCGATTGTCCTGCTACGGGGTGTTTTCTTCGAGAAGAAGATCACACCCCGTCAGCGCTCCCGGCGCTCGACTCGGCTTCTGGCTTGCCCAGTTGCAGTGCCTGCCCGGTACGATTCCGGAAAGCCGCCGTCCCCAGAACTGCAGCGCGGCACCATCCCGCTACGAAGGTCTTCCATGCCCCACAGCCAAGACTCTGCACACCGCGACAGCATCGCCGGCACCCGGCTCGCGCGGGGAGCGTCGCCGTGGCTCGCGCCGACGGTCGCCACGGCCGCGCTCAGCCTGCTCCGGGCGCGCCGTTCCGGCGCGGCCAAGGCCGTCGCCGTGCCCGCCACCGCTCTCGCGGCGGGCATGCTGTGGTTCTTCCGGGACCCGGAGCGTGAGATCACGCAGGGCCGTGTGATCTCGCCCGCCGACGGCGTGGTGCAGAGCATCATGCCCTGGAAGGACGGCCGCACCCGCGTCGCCATCTTCATGAGCCCGCTCAACGTCCACGTCAACCGCGCGCCGCTGGCCGGCACCGTGACGTCGGTCGAGCACGTGCCGGGTGGGTTCGTCCCCGCTTTCAACAAGGAGAGCGAGAACAACGAGCGCGTCGTCTGGCACTTCGACACCGAGCTCGGCGACATCGAGATGATCCAGATCGCCGGCGCGGTGGCCCGCCGCATCGTGCCCTACATCCCGCAGGGGACCAAGGTCGAGCAGGGCGAGCGGATCGGTCTCATCCGGTTCGGCTCGCGCGTCGACCTGTACCTCCCGGCCGGGGTGGAGGTCGCGGTCGAGGTCGGCCAGAAGACCGTGGCTGGGGTGACTCGAATTGACCGTGACTGACCAAGATCCGAATGCCGGCTGGTCGCCTTCGGCGGACGGCCGCGCCGAGGAGTGCGACGAGGAGGAGATGCCTCTGTCGCTCCGCCTGTCGATAGCCGACACGCTCACCCTCGGCAACGCGACCTGTGGCTTCATGGCGGTGTACTTCACCACCACCGGCATCCTGATCCCGCACCTCACCGGCAGCCAGGAGACGGGCATGGCCCGTCACAGCGCGGCCACCGCGGTGATCCTGATGCTGGCCGCGGCGATCTTCGACCTGTTCGACGGCCAGGTCGCCCGCAAGCTGCGGTCCTCGCCGATGGGCGCGGAGCTGGACAACCTGTCCGACCTGATCAGCTTCGGGCTCGCGCCGGCGTACTTCGTGCTGGTGTACGGCATGGTCGCCGACGACGCCCATCAGCGGGTGGCGGCGCTGGCCGCGATCGTGGTGTTGCTGGCGGTGGTGCTGCGGCTTGCGCGGTTCTCCATCGTGACGGTGCCCAACGGCACGTTCCAGGGCATGCCGTCCCCGTTCGGGGCGCTGACGGTGGTCTCCATCGTGCTGCTCGAGCTGCCGTTCGTGGCGACGCTGCTGGCGGTGCTGGGCACGGCGTGGCTGATGGTGAGCCGCGTCGAGTACCCGAAGCCGCGGGGCAAGTCCGCGGTGGCGATGCTGATCTGGATCGTGGCCTCGATGGGCATGCTGGTCGCCTGGGCGGTCGGCGCTCCCGCCGGTGAGCTGCTGCTCCAGGCCGGCTGCGCGCTGCAGCTGGTGCTGGGCGCGGTGATCCCGCTGTTCGCCACGGCCCGCCGGGTGAACAACTTCCGCGACAACCGTCGCGAGGCCCGGGCGGCCCAGCTCCAGTAGCACCGCCCCTCGCCCGACGTACGGCCCCCCGAGCCTTCACGGCTCGGGGGGCCGTCGGCGTTTCCCGGGGCTTCCGGGACCCTCCGCCCGCTTCAGTGGCGGGCGGGGTGGCGCAGGGCCCCGTCGCGGACCTCGGCGACCCGGTCCGCGGCTGCGAGGTGGGTGGTGTCGTGGGTGACGAGGACGGTGGCGGTGCCCTGCCGGCGGGTGAGGCGGCTGATCAGGTCGACGACCGCGGCGCCCCGTTCGTGGTCGAGGGCGCTGGTGGGCTCGTCGACCAGGAGGACGGTGGGCTCGTTCATCAGGGCGCGGGCGATGTTGACGCGCTGGCGCTGGCCGCCGGAGAGCTGGTGGGGACGGCGGCCGGCCAGGTCGGCGAGGCCGACCGCGTCGAGGAGGTCGAGCGCGCGGGCACGGGCCTTCGTGGGGCTGCGGCCGTCGATGACGGCCATGACCTGGAGCTGCTCGGCGGCGGTGAGGGAGGGCAGCAGGTTGGGCTGCTGGAAGACGATGCCGATCTTTCGGCGCCGCAGGTCGGTGAGCTCGTCCCGGCCCATGCCGGTGGTGTCGTCACCGTCGACGGTGACGGTGCCGGAGTCGGCGGTGATCAGGGTGGCGGCCACGGCCAGCAGGCTGGACTTGCCGGAGCCGGAGGGCCCGACCACGGCGGTGAGGCTTCCCCCGGGGACGTCCAGGGTGACCCGGTCGAGGGCGGTGAGGCGCGTGTCGCCGTCGGGGTAGGTGAGGGTGACGTCGGTCAGGTTCAGGCTCATCGGGCACTTCCCAGGGCGGTCAGCGGGTCGACGGAGGTGATGCGGCGGACGGACAGGCCGGCCCCGGCGGCGCCGAGGAGGATCGTCACGGCGGCGGGCAGCAGGACGGTGGCAGGCGTCAGGAGGAAGGGCACGGCCCCGCCGGCGACCAGCACGCCGAGGGCGGCGGCGAGGCCGGTGCCGAGGGCGGTGCCGCCGGCGAGCAGGACGAGGGCCTGGCCGAGGGAGTCCCGCAGGAGCCCCGCCGTGGACGCTCCGAGGGCCTTGAGGACGGCGACGTCGCCGCTGCGCTGGATGGTCCAGACGGTGAAGAAGGCGCCGACGACGAGGGCGGAGATGGCGAACAGGAAGCCGCGCATCAGCTGCAGCGAGCCGTTCTCGGAGGTGTAGGAGCCGATCGCGGAGAGCGAGTCGTCCTTGGTGAGGGTCCTGGTGCCCACGGCCCGGTCGGTGGCCGCGGTGTCGACGCCGGGTCCGGTGTCCAGGGCGATCACGGTCGCGGTCCGGTTTTGGCCCGTGCCGTCGCCCGCGCCCCTGTCCGCTCCGGCGCCGGAGCGGGGGGCAGCCTTCCGCCAGACGTCGAGGGTGGTCCAGACGACCGGGGTGTGGCTGAAGGAGGCGTCGCCCTCGACGGCGGCCACGGTCAGCCGCTGCCCGGCCAGGGTGAGGGTGCTTCCCGGCCCGGCGCCGAGGTCCTCGGCGGCCGTGGCGGACAGCACGGCCGACCGTTCGTCCAGGCGGTCGCCGTCCGGGGCGAGACGGGATCCCGCGCGGACGCCGAAGGCGGAGACCGCGGCGCTCCTGTCCCCGGCGGTGGCCCTGGTGGTGGTGATGCCGAGCGGCTCCGCCCGACGGACGCCGGGGGTCCTGGCCCACCGCCGCCACTGCTCCTCGGTGACGGTGGAGTCGGAGTACGACAGGTCCGGTGCGCCGTCGGCTCCCTGGAAGGCGATCCGGTCGGCGGGCAGGCCGGTGATCGCGGAGGTGTTCTGCCGGCCCAGTCCGGCGGTGAGGCCGGACAGCAGGCCGACCAGCAGGGTGATGAGGACGATGACGGATCCCATCAGGGCGAAGCGCCCCTTGGCGAACCTGAGGTCTCTCCATGCGACGAACACGACTTCTGCCTGCCTCTTTCCTGCCGGGGGGAACGGGTGTGTCGGTGTGTCCCCACCCTCGCCGCGGACGCCCGGCGCGGGCATCCGGCTCAGGACGGCACTTGGCGGGCCGGAGGTCGGCGCCCGACTTGTAACTTTCGGCGGAGGCCGTCGGGTGGGACGTGTCCTTAGGCTGGAGGCACTGTGAACACCGCCGCTCCCGCCCTCACCCCGACCAGCCGGGCCCTCACCTGGTGCCTGCACCTGCTGGTCGTCGGCCTGCTCGTGCTGGCCGCCGGCCGGGCCGTGACCGACGGAGCACCCCACGCGGGGGCGACCGTGGCGGCGGCCGCGGGGTGCGCCGCGGTGTACGCGGCCGGTCCCGCCATGCCCCGCGTCCGCCGGTCACGGCGTGCCGCGGCCTGCTGGCTGACCGCCGTGGGCGCCTGCTGGCTGGTGCTGCTGGTGCTCACCGCCGACGCGGTGTGGCTGGCCTTCCCCCTGTACTTCCTGCAGACCCACCTGCTGCCGCGCCGTGCCGGCCTGGCCGCCGTCGGCGTGACCGCGCTCTGCGCCGTCACCGCCTTCGCAGCTCATCAGGGCTCCTTCACTCCCGCCATGGCGATCGGTCCCGTCCTGGGCGCCGCGGTCGCCGTCGCGGTGGTGTGGGGCTACCAGGCGCTGTACCGGGAGAGCGAGGAGCGGCGCAGACTGATCGAAGAACTGACCGCGACGCGGGCCGACCTTGCCCGGGCGGAGCACACCGCCGGTGTCCTGGCCGAACGCGAACGCCTGGCCCGCGAGATCCACGACACCCTCGCGCAGGGCTTCTCCAGCATCCAGCTGCTGCTGCGCGCCGCCGAGCGGGCCCTGCCAGAGGCCCCGGAGACCGCCGCACGCCACGTCGGCCAGGCCCGTCGGGCGGCGGTGGACAACCTTGCCGAGGCCCGGCGCTTCGTCTCCGCGCTCACCCCGCCCGCCCTGGAGGACACCACCCTGGCCGGGGCGCTGGAACGCCTGTGCTCCACCACGTCCGCCCGGCACCCGGTCACCGTGCGCTTCCGCCTCGCCGGCCGTGCCGTGCCGCTGCCGACCGCACTCGAGGTCGCGCTGCTGCGCGTCGCCCAGTCCGCGCTCGCCAACACCGTTCACCACGCCCATGCCACCACCGCCGAGGTCGCTCTGGGCCACCTCGGCGACCAGGTGACGGTCGAGGTCGTCGACGACGGCGTCGGATTCACCCCCGGTCGGCCGGCCGCCGCTCCGGGTCGCGGGAGCGGCGGCTTCGGCCTGGCCGCCATGCGGGCGCGCCTGGCCGACCTCGGCGGCACGCTCACCGTCGAGTCGGCTCCGGGCCGCGGCACCGCCCTGACCGCCCGGCTGCCCGTGGGCCCGGTGAGCCCGGAAGGCCTGGTCGGCCCGGTGACCCCCGCTTCCGACGACGAACACGAGGAGCACCGGTGACCGACGCACCCGTCCCACCCGTCCGACTGCTCCTGGCCGACGACCATCCGGTGGTGCGGGCCGGGCTCCGCGCCGTGCTGGAGACCGAGCCCGGCCTCACCGTCGTCGCGGAGGCGGCCACCGCCGAGGAGGCCGTCGCCCGCGCCGCGCGGGGCGACGTCGACGTCGTCCTGATGGATCTGCGGTTCGGCAGGGGCATGGGCGGGGCCGAGGCCACCGCCCGCATCACCGCCCGGCCCGGCGCCCCGCGGGTGCTGGTCGTCACCACCTACGACTCCGACGCGGACACCCTGCCCGCCATCGAGGCCGGCGCCACCGGCTACCTCCTCAAGGACGCGCCGCCCGAGGACCTCGCCGCCGCCGTCCGCGGCGCCGCCACGGGTCGCACCACCCTCGCGCCCACCGTCGCCGACCGCCTCATGGAGAGGCTCCGCACTCCCCACGCCGCCCTGACCCGCCGGGAGACCGAAGTCCTGTCCCTGGTCGCCGAAGGGCTGTCCAACCAGGCGATCGGCCGGCGGCTCCACCTCACGGAGGGCACCGTCAAGTCCCACCTGGCCCGTGTCTACGCCAAGCTCGGGACCAGCTCGCGCACCGCCGCCGTGGCCACCGCCGCCGACCTCGGCCTCATCCGCCGCTGAGTCCTCCCCCTCGCCTTCGCGGTGACCGCTCGGAGCGGACCGCGCTGGGCGAGCCGGTCCCGGGCCGGGGACTCCGCGACGCGCTCCGGCAGGGGCCCGGCGTTCGCGACGCCCGCCGGGGCCTGCCCCCGCGGCGTCTGCGCGTCCAGGGAGCCCTCCCCCGTGGTCACCGGGTCCGCCCGCTCCAGCTCCACGGCGAAGCCGACGACCTCCATCAGCACCTCGATGCCGGGCCGGAAGCGCGCGCGGCGACGCGCAGGGGGGTCAGGCGGGGTCGCCGCCCGCGGTCGCGCCGGCCCGGCCCGCCGCCCGGGCGGAGACCCACCAGCAGGCCACGGCGAGCACGACCGCCCCCGGCAGCGAGAGCAGCGGGAAGCGGACCTCGGCCGCGCCGGAGGCGAAGGCATCCCTCACCGCGGCGTTCGCCGGCGACCCCGTGAGCACCAGCAGCAGCACCGAACCGGCCACCAGCACCCCCGCCCCGCCCGCCGTGCTCCGTACCAGCGGCGGGCTGCCCACCGCCCCGAGGGCGCTGCCGGTCAGGGCGCACACCACGCCCGCCGCCGGCCCGCCCAGCAGCACCGCGCCCGCCTCGTCCGGCGCCGGACAGACCAGCACCGACGGCACCGCCGCGAGCAGCGCCAGAAGCAGCGCGAAGGCCAGCGGGACGGCGAGCGCCGCGTACTGCGGGCGGCGCACACCCTTCGCCGCGGCGAGACAGGCCCGGGCGGCCGGCGGCTCCGCGACCAGCAGGGAACGGGTCAGCCACGCAGCCGTGGGCACCAGCACCGCCGCGTTCCAGCCGAGCTGGCTGCCGAGCGACGACTGCCCGTCCAGGGAGATCGCCACCAGCCCCGCGTAGAGCAGCGACGGTGGCAGCCAGCGCTGGGAACGCAGCAGCAGGATCACGTGGTAACGCAGCAAGGCCCTCATCTCCCGCCCTCACCCCCGCCCCCGCCCACCGCACGGATGTGCACCCCCGGCCGGGCCAGCAGCACACGCAGCAGCGCGTCCGAGCACGCCTCGTCCGTCTCCAGCCGCACGCCCCCGTCGGCGAGGGAGGTGGCCGCGCGCACCCCGGGCAGCGCCGCCAGCGCCTGCGCCCCGCCCAGGTCGCCCGCGCAGTCGATCCGCACCGCCGCGGCGACGGCCCGGTGGGCCACCGCGACCCCGCCGTCGGCCACGGTCCACCGCAGGTGGGTGCGGTCCTCGAGCCGGGCCGGGTCGTGGTCGACGAAGACCGCGGTCGCGCCCCGGGCGACCCGCTCCTCCACCGCCTCCTCCAGGGCGGTCCGCGCCGCGGCGTCCAGGCCCGTCCACGCCTCGTCCAGGACGAGCAGGTCAGGTTCGGCGAGCAGCGCCTGGATCACCGCGATCTTCTGGCAGGTGCCCTTGGAGAGCCGGGCGAGCGGGCGGTGCGCGTGGCCCTCGGCTCCGAACCGTGCCAGCAGGCGTGTGCCGCGCCGTTCGGCCTCCGCACCCTGCAGGCCGTGCACCTGTCCCATGAGCCGCAGGTACTCCAGCGCGGTGAAGGGCAGCGCCGGCGGGAAGCGCTCCGGTACGTACGCGGTGCGCGCCGGGCGCCCGAGCACGCGCCCGCGGTCCGGCCGGGCGGCTCCCGCGATCACGCGCAGCAGGGTGGACTTCCCGCAGCCGTTGCCGCCGGTGGCCCTGATCGTCCGCCCGGGCGGCAGCTCCAGGTGCACGTCGCGCAGCACCCACGGACCACGCCGCCCGTACCTCAGGCCGACCTCTTGGAGTCTCATCGCCCTACACCAGCCAGTCCCGGGCCAGGGACTCCGCGACGCGCTCCAGCAGGGGCCCGGCGTTCGCGACGCTGCGGGTGACGTCCGGTTCCAACGCCGCCAGGGGGTAGGCGCGGGCGATGCCGGCGCCCCCGAGCTCCTCGGGGGTGAGGGCGAGGCGGCCGCAGACGGCGACCACGGGGACCCCCGCGGCGCCGGCCGCCGCCGCGACGCCCGCCGGGGCCTTCCCCCGCAGCGTCTGCGCGTCCAGGGACCCCTCTCCCGTGATCACCAGGTCCGCCCGCTCCAGCTCCGCGGCGAAGCCGACGACCTCCATCAGCACCTCGATGCCGGGCCGGAAGCGCGCCCCCAGCAGCAGCGCCGCGTAGCCGAGTCCGCCCGCGGCGCCCGCCCCCGGCGCCTGGGCGAGGCCCTTGGCCCGGGGACCCGCGGCCTCCTCCATCACCTCCGCGTAGCGTCCGAGCGCCGCGTCGAGCACCGCGACGTCCTCGGGTGAGGCGCCCTTCTGCGGCCCGTACACGGCGGCCGCCCCGAAGGGCCCGGTCAGCGGGTTGTCGACGTCGCTCGCGAGGACCAGCTCCACCGTCCCGTCGCCCACCCGGGGGTCCAGGCCGGAGAGGTCGACGGACGCCAGCGCCCCGAGGGCCCCTCCCCCGGGCGGCAGCTCCCGCCCGTCCGCGTCCAGGAAACGCGCTCCGAGCGCGGCCAGCATGCCGGCGCCGCCGTCCGTGGTGGCGCTCCCGCCCACGCCGAACACCACCGTCCGGGCCCCCGCGTCCAGCGCGGCCCGCAGCAGCTCCCCCGAGCCGCGGGTGGTCGCGGTGAGCGGTGCGAGGACGCCGCCCGGCAGCCGCTGGAGTCCGCTCGCCTCGGCCATCTCCACCACGGCGGTGTCGCCCCGCGCCGCGAAGGCCGCCCCGACCTGTTCCCCCACGGGCCCGGTCACCCGTGTCCGGTGCCGTGCGAACCCGGCGGCCACCGCCGCGTCCACCGTCCCGTCGCCGCCGTCGGCGACCGGCAGCGCGGCCACCTCGACGTCCGGCGCGACGCGCCGCAGCCCCGCCGCGACGCGTGCGGCCACCTCGACCGCGGTCAGCGATCCCTTGAACTTGTCCGCGGCGACCAGCACCCGCCGGGCCTTCTCCACCACAACGCCTCCGCTCTCCGGCCACCCGTCGCAGCGACCATAGGACGGGTGCGCCCGGGCCCGCCATGGCCCCGCGCCGCTCTCGCTAGGCTGAGTGCGTGACCTCCTCCGACGAGGCGTACGCCGCCTACATCGCCGGCCTGCCCCGCATCCTGTGTGGCGCGGCCACCCTTTTCCGCGACGCCGCGGGCCGGGTGCTGCTGGTCGAACCGAACTACCGCGACGGCTGGGTGCTGCCAGGCGGCACGGTGGAGTCCGACGAGGGCGAGACCCCGCGCCAGGGCGCCCGGCGGGAGACCGCCGAGGAGATCGGCCTGGACGTGCCCCCGGGGCGCCTGCTCGCCGTGGACTGGGTGCAGAGCACCACCCGCCCGCCGGTCGTGGTGTACCTGTACGACGGCGGCGTGCTGGGCGCGGAGTCCGTCGCCGCCGTGCGCCTCCAGGAGGAGGAGCTGCTGTCCTGGCGCTTCGTCCCCCGCGAGGAACTGCCCGAGTACCTGCTCGGCCCCCTCCTGGGCCGGGTGACGACCGCCCTGGACGTCCTGGCCGACGGCTCCGGCCCCGCCGAGCTGGAGAACGGCCACCGGGTCGACCGGCCGGCCTCGGCACCCGTGTCGGGCGCCTGACCGCCTTCCGCACCCCCGGGTGAGCCGTCGGCGAACACGGGGACGCCCGCCGGGAAAGCCGTGGAGGCTGGCGGCATGGACGTCATCGAGGTGCTGCCGTCGTTGCGCATGCTCCGCTTCCCCGTGGGGGCGGCCTACCTGTGGCGGGACGGCGACGGGCTGACCCTGGTCGACACCGGGACGGCGGACGGCGCCGCGCGGATCGAGAAGGCGCTGGACGGTGAGCTGCGGCGGATCGTGCTGACGCACTGGCACGAGGACCACGCCGGCTCGGCGGCCGAACTGGCCGCCCGGCACGGCGCGGAGGTGGTGGCCCATCGGCTGGAGGCACCGGTGATCCGCGGCGAGGCGGCCGGGGCGCCGGCGGTGCTCGAGGACTTCGAGCTGCCGATCCGCGCGTCCCTGCCGCCCCTGCCGCCGGCCCCGCCGTGCCGGGTGGATCGTGAGGTCGAGGACGGCGACGTGCTGGAGTTCGGCGGCGGGGCCGTGGTGGTGGCGGTGCCCGGGCACACGGACGGGTCCATCGCGCTCCACCTGCCCGGGCCGAGGGTGCTGTTCACCGGGGACGCGGTCGCCAACGTCGGCCGGACCCTGCTGGGCGTCTTCAACACCGACCGCGCCCGGGCCGTCGCGTCGCTGCACCGGCTCGCCGGGCTGGACGTCGACACGGCGGTCTTCGGGCACGGCGACCCGGTCCCGCACGGCGCCGCGGCCGCGCTGAGGGCGGCGGCCGCGGCGGTGTGACCCTGCGGGCGGCGTCCGCGGCGTCCGCGGCTCCTGCGGCTCCTGCGGCGGCAGCGGCAGCGTTAACCGTTCGCGGCGCCCCGCCGCCCGCACCTACTCTCGGGCGCATGACCACGCCCATCCCCACGTCCTCGCCCCGCCGTTCCTCCAGGCCGCTGGTCGCCGTCCTCAGCGGCGCCGGGATCTCCACCGACTCGGGCATCCCCGACTACCGGGGACCCAACGGCGTGTGGCGGCAGGACCCGGACGCCGAGAAGCTGGTCACCTACGAGTACTACGTCAACGATCCGGAGATCCGGCGCCGTTCCTGGCGGATGCGCCGCACGACGGGGCTGCTCGACGCCGAGCCGAACGCCGCCCACCGGGCGGTGGCCGAGCTGGAGCGGTCCGGCGTGCCGGTGCGCGTGCTCACCCAGAACATCGACGGGCTGCACCAGAAGGCCGGGATGCCGGACCGCAAGGTCCTCGAGCTCCACGGCTCGGTGCGCTCCGTGGTCTGCGTGCGCTGCCACGCGCGCGGCCCGATGTCCGAGGCGCTGGCCCGCCTGGACGCCGGCGAGGAGGACCCGCGCTGCCTGGCCTGCGGGGGCGTCCTGAAGCCGGCGACCGTGATGTTCGGCGAGCCCCTGGACACCGAGGTGCTGAGCCGGGCGCTGGCGATCACCAAGGCCTGCGAGGTCTTCGTCGCCGTGGGCACCAGCCTCCAGGTGCACCCCGCCGCCGGTTTCGCCGGGGTGGCCGCCGACCACGGGGCGCGGCTGGTGATCGTCAACGCGGAGGAGACGCCGTACGACGAGCTCGCCGACGAGGTCGTCCGCGACCCCATCGGAACCGCCCTCCCCCGCCTCCTGCGGGAGCTGGCCGCCTGACCTGGGCGGGCAGCCCCCGCGCGGGCTCGGGGGGGGTCGGTGGGTCAGTTGCCGCGGGTCCACTGCTGGTTGGAGCCGTTGTTGCAGGAGTAGGTGATCAGCGCCGCGGAGTTGGCGGTGGAGCCGCCGTTGACGTCCAGGCACTCGCCGGTCGCACGGGACTTCAGCTGCGCGTAGCCGCCGGAGGTGGTCACCGACCACTGCTGGGCGTTCTCCCCGGTGCAGGTCTCCTGGGTGACGCCGGAGGACTTCTCGGTCACGCAGAGCGCGCTGCCCCGGCCCGACAGCTGGTGGTAGCCGTTGCCGACGGACTTGAACCACCACTTCTGGTTGGCGCCGCCGTTGCAGGTGTACTGCTTGAGGGCGACGCCCCGCTGCAGCGACTGGTCCGGCACGTCCGCGCACTTGCCGCTGTGCCGGGCGGTCAGCGTCTCGTAGTTCGCCTGGACCCCGGAGACGGATCCGGCGGCGGCGTCGATCGTCAGCTCCGGCGTCCAGGACATCGACATGCTGGTCGAGGTCGGGAAGCTCAGCGGCAGCCACACGTAACGCGAGTCGTTGACCGTGCCGCCGAAGGAGTTGCCCCAGCGGTCGCCCAGGTAGAGGTGGGCGGTCCCGGAGCTGCCCTGCACCGGCAGCACCCACGCGGTCTGCGACCCGTAGGCGGTGGAGTCGCCGACGTTCTGCATGGACGTCCACGGGCCGGCCGGCGAGGAGGCGGTCGCGTACTTCTGCTGGTTGGGGCTCCAGCCGGTCGCGCCGGAGGTCAGCATGAAGTAGACGTTGCCCCGCTTGAACAGCGCGGGCGCCTCACGGTGGCCGCCGGGCCAGGGGTTGGCGACCAGGCTCTCGACGTTCGTGTACGCGGAGTTGAGCCGGTAGATGTGCAGGTCGTAGTTCTCGCGGGCGGCGGACACCATGTAGCCGGTCCCGTCGGTGTCGACGAAGACGGTGATGTCCCGCGACATGTGCTGGCCCAGCGGGCGGAAGCTGCCCTGGTAGCTGTAGGCGCCGTCGACGGTGTCGGAGACGGCGACGGCCGCGCGCGCCTCGCCGTAGTCGGAGCCGTTCTCCTTGTGCATCCACATCACGTACTTGCCGGTGGAGGCGTTGTACATGACCTTGGGCCGCTCGATGTTGGCGCTCGCCAGCTCGCCCGCGCTGGAACGGGTCAGGACGTGGTTGCGGAACTCCCAGTTCCTCAGGTCGGTGGAGCGGTAGGCGTCCACGTAGAGGAACCTGTTGGAGGAGTCCCGGTGCTCGCCGAACCAGTAGTAGTACGAGCCAACCTTCACGACCCCGCCGCCGTGCGCGTGCAGGGGGTTGCCGGAGGTGTCGGTGAACTGCTGGCCGTTGGCGACGGTCTGCGGGGCGGCCTGGGCGGGTCCGGCCAGCGCGAGCGCCGCGGACACCGCCAGGCATAACGCCGCGAGGATCGCGTACACACGTCTCATGGGGGTTGCCTCTCGTCGATGGGGGACACGGATGTGCCGTCGAGATGCGAGCAGAGGTGCGGGAGACGCGTGGGGCGTCCCCTCCCCCTGGCATACCGCCCCTGGAGCACCGGAAACCGGCCCGGCGCGCGACGAGGTCAACAGCTGCCGGCAGGCCCGGTCAGAACAGCACACCCGTGCCGGAGGGCTCCGCCGCGCCGGCCCCGGACCGCTCGAACGCGAGCAGCCGCTGCTTGCGCTCGAGGCCGCCGCCGTAACCGGTGAGCGAGCCGCCCGCCCCGATCACCCGGTGGCAGGGCACGATGATGCCGACCGGGTTGCGCCCGTTGGCGAGGCCGACGGCCCGCGAGGCGCCGGGGCTGCCCAGCTCGGCGGCGAGCTGCCCGTAGGAGCGGGTCTCGCCGTACGGGATGGCCCGCAGCCGCTCCCACACGGACCGCTGGAAGGCGGTCCCGTTCATCCGCAGCGGCAGGTCGAAGTCCCGCAGCTCGCCCGCGAAGTACGCCTCCAGTTGCTCGACCACCGCCGGGAAGGGCCCGTCGGCGGCGGTCACCCGCTCGCCGAAGGTCTCCTCGAGCGGCCGGTGCCGCTGTTGCGTCATGTAGAGCCCGCACAGGACGCCGTCCTCGGCGACCAGCGTCAGGACGCCGTAGGGACTCTCCACCACCGTGTGCTGCTTCATCACTCTCATCCCAGGAAGTCCTTCACACCGGAAGGAAGTTGATCGGGTGACTCTCGGTCGCCCAGAGGTACTGCACCGCGTACGCCCGCCACGGCCGCCACGCCTCGGCCCGCGCGGTGAGCGCGGCGGGGGTGGACGGCAGCCCGAGCTCCTGCGCCGCGCGGCGGATGCCGAGGTCGGTGGGCAGGAAGGCGTCGGGGTCGCCGAGCGCCCGCATCGCGATGACGTCGACCGTCCAGGGCCCGAAGCCCGGCAGCTCCAGCAGTCGCGCCCGCGTCTCGGGCCAGTCGCTGTCCACACCGAGCTTCAGCGTCTCGTCGGCCAGCCGTCCCACCAGGGTGGTCAGGGTCCCGCGCCGGCTGCGCGGCATGGCGAGCGACTCGGGGTCGAGGGCGGCCAGCGCCTCGGGCGACGGGAAGAGGTGGGTGAGCCCGCCCTCGGGGTCCTCGACCGGCTCCCCGTGCGCGGTCACCAGCCGGGCGGCGTGCGTGCGGGCCGCCGCGGTGGACACCTGCTGGCCCAGCACCGCGCGGACCGCGAACTCGGCCTCGTCCACCGTGCGCGGCACCCGCCGCCCGGGCGCCTTGTCGACGTAGGGCCGCAGCACCGGATCGGCGCGCAGCTGGTCGTCCACGGCGACGGGGTCGGCGTCGAGGTCCAGCAGGCGCCGGCAGCGGCTGATGGCGACGGTGAGGTCGCGCAGGTCGGTCAGGGTGAGCCGGCAGGCGACGTGGTCCGGCATCGGCGCGAGGGAGACGACGCCGTGCCCGTGCGGCAGCCGCAGCGTGCGGCGGTAGGCGCCGTCCCGCCACTCCTCCACGCCGGGCACGGCGGTGGCGGCGAGGTGCCCGAACAGGTTGTCCGGGTTGAGCGGCTCCCGGAACGGCAGCCGCAGCGACAGGGTGCCGCCGCTCGCGCCCTCGGCGGGGGCGGCCTTGTCCCGCAGCTGCCCCGGGGTGAGCGCGTACACCTCGCGCACGGTCTCGTTGAAGCTGCGCACCGAGGAGAAGCCGGCGGCGAAGGCGACGTCCGCCATGGTCAGCGCGGTCGTCTCGATCAGCATCCGCGCGGTCTGCGCCCGCTGGGCCCTTGCCAGGGCCAGCGGCCCCGCGCCGAGCGTGGCCAGCAGCTGCCGCTCGATCTGCCGCGTGCTGTACCCGAGCCGGGACGCCAGTCCCGGCACTCCCTCCCGGTCCACCACCCCGTCGGCGATCAGCCGCATGGCCCGGGCGACGACGTCGTCCCGCTCGTTCCACTCCGGCGACCCGGGCGTGGTGTCCGGCCGGCAGCGCTTGCAGGCGCGGAAGCCGGCCTGCTGGCAGGCGGCCGCGCTGGGGTGGAACACCATGTTCTCGGGTTTGGGCGTCATCGCCGGGCAGCTCGGCCGGCAGTAGATCCCGGTGCTGAGCACGGCCGTGTAGAACCACCCGTCGAACCGCGCGTCCCTCGACCGCACGGCCCGCACACAGTGCTCCACGTCCAGATGCATTCCGTTCCGCATGCCTCCAGCATCCGGCATCGAAGGACCCGAGGCTGGCAGGAATCCGACATGGCCTTCGGTCGGGGGCAGGCCGCGCCCCCGGCCGCTTCGGCCCTACGCGAACGGCTTGCGGTGGTCGAGGGAGATCGAGCGGCGGCCCGCCCAGCGCCAGACGCGGCCCGCGGCGTCGCGGTCCTCGTCGGTGACCAGGTTGCCCATCCACCGCAGCGCGAGCGTCATCAGGAGCTGGGAGCGCATGCCGACCGGGCCGAGGGCGGGGAGCAGGCGGGGGACGGTCACCAGGCCGGCCAGGCGGCGGGCGACGGAGAACGCCTCGCCGTAGTGGCCGCGCAGGACCTCGGGCCAGACCGTGGCGAGGTCGTCGTGCTCCTGGAGGATCTCGGCGACCAGCCGGCCCGTCTCCAGGCCGTAGTCGATGCCCTCGCCGTTGAGCGGGTTGACGCAGCCGGCCGCGTCGCCGATCAGCGCCCAGTTGGGCCCGGCGACGCCGGAGACCGCGCCGCCCATCGGCAGCAGGGCGGAGGTCTGGGCGCGCAGTTCGCCGCGCAGGGCGAAGTCGTCCCGGCACTGTTCGGCGTAGTGGCGCATCAGCGGCTTGATGGCGACGTCGGCGGGCCGCTTGGCGGTGGCGAGGGTGCCGGCGCCCAGGTTCACCTCGCCGTTGCCGAGGGGGAAGATCCACCCGTAGCCGGCGAGGGCCGCGCCCTTCTCGTCGCGCAGTTCGAGGTGGCTGCTGATCCACGGGTCGTCGGAGCGGTCGGAGGCGACGTAGGAGCGGCCCGCCACGCCGTACACGGTGTCGCGGTGCCACTCGCGGCCGAGGGCCTTGCCCAGCGGCGAGCGCACGCCGTCGGCGACGACCAGGCGGCGGCAGAGCACCGTCTCGACGGGCGCGTCGTCGCCCTTGCCGACGCGGAATCGCACGCCGCGCACGCGCCCGTCCTCCATCACGGCGTCCAGCGCGCGGACGCCGTCCTGGGCCGCGGCGCCGCTCTTCATGGCCACGGTGCGCAGGTGGTCGTCGAGCTCGGTGCGCGGGACCGCGGAGCCCCAGTCGGGCAGCGAGCCGCCGGGCCAGCGCAGGTGGAGCGTCCGGCCGAAGCCGTGCGCGCGCAGGCCCTGGTTGACGGTGTGGGTGCGCAGCCAGTCCTCCAGTCCGAGCCGGACCAGCTCGGCGACGGCCCGCGGGGTGAGGCCGTCGCCGCAGGTCTTGTCACGGGGGAAGGTCGCCGCGTCGGTGAGCAGGACGTCCTTGCCGGCGCGGGCCAGCCAGGCGGCGGCCGAGGAACCGGCCGGGCCGGCGCCGACGACGAGGACGTCCACGGAGGTCGGGAGAGTCACGGAGTCATCCTCCCATCCCCCCGTGTGACGGCCGAAGGGCCCCGGCGCGGCCGGTGCGGGAGCACTCCCGGCCCCTCCTCGCGCGTCTCACCCAGCGAGACGCCTTTGCCGGACTATGAGACGATCATGAAATGGTCTGAGGGCAGTGCGGAACGCGCCCTTCCACCGGAACGACGCGTTCCGTCGTGCGGGCCGCCGACACGGCGCCGGTGGCCCTCCCCCTCGCGCGAAAGAACGAACATGTCCGCAACACCAGCACCCGCATCCGCAGGCTCCGCGCCGGCACCGGTCAATCCGCGCTCGCGCGTCCTCGTGGCCAGCCTCATCGGCACCACGATCGAGTTCTACGACTTCTACATCTACGCCACGGCCGCCGTCCTGGTGTTCCCCGCGCTCTTCTTCCCGAGCGACGACCCGACGACTGCGCTGCTCTCCTCCTTCGCCGTCTTCGGTGCGGCGATGGTGGCCCGCCCGATCGGCGCGATGGTCTTCGGTCACCTCGGCGACCGGCTCGGCCGCAAGGGGACCCTGGTGGCCTCGCTGCTCACCATGGGCATCGCGACCTTCCTGATCGGTGTGCTGCCCACGTACGCGCAGGCCGGCTGGGTCGCCACCGCGCTCCTCGTGGTGATGCGGCTGGCCCAGGGCTTCGCGCTGGGCGGTGAGTGGAGCGGCGCCGCGCTGATCGCCACCGAGAACGCCCCCAAGGGCAAGCGCGCCCTCTTCGGCACCTTCCCGCAGCTGGGCGCCCCGCTGGGCTTCATCATCGGCAACGGCCTGTTCCTGATCATCGGCGCGCTGCTGCCGTCCGCGGCCGGGGCCGACCCCTCGCAGCCCTCCGAGGCGTTCCTCGACTGGGGCTGGCGGATCCCGTTCCTGTTCTCCGCGGTGATGGTCGCGATCGGCCTGTGGGTGCGGATGCGGCTGGTCGAGGCCCCGGTGTTCACCCGTACCCGTGAGGCCGGCCTGGTCCGCAAGCTGCCGCTGGCCACCGTCTTCCGGGGCCACTGGAAGCAGCTGGTGCTCGGCACCTTCTTCATGCTGGCGACGTACGTCCTCTTCTACCTGATGACGACCTTCTCGCTGAGCTTCGGCCGCACCCCGACGGACGCCGCCGTCCCGGGTCTCGGGTACGGCTACACCACCTTCGTGCTGATGCTGATCTTCGGCGTGCTCTTCTTCGCCGTCTTCACGCTGGTCTCCGGCCCGCTGGCCGACAGGTACGGACGGCGTCGCACGCTGATCGCCGTGACGGCCGGCATCATCGTCTTCGGCCTGGTGTGGGCGCCGCTGGTCGGGCTGGGCACCGTCGGCGTGGTGCTGTGGCTGGTGCTGGGCTTCGCGCTGATGGGCATGACCTTCGGCCCGATGGGCGCGCTGCTGCCCGAGCTGTTCCCGACCAGCGTGCGCTACACCGGCTCCGGCATCTCGTACAACGTGAGCTCGATCCTCGGCGCGGCGGTCGCACCGTTCATCGCCGTCGCCCTGTGGGAGGCCGGTGACGGCTCGCCGTGGCTGGTGGGCGTCTACCTGTCCGTCATGGGCCTGCTGACGCTGGTCGCGTTGCTCCTCGGCAAGGAGACCAAGGACGTCGCCCTGGACGAGGCCGAGGCCCCGGAGGCCGACGGCCGGACGGGCGAGGCGGCCCCGGCGGCCTCGTCCGCGTCGACCACGGTCTGACCTCGCTGTGGCCCGCACGTCACGACGGCGCCCGTCCCCCTCCCGAGCGGGGGCGGGCGCCGTCGCCGTGCCGGGGTCACTGAAGGGGCGAGCCGGGGTCGGGCAGGGTGACGGTGCGGTCGAGGTCGACCGCGAGCACGCCGTCGACTGCCGCCAGCGCGGGGAGCCGGTCCTCCGCGGCGGTCCCCGACAGCGAGCCGAGCAGCGGCTGCTCGGCCGCCACCCGCAGCCCGGCCCCTCGCAGGGCCTCCACCACCTCGTGGAACCGGTCGGGGTCGACCACGAGGACGACCCCGACCGTCCTGGGCGGGTCCGGCTCGCTCACGGGACCTGGAGCAGCCCGGCGCCGACGTCCTCGGCGAGCTGCGGCAGCGGATAGGCGCCGGCCAGCATCCGGTCGCGCAGGGCGTCCGCCGCCATCGCGGGGTCCGCCTCTGCGTACAGCGCCAGGGCTCCGGCGACGTGCGGCGTGGCCATGCTGGTGCCCATCAGCGACTGGTAGGAGCCGTCGGGGGCGGCCGAGAAGATGCCGACACCGGGTGCGGCGACGTTCACCTCGCCGCCTTCCCCGTTGATCGCTCCGCAGGAGAAGAACGCGGTCGCCAGGTCCTTGTTCAGCGCGGCGACGGCGAGGATCGAGGGGCAGTTGGCGGGCCGTCCGACCGGCCTGACCACTCCGGGGCGCCGGCTCTCGTTCCCGGCGGCGGCGACCATCACGGTGCCCAGGCGCAGGGCCCGCCGGGCGACCTGTTCGTAGGTCTGCGGGAAGAGCTCACCGGGCTCGACGGACGCGCCGAGCGACATGGAGATCACCTTGGCGCCCTGCGCCACGGCCCAGGACATCCCGGCGAGGATCTGGCCGTCGGTCCCCGAGCCGCGGTTGCTCAGGACCTTGCCCGCCAGCACGCGGGCGTCGCCGGCGACGCCGTAGCGGGGCGCGTTCGCCGGGTCGGCCGGGCCGGCGACGGTGCCGATGCAGTGCGTGCCGTGGCCGTTGCCGTCCTCGACGCTCTCGCCCTCGACGAAGGAGGCGGTCTCCTCCAGGCGGTCGGCGAGGTCCGGGTGGTCGGTGTCCACCCCGGTGTCCAGGACGCAGACCTTGACGTCGCGTCCGGTCAGGGTGGAGAAGTTGGCCCGGATCGCCTGGAGGCCCCAGGTGCAGTTCGTCTCGTCCCAGGTGGGCCCGCGGTGGGCGGTCACCTCCGCCCTGGCCTGACGGGCGATCTGGTCGTCGTCGCTGCGGTAGGCCGGGTAGGAGTGGGTCACCGTGCGCTCGGCCTCGGTGATCATCAGGGCGTACACGTACCGCTCGGGCTCGGCCGCGACGACCGAGGGGCTGGTCTCGGCGGCGGTGACCAGCGCGTGCCGCTGGTCGGGGTCGGTGTCGACGACCGCGACGCCGAGGTTGTCGAAGAGCACCGAGGTGTCGGACGCCGCCAGGACCTCCTTGGCCTCGTCGGGGTCCGCTCCCGACACCGTCTCGACGCTCTGCACGCCGACCGCGGAGCGCAGGCCCTCGATACCCTGCCGCGCCTCGGCCTGGTCCAGCAGGACCACGTAGCGGCCGGTGTACGTCGGCTCGTTCCGTCGTGCTTCGGCCCGCTCCGGCTGTCCTCCGAAGGGTCCGCTCACAGGGCCTTTCATCGCCTTCTCCACTCTGTGCGCTGTCCGATGTGCGGATGTGCGCCGTTCGTGCGGCAAGGCTCGGGATCGTGTCGGTCCTGGCGGGTCCGCCACGCGACGGCGCGATGCCGTGTTCCGGCTGCCGTCGGCCCCTCTTCCACGATCCTCCTGCGCCGGGGACCAGGCAAGGCACTCCGGGCGGGCCTGCCGTGGGCACGTGCGGTTATCAGTAGAGTGAGGCCAGGAAGCGAGGGAGGAGTAGTGAGAGCGCCGCGCGCACTGACAACGCTGGACGAGGTCGACACGAGCGATCACGTCTGCCAGGTGCTGGATCGCACCGAGGACGTCATCGACCGCAGCAGGGCCTTCGTCGCGGACGGAGCGCTGCACGGTGACAAGGTGCTGATCGTCGGGCCCGACCTCCAGGGCGGCAGCGAGTTCGCCCAGCTCGTCCTCGACCCGGCCCGGCTGGACGTCTCCCTGCTCGCCGCGGTGCGCCGCGAGGCGGCCACCGCCGGCCGCGAGGGCTTCCGCTCGCTGCGGGTGCTCCACCATGTCCGGCCCGCCTTCCCCACCAAACCGGCGGACGAGCTGCTGCGCAGCGAGCTGGAGCTGGAGGAGTTCGCGGCCGACACCGGGGCCATGGTGGTCTGCGCCTACAGCGGCGCGGGCTGGGATCCCTCCACGCTCGACCAGATCGCGTGCGTGCACCCCCACCATCTGGGCAGGCGTCCTGCGTCAACGGCATTCCGGGTGTATCGGGCGGGCCGGAAGGGATGGGCCGTGGACGGGATCGTCGACAGCGACGGCGCGCTGCTGTTCGGCACCGTCCTGTGCACCCTCCTCGCACGGGCGGCCACGGTGCGGCTGCTCTGTCACGCCCTGGAGTTCTTCGACGCCGCCGGGATGAGCGCCCTGGCCGACGCGGCCCGGCACCTTCCGGACCGCAAGGTGGTTCTGGAAGGGGCCAACGAGACCGTGCGACTAGCCTGGAAGCTGTCCGGCTTCGCGGTCCCCGACATTCCGGTGGTGATGGCGCCATGAACGCCTCACTCCAGCAGACCACCAACACGCCGGGCGGCGGTTACCGGCACGAGCTCTACCCGTACGCGGGAGGGGACGAATTCGTCCAGGGCACCCTGCGGTTCATCGAGGACGCGCTCGAGGGCGGCGAGGCCGTCGTGGTGGCCGTCCCGGAGGACAAGGCGTCCATGCTGCGCGCCGAGATCCGCGAGGACGAGGCGGTCCGCTACGTCGACACCAGCCGGGTGGCGCACCGGCCCGGCCGGCTCATCGACTCCTGGCAGGGCTGGATCGCGAAGCACGTCGAGGAGGGGCGGCCGGTCCGCGGGATCGGCGAATCCCCCTGGGACCAGGTCCGCAGCCCCGCCGAGGCCGCGGAGCTGCGCTATCACGAGTGGCTGCTGAACAAGGCCTTCGCCAAGGGCCCGGCCTGGTGGCTGCTGTGCCCCTACGACGTCGCCCACGACGACGGCGGGCTGAAGGTCATGTCCCGGTGCCATCCGGAGATGCGCAGGGACGGCAGGACGATGCCCTGCGAGGACTACGACGCGCAGGCTCCCTACGCCTTCGTCCCGCTCACCCACCCGTGCGACCCGTACGAGGAGTTCGCCTACACCAGCGGTGATCTGCCCGCCCTGCGCGGAAAGATCACCGCCTGCGCGGAGGAGCACGGCCTGAGCGGCCGGCGGCTGCGTGAGCTGCACCTGGCCGCGACGGAGGTGGCGACCAACAGCATCCGGCACGGCGGTGGCCAGGGGGTGCTGCGCACGTGGAGCGAGGACGATCGCCTCGTGTGCGAGTTCCGGGACGCCGGGTACATGGAGAATCCGCTGACGGGGCGGCTGCGGCCGAACGCCCGCCAGATCGGCGGCCGCGGGCTGTGGCTCGTCCACCAGCTCACGGACCTCGTGGAGATCCGCTCCTCGCCGGACGAGGGCACCACGGTGCGTCTCCACACCGAACTGCCGTGATGTAGTGCACACACGCACGGCGGGGGGGCTAGGTGTAGAGGCCTGCCGGGGGGAACACGTAGCAGCACGCCTCAGCGGTGACGCGACAGGGCGACCAGGAACAGACGGGAGTACCCGGTACCTCATGCTCACCGTGCGGACGCAGGGCGAGGACACGGCGGTCGTGCGGCTGCCGCCCCAGGTGGACTACGACAACGCCTCCGTCGTCGGCGCGCAGTGCGAGGACCTGATCAAGCGCGGTCTCACCACCCTGGTGATGGACGCCTCCGGGATGGAATACCTCGACTCCTCGGGCATCACCATGCTGATCACGCTCTCGCGGACGGCGGAGGCCCACTCCGGGGTGTTGCGCCTTGCCGCCTTCAACGACCACTACCAGCAGATATGGCACATGCTCGGCCTCGACGCCCTGTTCCCCCTCTCCCCCACCGTCCCCGACGCGCTCCCCGCCGCGGCGTCCGGACCGTCCCAGGCGGTGCCCGAGGCGCACATCCCCAGCCGGTCGTAGCCGCCGCGGCGTGCGGCACGGCGGGCCTATGCTGCGGGGATGGTCAAGCCCATCGAGCTCGTCATCTTCGACTGCGACGGCGTGCTGGTCGACAGCGAGCGCATCGCCGTCCGGGTCCAGGTCGCCCTCGGGACCGAGCTGGGCTGGCCGCTGACCGAGGACGAGGTCGTGGCCCGGTTCATCGGGCGCTCGCACGCCGCCATCGGTGAGCAGGTCGCCGCGCGGCTCGGCCCGGAGACGGCCGCGGTCTGGTCGGCGAGGTTCGAACAGCTCCACCGGGAGGCCGTCGACCTCGGCCTCGCCCCCGTCGACGGCCTGCCGGAGGCACTCGACGCGCTCACCGTACCGACGTGCGTCGCCTCCAGCGGCTCCCACGACAAGATGCGGCACACCCTGGGCCGCACGGGACTCTACGAGCGCTTCGCCGGCCGCATCTACAGCTCCACCGAGGTTCCCCGGGGCAAGCCCGCCCCCGATCTGTTCCTGCACGCCGCCCGGCGGATGGGCGTGGATCCTGAACGCTGCGTCGTGGTCGAGGACAGCCGGCCCGGCGTCGACGCGGCCCGCGCGGCCGGCATGCGGGCCTTCGGTTACGCCGGCGGCCCGACCCCGGCCGCACGCCTCGAAGGCTGCGACACCATCGTCTTCCACGACATGCGCGAACTTCCGGCCCTCGTCGCCGAGCGGCAGCCACCCCTCGACCAGGCGTTGCCCGTTCTGGAGAGGTGACGACGCCACCGTTCACGGGACCCCTCATTCGCTGCCCCCGGGCTTCGGTGCCGAGGGAAGCGATCAGGCTCGGCCGGCCGTGTGCTGCGGTGGCCGCCAGTCGGCGATGCCGTCGAGGGCGCGCGGGAAGAGTGCGGGGCCAGTACGAGAGAGGGCGGCGACCGCCGTGTTGCGCAGGGCGGCGGTAGGCCGGTTGCGGGTCATGGCGAGCCGTGACATGCGGACCGATCGGGTGACCAGCGCCGAGGTGCGGGACAGACGGGCCTCCGTGTAGGCGGGAAGATCCTCGGCATGGTGGGCGAGGACGACGGCGTCCTCGATCGCCTGGTTGCCGCCCTGCCCCAGCGTCGGCGGCATCGCGTGCGCCGCGTCGCCGACCAGGGCGACCCTCCCCCGGTGGTAGGCGGGCAGCGGCGGGGCGACGTGGTGGACGTCGTGCCGCAGGACGTCCTGCGGCCGGATCGCCGCGAGGACGGAGGGGACCGGTTCGTGCCAGTCGCCGAACAGGCGCAGCAGCTCGGCCCTTTCGTCGTCGGCGGCCCTCCCGCCCGGCGGGGTCGTGGCGGCGGCGTACGCGTAGATCCTGCCGTCCGTGAGGCGGTGCGTGCCCCACAGCCGCCCGGGCCCCCAGGTCTCGTGCGAGACGATCTCCGCGGCGGGCGCCGGGACCATGACCCGCCAGGTGGTGAAGCCGGAGTAGACGACGCCCGGGTGCTCGGGGAAGAGGACGCCGCGGGCCGGCGAGTGGATGCCGTCCGCGGCGACCACCAGGCCTGCGGTCAGCTCTCCGTCCGGGGTGGTGACCCTGGCGGGCTCGTCGGCGCCCCCCGGGTCGGTGACGGCGCCCCGGCAGCCGGTGCGGACGGCGCCCTCGGGGAGGCGGGCGGTGAGGACGTCGACCAGCGTGGAGCGCGGCAGCAGGAGCAGCGGGTCGCCGAACCGTGCGGCGATCCCGGCCGCGTCCGTCCGCGCCAGCCACCGCCCGGACGGGCTGCGCATCCCGCCCTCACCCACCCTGGCGGCCAGTGCGCGCACCTCGTCCCCCACCCCGATGACGTCGAGCGCGCGCAGGGCGTTGGGGGCCAGGGAGAGGGCCGCGCCGACCGGCTCCAGGGAGGGAGCGCGCTCCAGGACGACGACCTCCCGCCCGGCCTGCCGCAGCGCGACGGCCGCCGTCAGGCCCCCGATGCCGCCTCCCACGACGACGACCTGCGAGGACCACGAGGGGCGGGGCAAGGGCACGGCGGACATGCTTCTCCTCCTACCGGAGCCGGACACTACGCCTGTAGTGGCCGCGGAGTCGAAATTACTACAGCCGTAGTGCGAGCGATAGGTTGGGGGCATGCCCGCACCGACGTCCCGTTCCGTCCTCGTCGCCGACACCGCTCTCGCCCTGCTCGCCGGGCGCGGTATGCGCGGGCTGACCCACCGGGCGGTCGACGAGGCGGCCGGACTGCCGCACGGCTCCACCTCGAACGTCGCCCGGACCCGCCTGGCGCTGCTGGAGCTGGCGGTGCTGCGGCTGGCCGAGCGGGAGGCGCAGGTCCTCGCCGTGGAGGAGATGCCCGACCCCCGCGGCGGCCGGGACCAGCTGGTGGACGCCTTGGCGCTCGCCGTCCACCGTTCCCTGACCGGCAACCGCGACCTGCTGCTCGCGCGCTACGAACTGGCGCTGGAGGCGACCCGCCGGCCGGAGCTGCGCACCCACTTCGACGCGGCCGGCGCGCGGTTCCGGGAGATGGCCACCGTCCTTGTGGCGGGCCTCGGTTCGCCCGATCCGGCCCGCCACGCGCTGTCGCTGGTGGCCTGGGCGGACGGGGTGATGTTCTCCTGCGCGGCAGGGGCCCACCACGCCGATCCGCCCGGCCTGGACGACCTGCGCCAGGGCGTGCGGGAGCTGTTGCGGGGGATGTTCGGCGACTGACCGGGGCGCGTCACGGGCACGACACCTCGGCCCACACCGTCTTGCTGCAGACGTCGCGCACCTCGTGGCCCCACCGGTCGGCGCAGGCCGCGACCAGGAGGAGCCCTCGCCCTCCCGGAGCCGTCGGGGGCGTCAACCGGGGTGCCTGCGGCGGGCGTTCGGGACGGGCGTCGGTCACCTCGACGCGCACGCGCCCGGGCAGCCGGAGCAGCGACAGCCGGAAGTCCCGGCCGGGCACCAGCCCGTGCGTGACGGCGTTGGCCGCGAGCTCCGCCGTGACGAGACAGACGGCGTCGGATGCCTCGCTGCCGTACGGGACGCCCCAGGCCGCGAGTTGCTGCGCGGCGAGATGGCGGGCGAGGTGCGCGCCGCGCGGGGTCGCGCTGAGGCGGAGCGTGAACTGCGGGTCCGCGTGCGCGGTGCGGGTCGGTTCCATGGGCGTCACCGTGTCGCCGTGCGCACCGGCCGGGCCAGGTCGGGCGGCGGTACCGGCCGGAGTTGTACGGGCGCCGTCCGGGTCGGTACGGGTCCTGTACGGGCCGGGCTCCGGAACCGACCGGCCCGCGGGTCGTTGAGGACCATGGGGGCACGACGACCGGGCGGGCAGGGATGCGATGGGCACGCGTACACCGGACGACGAACGCCCCGCGGTGTGGGGCGCGTACGGGAAGCTGGTGCGGCTGTACCGGGAGCGGGCGGGGCTGACCCAGCAGGGGCTCGCGGAGGCGATCGGGTATTCGCTGGAACAGGTCGCCTCGGTCGAGCGGGGGCGGCGTCCGGCGAAGGGGGCCTTCACGGACGCGGCGGAACGGGTCCTCGGCGCGGAGGGGGCGCTGCGGGTGCTTCAGGAGGACGTGGACCGGGCGAAGTTGCCGTTGTTCTTCCGCGACTTCGCCGTGTTGGAGTCGGAGGCCGTCAGCCGCTTCTCCTACGACCCGATGCTCGTCCCGGGCCTGCTGCAGACCGAGGAGTACGCTCGCGCGCTGCTCGAGGCCCACTACCCGCCGCTCGAGGACGAGGCCATCGAACAGCACCTCTCCGCCCGGCTCGCCCGGCAGACGCTCCTGCACCGGACCAGGCCCCGCGTGGTGTTCGCCTTCATCCTGGAGGAGAGCTCGCTGTGCCGGCTGGTGGGCGGCACAGCCGTGATGCGTCGGCAGCTGGCCCAGCTCCAGGAGTGCGCCCGCCTGCGGAACGTGGAGATCCAGGTGATGCCGACCCGCCGGGCCGCCCACAGTGGGGTCAACGGCCAGATGGTCCTGCTGGAAACCGTCGAGCGGCGGCAGTTCGTTTGCATCGAGGCGCAAGGCATCGTGAACATCCGCTCCCATCGCGACGAGGTCAGCGAGTTCTGGCTGCGCTATGGAATGCTGCGGTCCCAGGCCCTCGACCTGGAGGAGTCCGGCCGTCTCGTCGAACGCTTGGCAGGGGAGCTATGAGCGTCGAACAGCACACCCGGCAACCCGATCGCCCCGTGTGGCTGAAGAGCAGCTACAGCGGAACGAACGGCGGTGACTGCGTGGAGGTCTCCGTGGACGCGCGGGCCGTGCGGGTGCGGGACTCGAAGCGGCGCGAGGGGCCGGTGCTGGCCTTCCCCCGGGCCCGGTGGACGGCGTTCACCGCGTACGTGGCCGAACGCCGCCCCTGAGGGCGTCGCCCTATTCCGCGCGGAGGGCGACCGCCGTCCGCGTACGGGCGTCCCAGCCCGCCGGCAGCAGCGCGCCGAGGACGGCGATGACCAGCCCGGCCGTCCCCAGCGCGGTCAACTCCGGCGCGGCGTACACGTCGAGGACGGAGGCGGGCAGACGCAGGCCCGCGCCGTGGCCCATGGCGGGCACGACCGCCCCGTGCAGGGCGAGCCCCAGCGGCACGCCGACGGTCCCGCCGGCCAGTCCCGTCACGAGGACGGACGCGACGACCGTGGTGACCGTCTGCCGGGGCGTCATGCCCAGCGCCTCTCGTCCTCGCCTACGAGACCGGGCTGGTCGGTCCCGCCGGGCCGCCTCCTGGTCCTTGAGCTCCCACGCGCCCTTCCGCCGCGTCCACGCGCCCGCCACACTGGTGCCGCTCGGCACGGCCCGCGCCTGCGACCGCGCGGGACCGGTTCGACCGGTTAGACCGGGGAGAGTGAGCGCCGCCTTGGCACTGAACGATCCGACCGACGACGAGGTGCGCGCGCGGCTGTGCGCGCACGTGGCGCGCTCCGGCCGCGGCAGGCGGCCGGCCCCGGCGCCGACCGACTTCGACCTGTCCCCCTCGCACCTCGTCGAGCTCACCGTCACCCGCCGCACGGAACGCCGCACCGAGACGACGCGGCACCTGCCGGGGGCCGTGGACCTGGCCTCACGGCCGACCTACGACGTGCTGGCGGACCACAAACTCGGCCCGCACGAGACGCCGCTCCACCGGCCGCTCGACCTGGTCAGGCGGGGCACCGTGCACCGGGGGGCGTGCGGCTGCGGCAACGGCCGCCGGACCTGCCCCGACTGTGACGGCAAGAGGTACCGCTCCTGCGACCCGGCCCAGGTGTGCCCGATGTGCCAGGGCGTCTCCGCGTGCACCCAGCACCTCAAGCACGGCGGCCTGGCCGACGCCCCGACCGGGCGGCTGCGGCCCGGCCGGACGGGCACGGTCGAGCAGCGGGTGACCTGCGAGGGCTGCCACACGCCCGCCGCCGCCTGCCCGGGCTGCCGGGGCTGGGGAAAAGTCAGGTGCAAGGACTGCGACACCAAGGGGCGCATCCCCTGCAAGCCGTGCGGCCACAGGGGCACCGTCGGGTGCACGGCCTGCGAGGGGAACGGGAACGTGACGACCTGGACGGCGGGACGGATCGCCTGGGATCCCGAGACCGAGGAACCGTCCCCTCCCACCCCGCGGCCCCGCCGGATCGCCGCCGAGCTGGACGGGGCGGGCTGGCGGGAGGACGTCCTGGACGACGACGCGCCGCTGCCCGACGACCTCTCCCCCGAGCACCGCGACTTCCTGGAGCGGCACCTGGGCCGACGGCCGGACGAGCGGGGACGGCACGTCGTCGTGCGGCGGCTGAAGGTGGTGCGGGCACAACTGCGGGGCGTGGGCCACCGCGAGTTCTACGCGTTCCTCTCCCCCGACGGTGACGTGCGGGTCGTGGGGCGCCTGTCCGAGGAGGGACGGTTCAGGTTCGCGGTGGGCGGGGCGGTGGTCGTCGCCGTGGCGGTCCTCGCGCTGCTCCTGCTGCGCTGACCGTCCGGTCCCTCGGCCGGCGGGAGATGCCGTGCCTTCCTCCGGTCGGTCATCCTTGGTGGATGCGTGCCGCCCGCCTGATCCGTATGGCTCTGCTGATCCAGTCGAACCCCGGCCTGACCGCGGCCGCTCTCGCCCGTGAGCTGGAGATCTCCGAGCGGACGGTGATCCGCGACGCCCAGGCGTTGCAGGAGGCCGGCGTCCCCGTCCGGTCGGAGCGGGGCCGGGTGGGCGGCTACTTCCTCGCCGCCGGATACCGGACCCGGCTCACCACGCTCCGTCCGAGCGAGGCGGAGACGCTCTTCCTGTCCGGTCTTCCCTCGGCGTTGCGGGATCTGGGGCTGTCGGACGCGGCGGAGGTCGCCAGGCTCAAGCTGACCGCGACGCTGCTTCCGTCGGTACGCCAGGCCGCCGAGTCCTCGGTGCGCCGCTTCCACCTCGACGCGCCGGCCTGGTTCCACGAACCCTCCACCCCGGAACTGCTGCCGGAGCTCGCCCGCGCGGTGTGGGCGGACCGGCCCGTCGAACTGTCCTACGCGCGACCGGGCCGGAACGGCGCACCGTCCTCCGTGGCGGCGCGGGTGGTGGAGCCGTACGGGCTCGTGCTGAAGGCCGGCACCTGGTACGCCGTGGCCCGCGTCCTGGGCGAGCGGGAGACCCGTGACGGTGGCTGGCGTACCTATCGCGTCGACCGGATCACCGCTCTGGGCCCGGCTCCCGGAGCTCAGGAGCCTTTCGTGCGCGACCCGGCCTTCGAGCTGGCCGCGCACTGGGAGGCCCGCTCGGCGGCCTTCGCCCGCGCCCTGCTGCGCACCACCGTCACGATCCGGCTGACCGGCCAGGGGCTGCGGCGGCTGCCCGCCGTCGTGGACGGGGCCGCCGTCGCCGACGCGCTCGCCTCCGCGAGCACCCCTGACCCCGCCGGCCTGGTCACCCTCGACCTGCCGGCGGAGTCGGAGGACGTCGCCTTCGACCAGCTGGTGCGGCTCGGGGCGGACGTCGAGGTGCTGGCCCCGGCCGGCCTGCGCGCCCGCTTCCGTGAGCACGCCTCAGCGCTGACCGCCCTCTACCGGTCCGATCCCCTGGAGGCGGAACCGGAGCAGGCGGAACCCCAGGAGGCGCGACGTCAGCGGTAGTCCTCGGCGGATCGCTCCTTGCCGCCGTAGGTGACGTCCTCGAAGTACGCCCAGGCGTCCGGCCGGCTGCCGTCCACGTCCGTCACCCCGTAGGCCTTGGCGAGCTCCCCGCTGGACGTGGACCTGCCGTTCCACCGCTGCCCACGGTCCGGGTCGGTGGCCAGTGCCACGACCGTCCGGGCCAGGTAGTGCGGGGACTCCGCGATCGCGAACGCCGGTTCCTGGGCGATCGCGTCACGCCAGTTCTCCTCACTCACACCGAAGTGGGACAGCATCTGTTCCGAGCGCAGGAAGCCCGGCGAGACCGCGACCGCCGTACCCCCGTATTCGGCCAGTTCCTGCCCCAGCCCGAACGCGAGGCGGATCGGAGCGTTCTTCGCCAGGTCGTAGTACATGTTCTCCCGGTAGCGGCGGTTGGAGTGCGCGGTGCCGTCGGTGACCTCGACGTGCAGCGGCGCGTCGGAGCGGATCAGCAGTGGAAGCAGCAACGCCGCAGTGATCACGTGCGAGCGCGCGCCGAGTTCCAGGATCCGCAGGCCGTCGGCGAGCGGTGTCTCCCAGCTCTTCCTGCCGAACACCGAGGTGGCCAGGAGGTGCTCGCCGCCCCACAGGTCGTTGACGAGGATGTCGAGGCGCCCGTGCTCCCGGTCGATCCGCTCGACAAGGGCACGTACCTGGCCTTCGTCGAGATGGTCGGTGGGGACCGCGATACCGACGCCGCCCGCGGCGGTGACCATCTCGGCGGTCTCCTCGATGGTCTCGGTGGTCCGGCCGACCTCGCTGACCCGGGCCCGGGTGGTACGGCCGGTCACGTACACGGTCGCACCGGCCCGGCCCAGCTCCACGGCCAGGGCCCGTCCCGCCCCGCGGGTGGCGCCCGCCACGAGCGCGATCCGCCCGGCGAGCGGACCGGCCGGGCCGGCCTGCGGGACGTTCTCGGTGTCGCGGGTGGTGGTGTTCCTGTTCTCGGTCTGCATGTCATCCATCGTTCACGCCTTACCTGACAGAACACGTCACCCTTTACGCCGGCACGCCCGTGCCGACCCGCTGCGGCGGGAAGAGGTTCGGGTCGACCGGGTGCCGGGGCCAGGACGCTTTAGGGAACCTTTACCCGGAGGCAGCCGTTGACCGGATGAACGCGCGAGCGGAATCGCGACCGATGACACAGAGGAACACCGAGGTGACGTCGATGGCCATGTGGGACCGACTCAAGGACCAGGCGAAGAACCTGCAGCAGGCCCAGCGCGGGGGCGGCGCGCCTCACGGGACGGCCCACGGGACGACCCACGGACCGCCTCGCGGCGCGGGGTCCGGCGGTGGCCCACGTGCTCAGCTGGTGAGTGCGTTGAAGACGCAGCTCGCCTCCCTCAAGACCGAGCTGAAGAGCGGCGCCTACCGGGACGCGAGCATGGCGATGTGCGCCCTGGTCGCGGCGGCGGACGGCCATGTGGACCCGTCGGAGCGACAGCACGTCGAGTCGATGATCCTCGGCAACGAGGTGCTGCAGAATTTCCCGCCGGAGCAGTTGCGCCAGCGCTTCAACAAGCACGTGGACCAGCTGACGCGCGACTTCCAGCAGGGCAAGGCCGAGGCGCTGCAGGACATCGCCAGGACCGCCAAGAAGCCGACCGAGGCGAGGGCGGTGATCCAGACCGGCATCGTCGTCGCCGGGGCCGACGGCGACTTCTCCCAGGCCGAGCACATGATCATCCGGGAAGCCTGCACGGCGCTGGGTTTGTCTCCCGCCGAGTTCCAGTTGTGATCTGCCCGCGGTCGGGCTGCCCGAGCGGCTGACGCGGGGTCACATCCGGGTGCGGTGAGTGACGCGGGGTCACATCCGGGTGCGGTGAGCACCACGGAACACGGTGCTCGGCCGGGCGCCCGTTTGCCCCGGGGCGAGACGGTGTCGTGGTCCTGCGGTGTCGTCTCCGGCAGGGAGACGACACCCTGGTCCCGGCCGCCGGAGTGGCGGCTCTTTCTGACGCCCGGCCGGCCCGCTGGGCCGAAGTCGGCACACCGGGCCGGTCGGGCGTCAGGGGCGCCTCAGGCCTCGCGGGCGTCGGCCGTGGAGGCCATGTTCGCGTAGCGGTCGCCCGTGACCTGGGCGGCGATCGGCTCCAGGAGGGCCAGTTCGCCCTCGGTCAGGGTGATGCGGGTGGCGGCCGCGTTCTCCAGGAGGCGGGCGCGCTTCCGGGTTCCCGGGATGGGCACCACGGACAGGCCGTGCACCTCGGCGCGCTGCTGCACCCAGGCCAGGGCGATCTGCGCCATGGTGGCCCCGCGGTCGGCGGCGATCTTCTGCAGCGGCGCCAGCAGCGCGGCGTTCGCCCTGGCGTTGTCCCCCGTGAAGCGGGGCTGGGAGCGGCGGAAGTCGTCGTCGGGGAGCTCCTTGCCCGCGTCGGTGAACGCCCCCGTGAGGAAGCCCCGGCCGAGCGGGGAGTAGGGCACGATGCCCACGCCGAGCTCGGCGGCGGCGCCCACCGCGCTGCGCTCCACGCTGCGGCTGAAGACGGACCACTCCGACTGCAGCGCGGTGATCGGGTGCACGGCGTGCGCCTCGCGCAGTTCGTCGCCGGTGACCTCGCTGAGCCCGAGGTACTTGACCTTGCCCTCGCGCACCAGGTCGCCCATGGCCCCGACCGACTCGGCGAACGGCACGGCCGGGTCCCGGCGGTGCATGTAGTACAGGTCGATGACGTCGACGTCCAGCCGCCGCAGACTGCCCTCGACGGCCTGCCGGATGTACGCGGGGTCGTTGCGGACGGCACGGCCGCCGTCGGGCAGCACCACGTTGGCGTACTTGGTGGCGATGGTGACCTCGTCGCGGTGCGCGGCGAGGAACGGGGCGAGGAACTCCTCGTTCCGGCCGTCCCCGTACATGTCGGCGGTGTCGATCAGGGTGACGCCCGCCTCGACGGCGGCCTCCAGGGTATCCCTGGCCGCCGCGTCGTCCGTCTGCCCGTAGGCGAAGCTGATGCCCATCGCGCCGAAGCCCTGCACCCCCACGAGGGGGCCTTCGGAGCCCAGCCGGGTATCCTGATCGCCTCGATCGCGTTGCTGTCGCCTGCGTCGCTCATGCGGCCCCCTCAGCCTCGTCGGCGCCCGGCGGGCGCTCGCCGCCGTCCACGCTAGTACTCCGAACCGCGCTTCGCGCAAGGACATTCCGCTCCCGCGCGGACCGTCGCCCGGGAGGCGTCGGCGCCCGCCGGACCCCGCGAAGAACTGAACCGGGCGGCGGACGCGAGCAGCACACCATCTGTGCGGTTGGCCGCCCCGCCGTCACCCCCTGAACCACCGGCGGCCCGCTCACCGGCCGACGCGCCTTACCGCCTTCACAACTTGCATCCGCGTCAGATCTCTTGACGCGACATGAACACGTCCGCTTCTGTATGGGCGGCATCGACGGGAGCGCTCCCATGCAGAGTGGCGTCCCCCGCGTCCACCCGCCAACCCGGCTCTCGACAAGGAGCGCACACACGATGATCGGACTCTTAGGCCGCGCGGGACGGGCCCTCCGGGCGACCCGGGCCGGACGCGCGCACCGCACCGGGCGACGGGCCGCGCTCGTCACCGCCCTCGCCGTGGCGCTGTTCGCGGCGCCGCTCACCGCCGCGGGCACCGCGCAGGCCGCCCCGGCGGCCGGAGCCGGCTACTGGCACACCAGCGGACGGCAGATCCTGGACGCGGCCGGCCAGCCGGTGCGCGTCGCGGGCGTCAACTGGTTCGGCTTCGAGACGTCCAACCTCGTGCCGCACGGCCTGTGGGCCCGTGACTACAAGAGCATGATCGACCAGATGAAGCAGCTGGGGTACAACACCATCCGGCTGCCGTACAGCGACGACGTGTTCAAGTCCGGCGCGACGCCGAGCGGGATCACGTACTACAACATGAACACCGACCTGCAGGGACTCAACTCCCTCCAGGTGATGGACAAGATCGTCGACTACGCCGGCACCGTCGGCCTGAAGATCATCCTCGACCGCCACCGGCCGGACTCCGCGGGCCAGTCGGCGCTCTGGTACACCAGCGCCGTCCCCGAGTCCACGTGGATCGCCGACCTCAAGTCGATCGCCGCGCGCTACGCGAACAACCCCACCGTGGTCGGCATCGACCTGCACAACGAGCCCCACGACCCGGCCTGCTGGGGCTGCGGCGACGCCGCCACCGACTGGCGCCTGGCAGCCCAGAAGGGCGGCAACGCCGTCCTCGCGGCCAACCCGGACATGCTGATCTTCGTCGAGGGCGTGCAGTCCTTCGAGGGCGGCACCACCTGGTGGGGCGGCAACCTGCAGGGTGTGCGGAAATACCCGGTGGAGCTGAGCACCCCCCACCGCGTCGTCTACTCGGCCCACGAGTACGCGACGAGCGTGGCGAACCAGCCCTGGTTCAGCGACCCGGCCTTCCCCGCCAACATGGCGGGCATCTGGGACAAGAACTGGGGCTACCTCTTCAAGGAGAACATCGCCCCGGTGTGGGTCGGCGAGTTCGGCAGCACCCTGACCGCGGCCACCGACCGGACCTGGCTGAAGACGCTGGCCGACTACCTGCGCCCCACCGCGCAGTACGGCGCCGACAGCTTCTCGTGGACGTACTGGTCCTGGAATCCCGACTCGGGCGACACCGGCGGCATCCTGAAGGACGACTGGACCTCGGTCGACACCACCAAGGACGGCTACCTCACGAGCATCAAGTCCCCCGGCTTCACCGGCGGCGGCAGCAGCGGGGGCGGCGACACCCAGGCCCCTACCGCGCCGACCGGTCTCAAGGTCACCGGGACGACCGCCTCCGGCGTCTCGCTCTCCTGGACGGCGTCCACCGACGACACGGCGGTGACCGGCTACGACGTCTACCGCGGTGCCACCAAGGTCGGTTCCGCGTCCGGCACGACGTTCACCGACACCGGTCTGACCGCTTCCACCGACTACAGCTACTCGGTGCGGGCCAAGGACGCCGCGGGCAACACCTCGTCCGCCTCTGCCTCGGTCACCGCCCGCACGGCGGCCTCGGGCGGAAGCGGCGACGGCGGCTGCACCGCGGCCCTGCGCGTCGACAGCAGCTGGAACACCGGTTTCCAGGCCACCGTCACGGTGACCAACCCGGGCGCCGCCGCCCTCAAGGGCTGGACGGTGACCTGGACCTGGCCCAGTGGCCAGACGGTCTCCAACTCCTGGAACGCCACGGTGACCCAGAGCGGCGCCGCCGTGACGGCGAAGAACGCCTCGCACAACGGCGCGGTGGCGGCGGGCGGCTCCACCACCTTCGGCCTCCAGGGCAACGGCACCTCCGCGGCGCCGACGGCGACCTGCACGGCCTCATGAGCTCCTGATCGGCGAGCGGGGAGCGTAGCCGAACGGGATGAAGGAGGGGGCGGCCGGACAACCGGCCGCCCCCTCCGGCGTTCCCGCGTCGGTGATCCCGCGCGGGCGGCCCCACGAACGGCGGTCCCGCGTCGGCGATCCCGTGCGTGGGCACACCGCCGTGTCAGCCCATCGTGTCGAGCTCGGCCTCGGCCCGCTGGGTCACCAGGGCGAGGACGCGGCCGGCGGCGGCCAGGTCCTCGGCGGGGATCCCTCCCCAGATGCGCGCGGAGACGGGGGCCACCTCCGCGGCGGTGGCGGCCAGCAGTTCACGCCCCGCGTCGGTGGGGCGCGGGTACGCGCCGTCGGCGACGAGCAGCCGCCGGGTCACCAGGTCACCGAGGGCGGCGCGGACATCGGCCTCGTCGGCCTTCAGGGAACCCTGGACCTGGGCGACCAGGTCGTCCGCCGTCGGCGGGCTGTCCGCGGTGACGGCGGCGCGCAGGACGACCTGCTGCTGGAAGGTGAGGCCGTGCCGGGCCAGGACCCGCTCCAGGACGCCGCGGGCGGCGTAGTGGGCCAGCCCGAGGACGCGGGCGTCGGCGGCGGGTGCGGTGGTGGTCATGGTGGGGTCCCCTCGTCGGTCTCGTCGCTGTTCTCGTGGTGCGCGGGTGGAGTGAGAGGTGCGTCGAGCAGAGTCCTCAGCTCGTCGGTGAACGCGCGGGTCCGCGGGGCGTCGAGGCCCCCCAGCGGCTCCAGCAACCGCTCGAGCAACTCCTGGACCACAGCGACCGCCCGCCGCGTGACGGCCTGCCCCTCCTCGGTGAGGGAGAGCTGGACGGCGCGCGGGTCACGTGGGTCGCGGGCGCGCTCCACCAGGCCTGCCGACTCCAGCGCCCGCGCCAGCTTGGAGACGTACAGGGCCTCCATGCCGAGGTGGTCGGCGAGCCGGCGCTGGCTGGGCCGCTCCCCGGCCCGCCGCATCCCGTGCAGAGACGCGACCAGCGTGTACTGCGCGTGGGTGAGTCCCAGCGGCGCCAGCGCGCGGTCCACCGCGACGCGCCACCGGTTGGCGAGCCGCCACACCAGGAAGCCGGGGGTGGGCCCCGGGGAACTCTTGCTCATGAAAAAAAGGTACATGGCTACTGTAGCCATGGCTACTGTTTTCCCGGAACCGCTCCGCAACGGCGGCCGCGGACGCCGGACTCTCGCCACGGCGATGCCGCCCAGGGTGACGGCGCGCCGTGCGCGACGCTGCTGTCGTCCACTGCCGTGCAGACGGCCTACCAGCGCGGGCCCTTGGTCCGACGAGCCTGCGGTTCCTGCGGCACCGGCCCTGGCTGCGTCATATGGCTACCCGTGTCCCGTGCAGGGCCGAAGTGCATGCTGCTGTCGGGGTACTCCGCGGTGAGCGGACGTCGGGTCGGGGAGGCGGTGGCTGCGGACTCCTGCGTCATGTGTGCGCCGAAGAGGATCAGCGCCCACAGCAGGCAGCCGAAGGCGGCGGTGTGGAGCAGAGCGCGGACGATGTTCCAGGCGACCCAGGTGCTCTCGAAGTTCTCGCGTACCGCTGCGGGGTCCTTCATGCGATCGGGGTTGCCGGCCTTGGCGAGTTGATCGTTGAGGGGGACGTTGAGGCCGCTGGTGACCACGAAGGCGAGCAGGTAGAGCACCAACGCGGCGATCAGCCACGGCAGCGCGGCCCGTCCGTGGCCGCGCCAGGCCAGCACGACGGCAAGACCGAGCAGTGGGATCGCGGCCATGAAGGGGAACATGAAGACCGGGTTGAGGATCGCCTTGTTGATGTTCTGCATTGCCTCGACAAAGGTGCGATCGGAGGAGCGCGCCAGACCTGGCATGACCGAGTAGGCGAAGGCCGCGAACAGCCCGGCCATCAAACCGGTGGCGAGGGTGGCCAGTATCAGGGTGGTCTGCTGGAGAGTTTTCACGCGCGTGTCGCCTTTCGTTCCAGATGCCCGCGGCGGCGGTGCTTGGGGCGAGTCAGTGAAGTCGCGCGGGGGCGTCCGGAGCGCGTGGGACGCCGTCCGCGTCCCGGGCGGTGCACGGCACGGCTCGCTCCGACTCCCCCGGCTGTCCGAGACGCCGCCGCCGGGGTACACGCCTCCACCGGAAAGCGCCTCAGCATCAGAAGTGATCTCAGGATGCCGTGGGCTCGAGGACCGAACAATGAGCGATCGCGCATGAGCTGATAAGCGGGAAGTTATCCACGATGTGACATCGGAGCCGTGTGTGACCTGCCCGAACTCGAGCGGCCCCTCTCCGTCGTTCAGCGCGGTCGGACGGGTGCCGCCACGAATCGACGGGCGTTCGTGGGTAAGTCAGCCGGTTCGTGGACCGGTATCCCGTGCCGCCCGTGCCAGTGCACGGATGGCATCGGTTTCCTGGGCCGTGGGCCAGATCAGGGCCCACTCCCCTGTCGGCGCATCGTGAGGGCGCAGATAGCGCAGGCCAGGCCAGCGGTAGTAGCGGGCGGCGTCGCCGTGGACGAGGCTGATGGCGTGGCCTGCGGCGACGGCCGCCGCGACTTCCTGGAAGGTGGTGACCTTCGGTCCGCGTCGGATGGGACGCCCACCGGGAGTACGGGTGGGGACGAGAGTCTGCAGCCAGTACTCGGGCGTGGGCGGTCCGGAGTAGGGGAGGACCCAGTCCGCGAGATCCTCCATGCCCACCTCGTCCCGAGCTGTCAGTGGATGATCGGTGGCCACCATGAGCAGCAGTGGTTCGGCGTCGATCACCGGGCCGACGGTGAGGTCGGGCTCCCGGACGGGCAGCCAGGCTGTTGCGATCTCGACGGTGCCGTCGCGCAGCGGGCCGAAGGGGTCGGTGAAGTTCATCTCCCGGATGCGCAGATCGATGTCGGGATGGCGGTTGCGGAACAGGTCCAAGAGGTCGGCCTGGTCGTGTGCTTGGGGACCGTGGAGGCCGAGAGTGAGCCTGCTCCTGGCGCCCCGGGCGGCAGTCGTCGCGTCATTGATGCCGTCACGTATCCGCTGGTAGCCGGCGCTGAGGTCTTCACGCAGTTGGACACCGATGGGCGTCAGTTCGACACGGCGGCTGCTTCGGACGAACAGGCGGGCCCCGATCTGCCGCTCCTGCTTGGCAATGGACTGGCTCACGCGCGCTTGGGACACATGGAGGCGCTCCGCGGTCCGACCGAAGTGCAGTTCCTCGGCCAGCGCCAGAAAGATCTCGATGTCGCGCAGCTCCACTGTTGTCCCCCAACGGCCGCCTCCGACAACTCCACGGTCATCCGATCACGGAAGAGGGCGACGGTGACACCATCATCAACCTGCTGGAGATCACCGCAGCGCCCGAGCTCGTCGCGCCCGCTCGCGTCACTCAGGCGGACACCGGCTCCCGTCTCCATGGCCTTGGGGCATTCGAACAGCCGGCTTCCGCGATCCCGGCGGCCCCATCGGGGAAATCGCCCGGTGACCGCCACGCCGGCCACCCCGATGCGGCGCCCAGCGGGCGGCCTGACCGCCACCGTCCGGCTGCCATGGCTCGCGTGTGCCTCAGCATCATCAGTACAGTCGCCGTCGTCGGTCGGCGTTGCTCGTAGGGGGAGTTGAAGTGCAGAACACAGGTGGAGGGGTTTCTCTCGTCATAGCCGTGGTGGTGGTCGGCCTGGTGGTGCGGCGGCAGCTGCGTACCCGTCCCGTTTCGCGTGTCGGCTCGCTGGCCGCTCCTGTGGCGATCGGTGTCTTCGGTGTCATCGGCATCGCCTTCGGTATCGCCTCGGTCGTCAAGTACCACCCGCTGACCATGCTGACGATGGCCCTCCTGGTGGCGAGCCTGGCCGTTGCGGCGTCGTTCGGCGTGGCGAGGGCCCGGACCGTAGAGATCTGGCGTGGGCCCCGGAGCGAGGTGCTGCGCAAGGGGACGGCAGCGGCGACCGGTCTGTGGCTGGCTTCGTGTGGGGTGCACATCGGGCTGGCGCTGTGGATCGACCACGCTGCCGGAACCGGACTGCTGGGGAGCGCATCCCTCTACGCGTACCTGGCGATAGGACTGGGGACACAGAACCTCCTGGTCCGTCGGCGCGCTGCCGCACTGTGAGCCCACTGCCGGAGCCAGTCACATCACCCGCCACGCGTACCGCTCCGCCAACACGCCAGCCGGCACCGAGCCCTCCGCCTGGTCATGCCCGTACTCTGGGCCGCACGGCTTGACCAAGGACATCGGGCCGCCGAAGCCCAAGGTCGCAGCGGCGGCATGCCGTTCCCACAGTTCCGGTCAGCCGGTGGCTTCGTAGACCGTCAGATCCTGGGCCAAGGCGCCATACGCGTTCACCAGGCTCAGGTGTCCGGCGGAGTAGGTTCCGTCATCCTTGCCGGTTCTCGCATCCAGAAGGACCCCGTCCCGCCCCGCGACGCCGGCGTAGACCACCCCGTGCCATGCGGTGGCCATCGACGGTACTTCCCGGGACGGATCATCTGCGGTGATCTGCCACAGCAGTTTGTGCGTGCGGGTGTCCAGCGCCGCAAGGCTGTGATCCGTCGATCCGCAGACAAGGACCGAGCGCTGGTCATAGACGCACGAGCGGCCCATGTAGGCAAAGTCGTCGATGCTGTCCTTCGTCATCCCGGAGGGCAGTTCGCCTGTGGCACCGTCGAGGAGTGCGTAGGTGCCGCGGTTCTCCTTGAACTCCAGAACCATGTCGACCGACATCAAGCCGGCGCCCATGCTTTCGATCTTCAGTCCGAACAGGTTGCGGGAGTCCTTCCAGCGTACCGATCCGTCGCTCACCGAGCGGCCCACGAGCCTCATGCCGCCCTCGCGCGCGGTCCATTTCTCCGTGCCGATCTCCGCGTACTCGGGAAGCTGCTCTCCGGCGATCACACCGCCGGTGAGCATGCGCGCCCCGAATCCGCCCTCCTGCCAAGTAACCCGGTGCGTGCGAAGGTCGACGCCGTACGTGACCGCGCTCCGCGGGTCGTCGTACGCATCGTCGAAGTCGGGCGTGGTGCGGGCGGTGACCACAACCATGTCGTCTTCGACGCCGACGACGGCCGGGCTGGTGTCATCGCCGAAGCTCATCCCCTTCGGAGTGGGCAGGGCGACGGTCCAGGCTTCCTTGCCGCTGTCCGCGTCCACGGCCCGCAGACTCACCGTCGACGTGTCCTTCTCCGTGCCCTGGCCTTGCGTGTAGGTGTGGTACGCGAACAGCACCAGGACCCGCCCGCCCTGCTTGACCACGCTCGGCTTCGTGCTCTCCCACACCCGGGCACGCTCGTCCACACCCGTCGACATGCCCTCGGGCTTCCGCACCGACCACGCAGGACCGCCGCTTCCCCGGGTGTCGTAGGCGGTCAGGCTGGTCTCGGTCAGGACGAACGCCTTCGTCCCCCACAGCACTGTCTCCGTGTGCTCGGCCTCCGTGACGGACAACCGCACCCCGCCCCCGGAGAATTTGCGCGGCGGATCGTACGCCCTGACCGCAGGAGGGGCCGAAGCCTTCTCCCGCACCGGCCGCTTGTCGAGCGCGGGGCCCGAGTGCTCGCCGGAACATCCGGCAAGCACCACCGTGCCGACCACTGCGGCGCAGATCCCCTTCATGACAGAACACCGCACGACACGCACGAAAGACCGCCCCCGATTTGGCTTCACACGCCACCAACTTCCGACGGCGAAACTGTAGTTGACGTCACCAGCACGCGCATCGTCGATTACCGGAGGGCACGGCAACGCTCCCACACGGCCGTCTCCCCTGTTCCTGGCAGTCCCGGAAGAAGGCCTCGACGCCCTCGCGTGTCCCGGGGCCGCCGTTGAGCCGGCGAACGAGGAGCTCACCCTCCCTGGTGAGGGCCGCCCCCGCATCCCTCAGGCTCAGCGGGGGACGGGGAACTCAGGCTGAGTAGACACTTCGTCACGGGGCCAACCTGCTCGCGAAGGCCGTGTACGCCTGGTCGTCGAAGAGGACGAACCTGACTTCCTCGACAGCGGTGTCCGCTTCCCGTACCGCCTCGACGGCGACTAGGGCCGCGTCGTCCATCGGCCAGCCGTAGACGCCGGTGGAGACGGCGGGGAACGCGACGGTGCGCGCGCCGAGTTCGTCGGCCACCCGCAGGGACTCGCGGTGGCAGGAGGCCAGCAGCTCCGAGCGGTCCTCGTGCGGGTCGAACACCGGCCCGACCGTGTGGATGACCCACCGGGCGTCCAGGTCGCCCGCGGTCGTGGCGACGGCCTGACCGGTGGGCAGCCCGCGGCCGTAGCGGGAGGCGCGCAGGGCGCGGCACTCGGCGAGGATCTCCGGGCCGCCCCGGCGGTGGATCGCGCCGTCGACGCCCCCGCCGCCCAGGAGCGAGGAGTTCGCCGCGTTGACGACGGCGTCGACGGACTGACGGGTGATGTCGCCCTGCACCAGGGTGATCCGAGTCGTCGCGGTCATCCCCGGTCCTCCCTGAGGGTGCGCCAGACGGCCTTGGCCGCGTTGTGGCCGGACATGCCGTGGACGCCGGGCCCGGGCGGGGTGGCGGAGGAGCACAGGAAGACCGCCGTGTGCCGGGTCCGGTACGGGTGGAGCGTGGGGCGGGGGCGCAGCAACAGGCGCAGGCCGGAGGCGGAGCCGCAGGCGATGTCGCCCCCGACGTAGTTGGCGTTGCGGGCGGCGAGCTCGGCGGGGCCGCTGATCGCGCGGGCGAGGACGCGGTCGCGGAAGCCGGGGGCGAACCGCTCCAGCTGGCGCTCGATCGCGTCGGTGAGGTCGCCGGTCCAGCCGTTGGGGACGTGACCGTAGGCCCAGAAGACCTCCTTGCCCTCCGGGGCGCGGCCGGGGTCGGCGAGACCGGGCTGGGTGGTGATCAGGAACGGGCGCTCCGGGGCGCGGCCCTGGCGGGAGGCGGCGTCGAGCGCGGTGCCGATCTCCGCGGCGCTCGCCCCGACCTGCACCGTGCCGGCCCGGCGCGCCTCGGGGGCGGTCCACGGCACGGGGCCGTCCAGCGCGTAGTCGATCTTGAAGGCTGCGGCGCCGTACCGGAAGTCCCGGTAGGCGTTGCCCAGCCCGGCGATGCGGGCGAGCGCGGTCGGCGAGGTGTCGAAGAGGTAGGCGCGGGCGGGCGGCAGGTCGTCGAGCCGCTTGACCTCGTACCCGGTGTGCACCGTCCCGCCGAGCTCGGCGAGGTAGGCCGCGAGCGCGTCGGAGATGGCCTGCGAGCCGCCGCGGGCGAACGGCCAGCCGCGGGCGTGCGCCGCGAGGGCGAAGACCAGGCCCACCGCGCCGGTGCCGAGACCGCCGAGCGGCGCCATCACATGGGCGACCAGGCCGGCGAAGAGCGCCTTGAACCGCTCGTCCCGGAAGCGCCGCATCAGCCAGGTGGACGGCGGCATCCCGGTGAGCCCGAACCGGGCCAGCGTGACGGGGTCGCGGGGCAGGGCGCTGAGCGGCAGCGACATGAAGTCGCGGACCAGCCCGTCCCAGTTCCGCAGCAGGGGCCCCACCAGCCGACGGTAGGCGCCCGCGTCACGGGCGCCGAAGGAGGCCGCCGTCTCGGCGACGGACCGGGAGAGCACGGCCGCGGTGCCGTCGAGGAAGGGGTGCGCCATCGGCAGCGGCGCGTGCACCCACTCAAGCCCGTACCTCTCCAGCGGCATGCCGCGGAACGCGGGTGAGCTGATCCCCAGCGGATGGGCCGCGGCACACGGGTCGTGCCGGAATCCGGGCAGCGTGAGCTCCTCGGTCCGCGCACCCCCGCCCACGGTGTCGCGCGCCTCGAACACGGCGACGGAGCACCCGCGCCGGGCCAGCTCCACGGCAGCCGTCAGCCCGTTCGGTCCCGCGCCCACCACGACCGCGTCGAGTATCGATGTCGACGGCACCTTGGACTCCTTCGTCGGCGGTGTCCTCCCGTGATCAGGATAGGCCGCCCCGCCGACAGGACCGGGCAGCGGGGCCACTGACTTCCCGTCACCGACGCCGGGTCGAGGCTTCGCCGCAGGTCCTCGGGGTGGTCCTGGGTCCGGTCCGCAGGAGAGGTCGTTTCCGCCGGAGGCAGGCACCATCCATGTCGCCGCTTCTTGCTGTTATCGAATTGTTCGACCGGGCCGGTCGGGCTGCGGCCCCCTGGCCGTGCCGTGAGCCCTGGCCGTGCCGTGAGCGGTGCCGCGCGCGTGCCGTGAGGGCGGTCAGCGTCCCACCGCGTACCCCTGCATCCCGCGCGGGTTGGCCGCCGCGGAGAGCAGGCCCGTCCCCGGGTCGCGGGCGACGACGCAGAGGCGGCCCTCGGACCACGCGTCGCCCACCTCGACGTCGTGGCCGCGGCGGCGCAGGTCCTCGACGACGGCGGGGTCGGTGCGGGACTCGACGACGACGCGGCCGGGCCGCATGCCGCGCGGGTAGAAGGAGCCGGGGAAGGACTCGTTGTGCCAGTTCGGGGCGTCGACGGCGCCCTGGAGATCGAGACCGCCGCGGACCTGGGCGCGCTCGGCGACAGCGAGGAAGAAGTGGAACTGCCACTGGTCCTGCTGGTCGCCGCCCGGGGTGCCGAAGGCGAGGACGGGTATGCCGTCGCGCAGCGCCAGGGAGGGCGTCAGGGTGGTGCGGGGACGGCGGCCGGGCGTGAGGGTGTTGGGGAGACCCTCCTCCAGCCAGGTCATCTGGAGGCGGGTGCCGAGCGGGAAGCCGAGCTCCGGGACGACCGGGTTGGACTGCAGCCACCCGCCGCTGGGAGTCGCGGCGATCATGTTGCCCCAGCGGTCGACGACGTCGAGGTGGCAGGTGTCGCCGCGGGTCCCGCCGTCGCGGGCGACGGTGGGTTCTCCGACGCCCAGGGCGTTGAACTCCGGTTCGTCGTCGGCTGTCAGGTGCGCCAGGGCGGCCAGCCGGGGGTCGCGTCCGCCCGGGCTGCCGGGGCGCAGCTCGAGTGACGCCTTGCCGGGGTCGATCAGGCGGCGGCGTTCGGCGTTGTAGTCGGCGGAGAGCAGGTCGGTGAGCGGGACGCCGCCGGGGTCGGCGTCGCCGTACCAGGCCTCGCGGTCGGCCATGGCGAGCTTGCAGCCCTCGATCAGCAGGTGCAGGTACTCGGCGGAGGCGTACGGCGGCAACTCGTCGGGGAGCAGCGCGAGTTGCTGAAGGAAGGCAGGGCCCTGGCTCCAGGGGCCCGCCTTGCAGAGGGTCCAGCCCCGCCAGTCGAAGGTGGCCGGGGCCTCGTACGTGGCGGACCAGGCGGCGAGGTCCTCGGCGGTGAGCACGCCGGTGTGGTGCTCACCGCTGGTGTCGAGGGTCGGGCGCGCGGACTGGCGGAGGAGCGCGCGGGCTATGAACCCCGAACGCCAGATCTCCCGGGCCCGCTCGATGCGGGCGACCCGGTCGCCGCCGGGGGCGTCGGCCTCGGCGAGCAGGCGCCGCCAGGTGGCGGCCAGTGCCGGGTTGCGGAACAGAGCCCCGGGGCGCGGGAGTTCACCGTCCGGGAGGTAGACGTCGGCGGAGGAGGTCCACTCGCTCTCGAACAACTCCCGCACGGTGGCCACGGTCCCGGCCATCCGCTCCACGGGCGGGTGCCCGTCCTCGGCGTACCCGACGGCGTACTGGAGCACGTCCGCGAGCTCCTTGGTGCCGTGGTCGCGCAACAACACCATCCACGCGTCGAAGGCGCCAGGCACGGCCGCGGCCAACGGGCCGGTTCCGGGGACCAGTTCGAGGCCGAGCCCGCGGTAGTGGGCGACCGTCGCGGCGGCGGGGGCCACGCCCTGCCCGCACAGCACCCGCACCTCTCCCCCGGCGGGCGCCAGCAGGATCGGCACCTCGCCTGCGGGACCGTTGAGGTGGGGTTCGACGACGTGCAGCACGAACCCGGCCGCGACCGCCGCGTCGAAGGCGTTGCCGCCGTCCTCCAGGACGGCCATCGCCGACTGCGAGGCGAGCCAGTGCGTGGACGACACCATGCCGAAGGTGCCCTGGAGCGTGGGCCGGGTCGTGAACATGGGGCTCTCACCTCGTGGTTTCCGTGCGACGGTCCGGCGGACGACGAGCGTTCAGGCGAGTGTAGTGATCGCCCGGCTCGGCGACGAGGGAGCGGAACGGGCGCCGCAGCCGCGGTTCGCGAGGCGGTCGTGGGCGGGCCCTGCCCCCACCGCGGACCCGTCCGCACTGAGGGTCCGTCCGCACTGAGGGTCCGCCGCACCAGAGACCCGTCCGCACGACGGACCCGTCTACACGAGGGTCTGCGCCGCGTAGAGCCCGCCGACCACGGCGACCAGCGAGCCCAGCAGGACGCGGAGGAGGCGTTCGGGCAGGCGGGGCTGGAGACGGGCGCCGAGGTAACCGCCGGTCAGCCCGCCCAGTCCGCAGGACAGACCGAGGAGGACGTCGGGAGCGATGTGCCCCTTGCCGGTGAGGGACAGCACGCCGTACGTGCCGGCGCCCACCACCGAGGTCAGGAAGGTGGTGGCGAGGGCGGCCGGCGCGACCCGGGAGACCGGCATGCCCCGCCCGACCAGGATGGGCCCGAGGAGGGAGCCGCCGCCGATTCCGTAGATTCCCCCGACCGTTCCGACCACCAAGGCCAGCAGGGTGACGGTCCGGGGTGACGGATCGCCCTGCGCGCGGCCGGGAGCCGGTTCTGGTGCGGTGACGGGCCGCAGGGTCCGAGTGACGAGCCACAGGCCCAGGGGCAGGAGGAGGGCGGCCACCAAGATCCGGAACACGGCGGGGCCGGGGACGGCGAAGACCCGGACGAGTGCCCCGAGCACCACCCCGGGCAGGGTCCCGACGACGAGGAGACGCGTCAGCGGGCCGTACAGGCGTCCGTCCCGCCGGTAGCGCAGCAGGGCGCCGGGGCCGGCGACGACGTTGTAGAGGAGGTTGGTCGGAGTGACGGCCGGACTGGGCACGCCCAGCACGCTCAGCTGGACCGGCAGCAGGAGGACCGCGCCGGACACGCCCACGGGCGCGGTCACCGCCGCGATCAGCAGACCCGCGGCGAACCCGAGAAGTCCTGTCGACCAGTCCACCGCTCCCCCGTCCACGCCGTGAGCCCAGTATCGACGCCGAGGGCGGCGGACCGCTCCGGCCCCCTGGGCATGCACGGTGACCTGCTGTGCGCCGCTGGAGGAGTCACTGCCCGAGGATGTCCTTCAGCACCTGCGCCGTCGCACGGGGGAACGCGGTGTTGCCGTTGTGTCCGCCCGGGAACCGGACCGGCTCCGTGCCCAGTCGCGCCGCCAGCGCCAGCGCGCAGCGGTAGGTGTGCACCGTCGGCTGCGTGGTCCGGCCTGTCGCCGGAATGACGCGCGTACCGGCAACCGCCGCGGGCGGCACCGGCTCGGCCCGGTAGAGGTCGTCCGTGGTGACGGCCGTGAACTCCGTTCCGATGAAGAACGCGAAGTTGGCCATTCGGCGGACCGTCAGCGGCTGGGGGGTGAGTCCTTCCTCGGTCTCTTCGTGCGCCGGGTCGATGCCGAGGTGCCGGGCGATCGCGGGAAGAGCCGCCTCGAGACCCCCGGTCGTATATGCGTGCTGAACAGCCGCCAGCTCCGCCACGTGCTCCGCACGATCCGCCTCGGGCAGCAGGTTCGGCATCACGGGCTCGTGCGCGATCAGTGTGCTCACCACGCCCGGGTGGCGGACCACGGTCTGCAGGCCGATGGCGCCACCCATGCTGAACCCGGCCATCAGGGCCGGCCCGTCACCGACCTCGGCGAGCAGCCGGGCCACGTCGTCCGCATGGTCGGCCATGGTGACGGGGCGGGAAGGGTCGTCGAGAGTGCTGCGCGACAGACCGCGACGGTCGTAGGTGACGACGGTGAAGGTGTCGGCCAAGTGCGGGACGAGGTCGACCGTGCGGTCCGCGTCACCCTCACCGCTCTGCGAGAGAAGGAGGACGGGGCCGTCACCCTCGGTCCGGAAGTGGAGGGTGGCGCCCGGGACGGAGAGCGTGCGCGTGATGGCGGTCGTCGTCATGGCGGGTCCCCCTCGTCGGCTGTCGTCGACATCTGTCGACCGACACCACGACGATAACGCATCGAAATCGATGCATCAAGATTGATGCATCGATTTCGATGTACCATGCGAGCATGAACGGAGTCGAACTGTTCCTCCTGGGCCGCACCCTCATGAAGATCGGCGAACAGGCGATGCCACCGGCGACATCGGGTACGCCGAGGTCGTCCCGCTCGGTGCTCGTCGTCCTGGGTGATCTCCTCTCCCACCCCGGGACCACAGTCGGCGAAATCGCCGCACGAACGGGCCTGCCGCAGAGCCAGGTCTCCACCGCCGTCGCCCGGCTGGAGCAGGCCGGCTCGGTCGACACGGAGCTCGATCCGGCCGACCGGCGCCGCCGACTCGTTCGCCCCACCGCGACGCCCTCCGCACGTGTCACCGAAGTCCGCGGCACCACCGTCGAGAACACTCTCGCCGCTGCCCTGACCGGCCCGAACGGCGTCACCCCGCACCCGGACACCGTCCGCGAGGTCACCCAGGCCCTGGATCTGCTGGCCCGACGACTGACCCCGTCCGTCGCCGCCCGGGCACGCGACCTCGACGCCGCCGCAGAGCACACCACGCCCGAGCAACACCGTGACCACCCTTCAGGCTGACCAGCGGCAACCGCCCCCGGCCGCTCCGCACTGGACCCGTCGTCCGTCGCCGCGGCGGCCGGTGTCATGTACCTCGACGCTGCCGCCGGCGGGGACGTGAAGCCCGGGCCGAGCGCTTCGACGACGCCGCGCCCGTCCCCAGGTCGGACCGAGGACGGGACCGAGCGCGCGTGACTCGCCGGGTTCAGGCGGTGCGGTCAGTGACCTCCTCCAGTACCTCGGCGGGGTCGTCCTCCTTGCGGCCGCGGAGGGGAGAGCGGATGAGCCGAGCACGGTGTCGGGGCGAAGGCGGTGGCGCTTTCGGGCGGTCCATCTCCCGCCATTCGGGCCGCAGTCCGGCGAGGCTGGTGGTGAGGAGGTACAGCACACCGCTGACCAGCAGCGTCGGGGCGAGCCCCACCAGCCCCACCGCCGCTCCGGCCAGCAGCCCGCCGAACGGGATGCCGGCGAAGGCGACCGAGTCGGCGAGGGCGTTGGCGCGGCCGAGCATCTCCCGGGGCACGCGCTCGACGAAGACGGCCCCCAGCACCGGGTTGAGGAACCCCGCGCCGAATCCCGCGACGACGAACACCGCCACGATCAGCGGCACGGGCGTGTCACCGAGGAGGATCAGCCGCATCGGAGCGCCGACCAGGGTGAACCCGGCGAAGAACACCAACCGCCGGTTGAGCCGCTGCGCGAAGACCGCGGCCAGCAGGCTGCCCGCCACGGCCGCCGCGCTGAAGACCGCCATGAGCGACCCCAGCAGGGCGGCGTCATGACCGGACGCCTTGACCCACACGGGCAGCAGGACGGCGATGAGGGCGCTGTCGAAGAGATTGGTGACAGCGATCATCACCACGACGGTCAGGAAGAGCTTGTCCCCCCGCATCATGCGCACGGTCTCGCCGAAGCTGCGCCAGTAACCGGGGCGTTCGTCCTCGCCGGCGGCCTCCTCCCGGACCGCCGGACGGCCCACCGCCTGCGGCAGCGTCAGGGCGATGAGGGCCGAACCGAGGGCGAACGAGGCGGCGTTGACCAGGAGCACGGTGATCGGTCCGAGCAGCGCGACCAGCAGGCCGCCGACGGCCGGGCCGACGGTGCCGGCGAGCCGCTCGACGATGCCGGAGAAGGCCATGGCCCGCTCCATCGGAACCCGGCTGCGGTCCGCCGCGTCGGGGACCATGACCTCCTTGGCCAGGTCGCCCGGGCCTCGGGCGGCGCCGATGAGCGCCACCAGCACCAGCAGAACGGGCAGCGACAGCAGACCTGTCCCGTGCAGGGCGGGTACCGCCAGGGCGGCCGCGCAGCTCACCAGGTCGGTGGTCCAGGAGACGACGCGCGGGCCCACCCGGTCCACGACCGGCCCGCTGAGCGCCTTCGTCACCACGAACGGCGCCATCTCGCAGAACGCGACCAGACCGGTCTGCGTGGCACTGCCCGTGGTGACGAGGACGAACCACGGGACGGCCACGGCGGCCATCCGGGTGCCGGTCAGTGACACCGTCATCGCGGTCAGGACGCCGGCCAGCGGTTTCAGGTCACGCCGAGCGGCCGGCCGTTCCCCGGTTCGGTCCTTCATACGGTCTCTCCCCTATGACCGACGGCGTTAGCGCTGCCGTCCTCTTCGCCTCTCCGGACTGTTCGCCTCGCTGAACTGTTCGCGCTCCGAGGGTTGTTCGCGTTCTCGGCGTTCTCAGCGCGCTCCGGGCGCTCCGGGCGCTCCGGAGCCCTCGGCGGCCCCGGGCCCTTCCGGCTCCGGCTCCGGCTCCGGCTCGGGGTCCGGGTCCGGGTCCGGGAACGCGTCCGTGTCCTGGAGGTCGGGCAAGATCTGGAGGATCACCGACACCGCCCCCGCCCCGGCGGGCCCAGGTCCCCCGGCAGCCTCCGCATCCCCGGCGGCCTCCGCGCCCCCGGCGCCCTCCTGCCGGTACCGCTGGACCACGGCGGTGAGCTCCTCGCGCAGGGCGATCGCCTCCGCCGGCGTGATCCGCAGGCCCCAGTCGCTCAGCTCGAAGGCCCCCCGCCAGGCGACCGGCAGGGTCTCCACCTCGTCGACCGCCTGCCGCGCCCGCAGGGCGTAGGTGTCGACGACCGACTGCAGATAGACGCGGGTGGCCTCCGGTTCGCGGTCCGCGAGCTCGCGGTCGGAGAACCGGGTCATCCGGTGCGCGGCCCTCCACCACCGCTCCCGCGCGTTCCCGCGGTCGGTGAGTTCCTCCACGAAGCCGGCATCGGCCAGTTTCCGCAGGTGGTAGCTGGCGCTGCCCGAGTTGATGCCGAGCCGCTCCGCCAGCCGGGTCGCCGTGGAGGGACCGTGCCGCCGCAGCAGCCCCACCAGACGCACCCGCAGTGGATGCGCCAACGCCCGTAGCCCCGATGCGTCCAGCCGTACCTCGTCGTTCTTCGCCATGCCGTCACCGTAGACCGCCAACACTCGTTTGCAAAGACTTCTTCGCGAACAAGTGTTGGCGATCGCGGCGGCCGAAGCTCCCGCTGCGTCCACGTCCGCGGCGAGCGATCATGGGGTGGAGTGGGCCACGCGCGAGGCGGACCCGGGACCGGAGGGAGCCGGAGCTGTGCATGGCGAGTACAAGGTGCCCGGCGGCAAGCTGGTCGTCGTGGACCTGGACGTCAGGGGCGACGTGCTCCGCGACGTGCGGGTGGCCGGTGACTTCTTCCTGGAGCCCGACGAGGCCCTGCCGGCGATCAACGGCGCCCTCGAGGGCGCCCCGGCCACGACGGACGCCGCGGGGCTGGCCACGAGGATCACCGCGGCCCTGCCGGAGTCCACGGTGATGCTGGGACTGACCGCCGAGGGCATCGGCATCGCCGTGCGGCGCGCGCTGGCCCGTGCGACCGAGTGGGGCGACTACGACTGGCAGCTGATCCACACCGGTCCGCAGCCGCCCGCCCTGCACATGGCGCTGGACGAGGTGATCACCGCAGAGGTGGCCGCCGGCCGGCGGCCGCCGACCCTGCGGGTGTGGGAGTGGGCATCGCCGGCCGTGATCATCGGCAGCTTCCAGTCGCTGCGCAACGAGGTGGACCCCCAGGGCGCGGCCCGCCACGGCATCACGGTGGTGCGGCGGATCTCGGGCGGCGGGGCGATGTTCGTGGAGCCGATGAGCACGATCACGTACTCCCTGTCGGTCCCGGAGTCCCTGGTGTCCGGCCTCTCCTTCGCCGACAGCTACGCCTACCTCGACGACTGGGTGCTGGACGCTCTGGGCGACATGGGCATCAAGGCCTGGTACCAGCCGCTCAACGACATCGCCACCGAGGCGGGCAAGATCGCCGGCGCGGCGCAGAAGCGGGTGGTGGGCCCGGACGGCGGCCCCGGCGCCGTCCTGCACCACGTGACGATGTCCTACGACATCGACGCCGACAAGATGCTCGAGGTGCTCCGCATCGGCAAGGAGAAGATGTCGGACAAGGGGACCAGGAGCGCCAAGAAGCGGGTGGACCCGCTGCGGCGGCAGACCGGTCTGGCCCGCGAGCAGGTGATCGAGAACATGATCGCCTCCTTCCGCGACCGCCACGGGCTGACGGCCGGCGAGGTCACTGCCGAGGAGATGGCCCGCGCCGAGGAGCTGGTGCGGTCGAAGTTCGCCACGGAGGAGTGGACCGCGCGCGTGCCCTGACGGCGGGCGGCCGAGACGGCTGTCGGCAGCCGGCCGGGTGCCGACGACCGACGACCGACGGCTCCGCGTAGCCGCTCCACCCACCGGAGGGCGCCGTCCCACCGCCTCACGGGCGAGCCGTCTCATGGGTACGCCCACATGTCGAGACGACGCTGGATTCATGCACAGTGCACGTATAGCGTCGTCCGCATGTCCGCACCCGCCTCCTTTCTGTGCCTGGCACTCTTCGCGTGCTCGGCCTGGTGCGTCGACGACGCTCTCTGTCGCCGCTGATCCGCGTCCGTCGTCCGCGCCGTACACGCCGCCGACGACACCCGACGCCCTCAGCCCTTTCCGTCCCCCACGCGACCGAGAGGCCACGCGCCCCGCGCGTCCCCGCGTCCCCGCGATCCTGGAGCCCTTTCTTGACCACCGCGCCTCCCGCCGAGGTGACGGCCGCGCCGCCGCGCGCCCGGTCCGCCGCCTTCCTCCCACCCTCCCCCACGTCCCGTCCGGCGCCCGCCGCGCCGCCGCTCGAGCCGGTCCGCAAGGGGCCCCTGGCCGTCTCCTCGCTGCTCGCCGTCGCGCTCACCGCCTACGTGTGGTCGGCCCACGGGGCGAAGCCGGGCGTGCTGCTCCTGCTGGGCCTCGGTCTCGGGGTGGGCCTGTTCCACTCCCGGTTCGGTTTCACCTCCGCCTGGCGGCAGCTGGTCGCCGTCGGCAACGGGACCGGTCTGCGCGCCCATGCCCTGCTCCTCGGCACCACCGCCACCCTCTTCGCCCTCGTCCTGGGCACCGGGACCGGCCTGTTCGGCTCGGCCCCCGCCCCCTCGGCGGGCCCGCTGGGCCTGGGCCTGCTGCTCGGCTCGGTGCTGTTCGCCATCGGCATGCAGCTGGGCGGCGCCTGCGCCTCCGGCACGCTCTACGTGGTCGGGTCCGGGCAGTCCACGCTGGTGCTGACCCTCGGCGGGTTCATCGCCGGAGCGACCCTCGCCGCCTGGCAGTTCGACCTCTGGAAGGACCTGCCCGCGTTCGAGCCGGTGGTCCTCGCGGACCACGTCGGCTGGTTCGGCTCCTGGGCGGTGACGATCGCCGCGCTGGTCCTGGTGGCGCTGATCAGCCGACGGGTGCAGGCCCGCCGCAACCCGCCTCCGGTGGACGCCGTGCCCTCGGCGCGCGGCGCCCTGGCCCGCGCGGTGCGCGGCTCCTGGCCGCTGGCGGCCGGCGCCCTGGTGCTGGCCGCCCTGGGCGGCGCGGTACTGCTGGTCTCCGGCGGCGCGTGGGGCATCACCAGCGCCTTCAGCCTCTGGGGCTCCGAGCTGGTCGGCGCGCTGGGTGGACACCCGGAGAACTGGACCTGGTGGCAGCGCCCCGGCAACGCGGAGATGCTCGCCGGTCCGGTGCTGGCCGACAAGACCAGCCTGACGGACATCGGCATCATGGTCGGCGCCGCCCTCGCCGCCTCCCTCGGCGGCACCTGGGCCCTGCACCGGAACATCCCCTGGCGCACGGCCGTGGCGGCGGTGCTGGGCGGCGTGCTGATGGGCATCGGCGCACGCCTGGCGGGCGGCTGCAACATCGGCGCCTACCTGGCCGGCATCGCCTCCGGCAGCCTGCACGGCTGGCTGTGGGGAGCGTTCGCGCTCGGCGGCACGTGGGTCGGCCTCAAGCTCCGCCCGCTGTTCGGCCTCGGCAACCCCAAGCCGGGCGACGGCGTCTGCTGACCCTCCGACGGGCCCCTCGGCCATCCCACTCCATGAAGTCTCCGCGCGGTCTCCGCGTGTGGGCGGGGCGGGGTGGCCGAGGGGCGTCCGGGGAGGGCTGCATGGGGTCTCCCCCGGGGCCTGCATGGGGTCTCCCCCGGGTCTCCGTGGAGTGGCCGGTTCCGCCCGCGCGGGGGCGTGACCGGTCGGCCACGGAGCGAGTTCAGGCTTCCGTCGCGACGGAAACACGTGTTTGACTGGCGTTCGCCTGCCCCGGCAGGCTCCGCCGTCGTCTCCCAGAGAAGTGCGCCGTGCCTTTCAATCTGCCGCTCGCTCTCACTGTGCGCCTGATGCCGGTCGTCGTGCTCGCCTCCGCCGGCTGGGCGATGTCCGTCGGCCCCCTCGCCGACCCGCCCGAAGCCGCCGCGAGCGGCCAGGAGTCCACCTCCTCGGGCTCGTCCTCGGACTCCGGCGACCCGGGTGAGGAGTCCGCGAAGGACGACGAGGAGCCGGGGAAGACGACGGACAAGGCGGAGAAGACGTACGAGAAGGCCCCGGACCCCTGCAAAGCGGTGTCCAAGAAGACCGTCACCTCCCTGGTGCCCGGGAAGCTGACCACCGGTGAACTCGCGTCCACGGACAAGGACGTGCGCAGGATGTGTCAGTGGCATGCGTTGAAGGGGTACTCCTACCGCTGGCTGGACGTCTCGTTCGAGATCCGCCGCTCCACCGAGGACGCGGAGAAGGCCTTCGACCGCGTCGCGGACGGCAAGGGCGGCCCGTTCAAGGGACTCGGCGACGAGGCGTACTCGCTGAGCGCGGTCACCAGCGACAAGGGCAACAAGGTCCAGGAGACGGAACTGACCGTCCGTTCGGGCAACGCCATCGTCGTGGTGACGTACAACGGCGGCGACTTCGTCGAGAAGACGACCCCGAGCGCGGACAAGATCCGCGACGGCGCGGCGAAGGCGGCCGGCGAAGCCCTGGCCGCCCTGGAGAAGCAAGCACCCTGACCCCACGTCGGAAGCGTCCTCGAGGTGAGCCGTGGAGGTGCTGCCAGGGCAGCACCTCCACGGCTCACCTTCGCGTTACGCCTTCTCCCTCCGATGGGCGGCCACGGGGAGCATGAGGAGGAGGTAGAGGAGCATCGCCGTGCCCAGGCCGACCGCCCAGCCGTAGTCGGCGAGGCCGGACAGCGCCGGGAGGGGGCGGCCCTCGACCAGGGGCGCGAAGTCGGCGCCGCCGACCGCCAGGACGCCGCCGGTCAGGAAGGCCACCACGGCCCGCCAGTTCCAGCCCCGGCTGTACCAGTAGGGTCCGCCCTCCCGGTACAGCCCCGGCAGGTCGAGCCGGGTGCGGCGCAGGATCCAGTAGTCGGCGATCAGGATGCCCGCCACCGTGCCGAGGAGTCCGGCCACCAGGCCCAGCCAGGTGAAGATGTAGCCCTGCGGGTCCTGGTACAGCCTCCACGGCATGATCAGCACCGCGATCACCGCCGTGGCCAGCGCCCCGGTGCGGAAACTGACGCGGCGGGGAGCGACGTTGGAGAAGTCGAAGGACGGTGAGACCAGATTGGCCGCGATGTTGACCGAGAGGGTCGCCACCAGCACCGTCACCAGCGCGAAGAGCAGTCCGACCACGCTGTCCACCTTGGCGGCGAGTCGCACCGGGTCCCAGATCGCCTCGCCGTAGACGGCCTGGGAGCCGGAGGTGACCATCACCGACAGGAAGGCGAACAGGGTCATCGTGGTCGGCAGGCCCAGCGCCTGGCCCCAGGTCTGCGCCCGCTGGCTCTTCCCGTAGCGGGTGAAGTCGGGGATGTTGAGGGAGAGCGTCGACCAGAACCCGATCATGCCCATCAGGGCGGGCCCGAACAGTTTCCAGAAGTCGGCGTCCCAGCCCAGCCTCGACGGCTGGTCGAGCAGCGGCCCGAAGCCGCCCGCCTTGTCGCTCATCCACCACAGCATCACGAAGGCGCCGACCAGCACGAAGGGCGCGGCCCAGTTCTCGAAGCGGCGGACGGTCTCCATCCCGCGGAAGATGATCGCCACCTGGAGCGCCCAGAACAGCGCGAACGACAGCCAGAGCGTCCAGGGGTGGCCGCCGACGGAGGCGGTGTCGGTCCAGCCCTCGCCGATCAGCTTCCCGGCGAGGAAGTAGATCGCCTCGCCGCCGATCCAGGTCTGGATGCCGAACCAGCCGCAGGCCACCAACGCCCGCACCACGGCGGGCAGGTTGGCGCCGCGGATGCCGAACGAGGAGCGGGCGAAGACCGGGAACGGGATGCCGTACTTGGGGCCGGCGTGACCGGTGAGCAGCATCGGCGCCAGGACGATCAGGTTGGCCAGGGCGATGGTGAACACCGCCTGCTTCCAGTCCATCCCGACCGCGATCAGTCCGGAGGCGAGGGTCCACGAGGCGGTGTTGTGGGCCATGCCGACCCACAGGGCGGAGAAGTTGTAGGTGGTCCAGGTCCGTCCGGCGGCCGGCACCGGCAACAGGTCGGCGTTGGCGTACCGGCCGTCCGGGGGTGGCGCGTCGGGGCCGAGCTCCACCCTTCCGTCGGGCAGCGTGACCTGTCCGGCGGTGGGCGGTCTCGGGGGCGTGGCGGCGGGAGGCGCGGTGTCGGTCATGTGGCAGGCCATTCCAGGAGACGTGTCGGGTCGGGTGGCCGTGCGGTGGAACCGAGGGGGGTGGGTGGGCGCCGTACTCGGAGGGCCGGGGCAGGGGGCAGGCAGTAGCCGGGGCCGGGTGTGGGCGGATGGGAGCGGACGGGGGGCGGACGGCGGCGGGCGTGCTGGTGCGGGAAGGCGCGGCGGTGTGCGCCCCGCATCCGGCGTACCCGGACGGCGACGCCCCGTCAAGCGCCGTCGCGGACGGCGCCCTCGCCCCGGTCGCCGCCGAGGGCGGGGATGACGTGCGCCCCGTACACGTCGACGACCTTCTCCTGCGCGTCGTGCATGTCGTACACGGCGAACTGGTCGACGCCGAGGTCGCGCAGCGCGGTCAGCTTCTCGACGTGCCGTTCGACGGGGCCGAGGACGCAGAACCGGTCGACGATCTCGTCGGGGACGAAGGCGGTGTCCGGGTTCCCGGTGCGGCCGTGGTGGGCGTAGTCGTAGCCCTGGCGGGAGCGGACGTAGTCGGTGAGTTCGTGCGGCACCATCGAGCCGTCCGCGCCGTACCGGGAGACCAGGTCGGCCACGTGGTTGCCGACCATGCCGCCGAACCACCGGCACTGTTCGCGGGCGTGGGCCAGCGCCTCGGGCGAGTCGTCGTCGGTGACGTACGCGGGCGCGGCGACGCAGACGGTGATCTCCGCGGGGTCGCGCCCGGCCTCCCTGGCGGCCTGCCGGACGGCGTCGACCATGTACTCGGTGAGGTACAGGTCGGCGAGCTGGAGGATGAAGCCGTCGGCCTTCTCGCCGGCCATACGCAGCGCCTTCGGGCCGTAGGCGGCCATCCAGACGGGCAGCCGGGAGCCGGGCCGCACCCACGGGATGCGGATGACGGTGCCGTCGCCGAGGTCGGTCTCCTCGCCGGAGGCGAGGGAGCGGATCACCCGCATCGCCTCGGCCACGGCGGCCAGGGTGTTGGGCCGGCGGCCGGCCACCCGCATCGCCGAGTCGCCGCGTCCGATGCCGCAGACCGTGCGGTCGCCGTACATGTCGTTGAGGGTGGCGAAGGTGGAGGCGGTGACCTCCCAGGTGCGGGTGCCGGGGTTGGTGACCATCGGGCCGACGACCAGCCGCTCGGTCCACGCCAGGATCTGGCTGTGGATCACGAACGGTTCCTGCCACAGGACGGCTGAGTCGAAGGTCCAGCCGTGGGTGAAGCCGTTGCGCTCGGCGCGGCGCATCAGGTCGATGACGCGGTCGGCCGGGGGGTCGGTCTGCAGGACCAGTCCGAAGTCCATGGGGGCTCCTGGGGGACGAGGCGTGGCCGAAAGGGGAAGGCAGTGGCGTGCTCACGTCGACCAGGTATGCGCGAAGTCTGGTTACCGGCCCGTAGGGCCATTACCTTACCCCCGGTAACAGCAACCCGGAGGAACAACCCGGTCCCGAGAGACAGGAGCACAGCGTGAGACTCAAGGTCGGACGCGGACGCATGTTCTCCACCCTGGCGGCCGCGACGGTGCTGGCCGTCACCGGTGCGGGGCAGGCAGGCGCCCAGGACGCGGACGCGCAGCAGCGCGAGGTGCTGTTCGTCGCGAACAACTGGGACGGCACCGCGAGCGTGCTGTCCTCCGACGCCCAGCTGTCGCCGGTCGGGAAGGTCAACCTGATCCCGGACAAGGACGAGCGGCTGCGCGAGATCTACCTCAACCCGGTTCGCCTGGCCGGCTTCCTGGTCATCAGGGAGACCGCCGGTGAGGGCCACGACCAGTTCGCCGACGACATGTACTCCACGCCGGACGGTTCCGCGGTGGTGGTCTCCCGGCCGAGTTTCGCCGACGTCGTCTCCGTCTCGCTGACCACCGGAAAGATCAACTGGCGTTTCCAGGTGGACGGTTTCCGCGCGGACCACATGGCGGTCTCGCCGGACGGCAACCGGGTGGCGGTGTCCGCCTCCACCGGCAACAAGGTGCACGTGCTGGACATCTCCACCGGCCGGCAGATCGGCAACTTCGCCACCGGGGACAAGCCGCACGAGAACGTCTTCACCCGCGACGGCAAGATCTGGAACATGTCCATCGGCGAGGTCAACAACGACCTGGACGCGCCCTGGATGGACTTCCTCAAGGGTGACCGGAAGATCACGATCGCGGACGCAGAGACCCTCAAGGTGGTCCGCACCATCGACATGCGCCAGCGGCTGGACGCGGCCGGCTACGGCTCCTACTCGGACGCGGTCCGCCCTGCGGCCTTCAGCCCGGACGAGTCCAAGCTCTACTTCCAGGTGTCGTTCTTCAACGGCTTCTTCGAGTACGACGTGGCCACCGACAAGATCACCCGGATGAAGACGCTGCCGAAGAACCCGGCGACCTCCGACGAGCGGACCTCGTTCGTCAACGACTCCCGGCACCACGGGCTGACCATGCAGCCGAGCGGTCAGAACCTGTGCGTCGCGGGCACGATGGACGACTACGCGACGATCGTGAACCGCACGACCCTTCAGGAGGGGCCGCTGGTCCCGGTCTCCAAGCCGTACTGGTCCACCGTCACGGGCGACGGCGCGGCGTGCGTGGTCTCCGAGTCGGGCGCCGACAAGGTCACCTCGATCTCGTTCGCCACCGGCCAGAAGGTCACGTCCACCCCGGTGGGCGACCACCCGCAGCGGGTCCGGCTCGGCACCGTCCCGCAGGGCTGGACAGGCGTCGGCTGACCCTCGCGCCCTCGGCTCTCCGCCCGGCGCCGTCCGCCGCCCGGCCCGCACCTGCGCGCGGGGCGGGTCCGGGCGGCCGCCGGGCGGGGCGGCGTATCCCTCGGGTGCCGCCGGGTGCGCGCGGGGCGAGGCGGTGCATCCGTCGGGTGCGGCCTGCTGCGCGCGGGGCGGGTCCGTGGGGGCGTGCCGGGGTGGTCGCCGCGTGCGCATGCCGCCTCCCGTCGGGGTGCTCGCCGGGCCATGCCGTGCGGACCATCGTGAACCCGTCCCCCTGCCTTGTGAAGGGCGCCTCGCTTGCCGTGTCGCCCGTCGGGAGGAAGGATTCGGCGCACGGTCCGCGTCCCGACGGGGGAAGGTGAGGCGTGTCCATGACCGACGACAGCGCATCCGAGGCAGGCGGGCCGGACGGCGGAGAGGCCGGAGCGGCCACCACGGGGGAAGGCGTCGGAGCCGTCCCCGACGCCCCGGGGGATGAGGGGAAGGCCGCCTCGGACGCCCCGGCCGCCGCGTTCGACGCGGCGTACGACGAGCTGTTGCGCCGCTGGCCCGAGGGGACGCGGGCCCTGGACGTGCCCACACGGTTCGGCTCCACACGGGTCCACGCCTGCGGCCCTGAGGACGCCCCGCCCCTGGTGCTGCTGCCGGGCGGCGGCGCCACGTCCATGGCCTGGTACTCCGTCGCCCCGGAGCTCGCCCGCACGCACCGCCTGTACGCCGTCGACCTGCTCGGCGACTTCGGCCGCACCGTCCCCGCCGGCGATCCGCTGCGCGACGCGGACGACCTGGCGGCCTGGCTGACCGCCGTCCTCGACGGCCTCGGCCTGGAGCGCACCGCCCTGTGCGGGCACTCCTACGGCGCGTGGATCGCCCTGAACCAGGCCCTCCGCGAACCCGGGCGGTTCAGCCGCCTCACACTCCTCGACCCGATCGGCTGCTTCGCCGGCCTGCGTCTGCCGTACGTCCTGCGGGCGCTGCCGATGCTGGTGCGCCCCACCCCGGAGCGGGTGCTGTCCTTCCACCGCTGGGAGACCGGCCGCCCGCCCGGCAACCCCGCCTGGGCCGCCTTCCTCGGCGCGACGGCGCGTGCCCGCCGCACCAAGGTGCTGCCCGCCCGCCGCCCCGACGCGTCCGCGCTGCGCGGGTGCGCGGTGCCGACGCTCGTCCTCCTCGCCGCACGGAGCCGGGCCCACGACGCACGGAAGGTCGCCGGGCGGGCGCGTGCGCTGCTGCCCGGCGCGACGGTGGTCACCGTGGAGGGGGCGGGGCACCACGCGCTGCCGACGGAGCGCGCGGCGGACGTGGTGGCCGCGCTGCGCCACTCACCGGAGTGACACCGGGGCGAGAACGATCGCGGTCGGCCGACACACCGGCTCGGTGCGGCTCGCGCGCCGGGGGACGTGTGCGTCAGCTGGTGCGGGCGGGTTCATCAGCGGTGGCTTCGCCGCTGCGGGGGTAGCGGGCCCGCATGGCGGGGCTGGCGGCGGGGCCGGCGGCGAACACGTAGGCACGGCTGTCGTCGAGGCGGCGGCCCGTTGCGGCGTCGACGACCACGGGGTCGACCTCCTCGCCGCTCGTGGTGTCGATCAGGATCATGCTGCGCTGCTCGGGGGTGAGGCGGGAGTTGCCCCACGCCGCCAACGTGACGATCACGGGGCGCAGGGAGCGCCCCAGGTCGGTCAGGACGTACTCGTTGCGGACGGGGTTGGTCTGGTAGGGGCGGCGCTCCAGCAGGCCGTCCGCGACCAGCGTCTTGAGGCGTGCGGTGAGCATGCTGGTGGAGATGCCGAGGTTCTCCTGGAACTGGTCGAAGCGGGTGTACCCGTCGAAGGCGTCGTGGAGGATCAGCAGCGTCCACCATTCACCGACGTGCTGCACGGTCGTGGACAGCGGGCATTCGAAGTCTTCCGCCCTGATCCCGCTTGCCAAGTTGACCACCTCCGCAGAGTGACTGCTAAAGTCGAAGTTACTGGCTTCTATTTTAGCAGTCACGAATCCCTCGACGGAATCCCGCCGGGCAGCCCCGCCCACCCCGAGGAAGTCGCCGAACCGGTCGCCTTCCTCGCCCCAACCGCGCCTCCGTCGTCGCCGCCGCCGAGCACGTCATCGACGGCGGCACCATCCCCACCGTCCGATCCCCCCAGGAGTACTCATGTCCACCGACCAGCCCCGGACCATCGCTCCCGAGGCCCTGCCCGAGGTCGTCACCGGCTTCCTGAAGGCCCACCGCGCCCACGACGCCGCCACAGCACTCAGCTTCCTCCGTCCGGACGCCACCGTGACCGACGAGGGCAGGACCCATCAGGGAGCCCCGGCGATCGAAGCCTGGATGACCCGCACTTCCGGCGAGTACACGTACACGATCGAACTCACCGGCGCGCAGAAGGTCGATGCGGACCGCTATGTCGCCACCCACCACCTGGAGGGCGACTTCCCGGGCGGCGTGGTGGACCTGCACTACCGCTTCCGCCTCGACAACGGCCTCATCCAGGATCTGCGCATCGAGCCCTGACCCCCGCACAGCGCACCCGGCGACCTCACGCGGCCGGGCGGCATCCATGGAGACACCCGCGCGGCGGGCACAAGCCACGAGTTCCGCCGTCCGTCCCGGTGCCGGTCTCAGACTTCCCCGCAGCCGCACGGGCCCGTGGAACCCGTGGCGTCGGGGCGCGTCACCACCACCGCGGTGGTGACGAAGCCCCGGGTCACGCACCAGCGGCCGTCGAAGGCGACCGGTCCGCCGGGCACCACCGCTTCCGGCAGGACGCGGGCGCGGAAGGAGCCGGCGGGGTCGAAGGTGAGGACCGCCTGCTCGAACCCGAGCCAGGCGCCGGTGATCGGGTACCAGGCCTTGTAGACCGACTCCTTCGCCGAGAACAGGATCCGGTCCCAGCTGAACTGCGGGTGCAGCGAACCCAGTTGGGCGAGCTGTTCGCGCTCCTCGGGCAGCGTGACCCCGCCCAGCGTGTCCTCCGGCAGGGCCTCGTGGGGTTCCGCGTCGATGCCGACGGCGGCCAGGACGGCGGCGTCCGCGACGGCCGCCGCGCGGTAGCCGTCGCAGTGCGTGAGCGCGCCCACCACGCCCGCGGGCCAGCGCGGCGCGCGGTCCGCGCCGGGGGGCAGGGCCGCCGCACCGTGCCCGAGGCAGCGCAGCGCCCGCCGGGCCAGGTGCCGCACGGTGGTGTACTCGCGGCGGCGCTTGTCCACGGCGCGCGCGACGGCCGGCTCCTCCTCGGGCAGCAGCACGGCGTCGGGCGGGTCGCCGAAGGACTCACTCACGTGCACGCCGGGCGGCAGCAGGTCGCGCATCATCGCCCGTCCCGCCCTTCCTGACCCGTCTCCTTGAGGTCGCCGTACCGCTCCCGGCTCCGGTGCAGTCCGACGTAGTGCCGCCGGCGCCCGGCGTCGGCGGCGAGGTCGATGCCGGTGCGGGCCAGCAGGGTGGCCGCGTCGAGCAGGGCGGCGTCGGCGGCCGGGGTGGTCATCTCGTCGGCGAACTCGGCGTTGTGCGGGGTGGCTTCGCATCCCAGGACACCGATGTGCGGGTGGATCGACGGCAGCGCGTGACTGACGTTGCCCATGTCTGTGGAGGCGGTCACGCTGCCCGGCGGCAGGGGCTCGGCGGTGCGGCCGACGTCGGCGAGGTGCCCCTCGTACGTCCGCAGCAGCCACGGGTCCTGGCGCAGGTCGAGGTAGTCGGGCTGGGTGCGCCCGATCCCGACGTCGGTGCCGGTGGCGAGGGCGGCCCCGCGGAAGCAGTCCGTCACGCGGTCGGTCAGCGGGGCGAGCTCCTCCGCGGTGGCGGCGCGGACCTCGTACTCCAGGACGGCGAGGTCCGGGATCATGTTGGTGCGTCGCCCCGCCTCGCGGACGAAGCCGGATATCCGGGCGTCCGGGGTGGTCTGCTGCCGCAGCAGCCCGACGGCGACCTGGGCGACCACCGCGGCGTCACCGGCGTTGAGGGCGAGGTGCGGGGACTTCGCCGAGTGCGCGGTGCGGCCCGTGAACCGGGCCTCGAACCTGGCGGCGGCGGTGGTGCGGTCGCCGCCGAAGGTGAGGTCGGCGGGACCGGGGTGGACCATCATCGCCACGGTGACGTCGTCGAAGGCGCCGCGCTCCAGCATCAGCACCTTGCCGCCGCCCTGTTCCTCGGCGGGGGTGCCGAGGAGCTTGACGCGGAACCCGAGTTCGCCGGCGACGGAGGCCAGCGCGATCGCGGCGCCGACGGCGGACGCGGCGATCAGGTTGTGGCCGCAGGCGTGGCCGACCTCGGGGAGGGCGTCGTACTCGGCGCACAGCCCGATGGTGAGGTCGCCCTCGCCGTGGGCGGCGGTCAGCGCGGTGGGCAGCTCGCACACCCCGCGCTCGACCGCGAACCCGGCGTCCGTCAGCAGGTCGGCGACGTGCGTGGAGGCGGCGTGTTCGGCGAACGCGGTCTCGGGTTCGGCGTGGATGGCCCGGCTGAGGGCGAGCAGGCGGTCCCGCCAGCGTGCGGTCGCCTCGTCGGCCCGCGCGTACGGGGTCCCGCCCATCATCGCTCCCTGCACGTCACGTCACGCCCCTCCGTCAGCACTCCCCGGACGGTACCTCCCCGGCCCTCCGCGCCGGACCGCTGCCCCGGAGTCGAGCCGCGGCCCTGTCGCCCCAGGGACACGCCGCGGCATCACGCAGCACGCCCATCCCTCCCGCGGGCGGGCTCACGGACGTCAAGCCGGGGCGATCTCCGCGACGAGGGCCTCGACCAGGACGCGGATCTCGTCGCGGATCGGGCGGACCGCCTCGACCCCCTGACCCGCCGGGTCGTCGAGCTGCCAGTCGAGGTACCGCTTCCCGGGGAAGACCGGGCACGTGTCGCCGCACCCCATCGTGACGCAGACGTCGGACTCCCGCACCGCGTCGACCGTGAGCCGCTTCGGCACCGCGGCGGCGATGTCGATGCCCACCTCACGCATCGCCTCCACCGCGGCGGGGTTGACCCGCTCACCGGGGGCGGAGCCGGCGGAGCGCACCTCGACGCGGTCGCCGGCCAGGTGGCGCAGCCATGCGGCGGCCATCTGGGACCGGCCGGCGTTGTGCACGCAGACGAAGAGCACGGACGGCTTCTCGGACATCAGGAGGTCACACCTGTCTCTCGGTACCCGGGGGTGTCGGCTTCAGGACCGGTGTGACAGTATCAGCGCATGCTGACGTCAGTCGATGCTGATCTGTTGAGGGTGCTGGCCGACCCGCTGAGGCTCCGGATCGTGACCCTGCTGGCCCGGGAGACCCTCTGCACCACCCACCTGGTGGAGGAGACGGGCGCCCGGCAGACCAACCTCTCCAACCACCTGAAGGTGCTGCGGGAGGCCGGGGTCGTGGAGACCGAGCCGTGCGGGCGGTTCACGTACTACCGGCTGAGGCCCGACGTCCTGGAGGCGCTGTCCGGCGGACTCGCCGGCCTCGCCGCCTCCGCCCGCACCCACGCCGACTCGAAGAGGGCCTGCCCGTGACCCGCCCCACGACCCGCCCCGCGAATCGACCTGAGCGCCGTCCGGCACCCGGCGGGGAACGCGGGGAGGGACACGACGCCTCGGTCGTCGCCCGGCTCTCCACCCTGGACCGCTACCTGGCGGTGTGGATCCTGGCCGCGATGGCCGTGGGCCTGGGCCTCGGCCGGCTGGTCCCGGCCATGGACGACGCCCTCGCCGCCGTCGAGATCGGCGGCGTCTCGCTGCCCATCGCCCTCGGCCTGCTGGTGATGATGTACCCGGTCCTCGCCAAGGTCCGCTACGACCGGCTGGACGCCGTCACCGGCGACCGGCGCCTGATGGTCTCCTCGCTGGTGATCAACTGGGTCGTCGGTCCCGCCGTGATGTTCGCGCTGGCCTGGATCTTCCTGCCCGACCTGCCGGAGTACCGGACCGGTCTGATCATCGTCGGCCTGGCCCGCTGCATCGCCATGGTGGTGATCTGGAACGACCTGGCCTGCGGCGATCGCGAGGCCGGCGCCGTCCTGGTCGCGCTGAACTCCGTCTTCCAGGTGCTGGCCTTCGGTCTGCTCGGCTGGTTCTACCTCGACGTCCTGCCCGGTCTGCTCGGCCTGGACGGCGCGGCGCTGGACGTCTCGACGGCGGAGATCGCGCTCAACGTCGTCATCTTCCTCGGCGTCCCGCTGGCCGCCGGGTTCCTCACCCGCCGGGTCGGCGAGCGCCGGCTGGGCCGGGAGCGGTACGAGAGCGCCTTCCTGCCGAGGATCGGCCCGTGGGCGCTGTACGGCCTGCTCTTCACCATCGTGGTCCTGTTCGCGCTCCAGGGCGGGACGATCACCTCGCGTCCGCTGGACGTGGTCCGGATCGCGCTGCCGCTGCTGGTGTACTTCGCGGTGATGTGGTTCGGCTCGTTCTTCCTCGGCCGGGCGATCGGCCTGCCCTACGACCGCACCGCCACCCTCGCGTTCACCGCGGCCGGCAACAACTTCGAGCTGGCCATCGCCGTGGCCGTGGCCACCTTCGGCGTCACCTCGGGCCAGGCGCTGTCCGGGGTGGTGGGGCCGCTGATCGAGGTCCCGGTGCTCGTCGCGCTGGTCCACGTCTCCCTGGCGTGGCGGAGCCGCTTCGCCGCCGCGAGCAACCGGTGAACAACGGGGCCACGGTGCCCGTGGTGGTGATCGGCGGCGGCCAGACCGGGCTGGCCGCCGGGTACCACCTGCGGCGTCTGGACGTGGAGTTCGTCGTCCTGGACGCAGGCGCCGCGCCCGGCGGCGCCTGGCGGCACGCCTGGGACTCGCTGCGGCTCTTCTCCCCCGCCGCGTACTCCTCGCTGCCGGGGCGGCCGATGCCGCCGCAGCGGGGCGAGACCTACCCGGACGCCCGCCACGTCGTGGACTACCTCGCCGACTACGAGCGGCGCTACGACCTGCCCGTGGTGCGGCCGGTGCGCGTGCTGGGGGTGCACCGGGAGGAGGCCGGGGCACTCCGGGTCGAGACCGACGGCGGGACCTGGCGTGCCCGCGCGGTGCTGAGCGCCACCGGCACCTGGGAGCGCCCGTTCCTCCCGGCGGTGCCCGGCCGCGAGGAGTTCCGGGGCCGGCAGCTGCACACGGTCGGCTACCGCGATCCGGCCGAGTTCGCCGGGCGGCGGGTGGTGGTCGTCGGCGGGGGCAACTCCGGGGCGCAGATCGCCGCCGACCTGGCCCCGCACAGCGACCTGACCTGGGTCACCCGGCGGCCGCCGCGGTTCCTGCCCGACGAGGTGGACGGCCGGACCCTGTTCGACGTGGCCACGGCGCGCCGCCGCGCCCTGGACGAGGGCCGCGCCGACACCGGCGGGGTGGCCTCGCTGGGCGACGTCGTCGCCGTGCCCCCGGTACGGGCGGCACGGGACGCCGGACTGCTGCGGGCCCGGCCGATGTTCGCCCGCCTCGACCGGGACGGAGTCGTATGGGCGGACGGCAGCCGGGCCGACGTGGACGTCGTCGTCTGGTGCACGGGGTTCCGCCCCGCCCTGTCCCCGCTCGCCCCCCTCGGCCTGCGGGGCGGCGGTGGCCGCGTCCCGGTCGACGGGACCCGCGCGGTGGCCGACCCCCGCGTCCACCTGCTCGGCTACGGCGACTGGACCGGCCCCGCCTCGGCGACCCTGATCGGCACCGGACGCCCCGCCCGCGACGCCGCCAGGGCCGTCGCGGACCTGCTGGGCTGAGCCGGGACGCGGTCGAGGCGGGCGCCGCGGCGGTCCCCTCAGCCCGCGTCGAACCACTCCTTGCCCGCCGCCCAGTGGGCCACCCAGCCGGCGAACCCCGACTCGGCCGTGGTGTGTCCGAACTCCGCCCCGAACGGCAGGGCGCCCACGTCGGTGACGTTCCATATGTGGCCGCGGTGCGGGCCCGTGACCACCAGATGCCAGTACATCCCGCACCCGTCGGTGCCGAGCACGACCGTGCCGTGGTCGAAGACCGGGCCGAACAGCGCGTCCAGCTCCTCCTGCGGCCGGTCGTCCTCCTCCCACAGCCACGCCTCGGTGAGCGGGAACGGCTGGGCGAGGTCCCTCGGCGGCCGGCCCTCGCCCCAGTCCGCGGGCAGCTCGGCCAGGGGCACCAGCCCGTAGTCCGGCGGCCCCTGCGCGGACCCGTCCGTCACCTCCGCCACGAACGACCGGTACGGCTCCGGCAGCACAACGCCGTGCTCCGCCTCGAAGGCCCGCACGGCCTCCCACCCCAGGGCCGGGCTCCCACCGTCGTCCACGGCGAAGGCTTCCCGCAGCGCGGCCAGTTGCGCGGCCAGACCCGCGGGGGCCGCATTCTCCGTCTCCATGACCTCAGGAATAACACGCCCCACCGACAGGCCAGCCCCCACAGGCGATCTTGACAGCCCCCGACGGCGGCCACCATCGTCGGCACCCGACATCACGGAAGCCGAAGCCACGTAACCCGCACCCCACGGAGGCACGCATGGACGCCGACCCCGGCCTGACCCTGGGACAGAAGGTCCTCGCCGCCCAGCCCTTCAACGCGCTGGTCGGCGCACGCCTGACCGCCTTCGCGGACGGGCGGGCGACCCTGGAGGTGGACGTGCGCGACGAGTTGCGCCAGCAGAACGGCATCCTGCACGGCGGTGTGCTGGCCTACGCGGCGGACAACGCCCTCACCTTCGCCGCGGGCGCCGCGGTGGGGATCGGGGTGCTGACCGCCGGGTTCACCATCGACTACCTGCGCCCCGCGGACGGCGTCCTGCTGCGGGCCGAGGCCGAGGTGGTGCGCGCCGGCCGCAGCCGGGTGGTCACCCGGTGCGACCTGATCGTCGTGGCGGCCGACGGCACGGAGTCCCTGTGCGCCGTCGCCCAGGGCTCGGTCTCGGTGACGGCGCCCCGCGTGGAGGGCTGACCGCTCCGAGCGGGCGGGGCGCCCGCCCGCTCGCGGGCACCCGCGCCGCTCAGCCGGCCAACTGGCAGAGTCCACGCGGCAGATACGCCCCGTGCCCGGCACGCCCCACGTACGCGCGGTCCTGGATCACGGGCACCCCGCGGGAGAGCACCGTCTCGACGCGTCCGGTGATCCGCCGTCCCTCGTAGGCCGAGTAGTCGACGTTCATGTGGTGCGTGTCCGCCGAGAGGACCTGCTCGGCGTGCGGGTCGTAGATCACGACGTCCGCGTCCGCGCCGGGCGCCAGGGTGCCCTTCCTCGGGTAGAGGCCGAACATCCGCGCCGGGGTGGCGCAGGCGATCTCGATCCAGCGGCGGCGTGTGAGGTGGCCGTCGACGACGGCCTGGTGAAGCAGGTCCATGCGGTGCTCGACGCCGGGCATGCCGTTGGGGATCTTGCTGAAGTCGCCGCGCCCCATGTCCTTCTGGCCCGTGAAGCAGAACGGGCAGTGGTCGGTGGAGACGACCTGCAGGTCGTCGGTGCGCAGTGCGCGCCACAGCGCCGCCTGGTGCTCGCGGGGGCGCAGCGGCGTGGAGCAGACGTACTTGGCGCCCTCGAAGCCGGGCTCGGCCAGGTTGTCGGTGGACAGGAACAGGTACTGCGGGCAGGTCTCGCCGAAGACGGGCAGGCCCTCGTCGCGCGCGCGGGCCAGCTCGGCCACCGCCTTCGCGGCGGAGACGTGCACGACGTACAGCGGGGCCCCGGCCACCTCGGCCAGACGGACGGCCCGGTGGGTGGCCTCGGCCTCCAGCAGTTCCTTGCGGACCTCGCCGTGGAAACGGGGGTCGGTCTCGCCCCGGGCGAGAGCCTGTTCGACCAGGACGTCGATGGCGATGCCGTTCTCGGCGTGCATCATGATCAGTCCGCCGTTGGCGGCGGCCCGCTGCATGGCGCGCAGGATCTGACCGTCGTCGGAGTAGAAGACGCCGGGGTAGGCCATGAACTGCTTGAAGGAGGTGACCCCCTCCTCCACCAGGCGGTCCATCTCCTTGAGCGTTCGGTCGTTGACGTCCGAGACGATCATGTGGAAGCCGTAGTCGACGGCGCACCGCGACTCCGCCTTGGCGTGCCAGGTGTCGAGCCCTTCGCGCAGGGTGTGGCCGACGGTCTGGACGGCGAAATCCACGATGGTGGTGGTGCCGCCCCAGGCGGCGGCGCGGGTGCCGGTCTCGAAGGTGTCGGAGGAGTAGGTGCCGCCGAACGGCATCTCCATGTGGGTGTGGGCGTCGACCCCGCCCGGGAGCACGTACCGGTCGGTGGCGTCCAGGGTGCGGTCGGCGGTCCAGGACTCGGCGGCGGAGGTGCCGGTGGCGGCGAGGGCGGCGACGCGGCCGTCCTCGATCAGGACGTCGGCGTGCATCTCGTCGGAGGCGGTGACGACGAGGCCGCCGCGGATCACGGTGCGGGACATGGCTGTGCCTCTCCTTCCGTGGGGCACCCCCTGCTCGAGCGCGGCCGGGGCGCCGGTCGGTGACCGTGCGGAGCGCGGCGGGGCGCGAGGCCCCGGATGTCACCCCGCGACCCGGCGCAGGACCCGCTCGAGGATCGCCGCTCCCTCCTCCGCCTCGGCGGCCGTGAGGGACAGCGGCGGGGCGATGCGCAGCGCGCTGGTGTCGTGACCGCCGCCCTTGCCGATGAGGAGGCCTTCCGCGCGGGCGCCCTCCAGGACGGCCGCGGCGGCCTCGGGGTCGGCCAGGTCGGTGCCGGGCCGGACGAGTTCGATGCCGATCATCAGTCCGCGCCCCCGGACCTCACGCACGCCGGGCAGCGCGGAGCAGGCGGTCCGCAGCCGCTCCAGGAGGGGGCCGCCGACCCGGCGGGCGTTGCCCTGGAGGTCGTGCTGGAGCAGGTGGTCGAGGTTGGCGAGGGCGGCGGCCATGGTGATCTGGGTGCCGCCGAAGGTGGAGATGGAGTTCGCGTCGAGGCAGTTCATGATCTCGGCGCGGGCGATCACGCCGCCGACCGACATGCCGTTGCCGATGCCCTTGGCGAAGGTGACGATGTCGGGCGGGCCGTTGCGGTCGTGTGCCTGCCAGCCCCAGAAGTGGTCGCCGGTGCGGCCCCAGCCGGTCTGCACCTCGTCGGCGATCCACAACACGCCTTGTTCGGCGAGGACTTCGCGGAACGCGGCGTACAGCCCGTCCGGCGGGGAGGTGAACCCGCCGACGCCCTGCACGGGTTCGGCGATCAGCGCGGCGGGGGCGCGGACGTGGCCGAGCAGGTCGCGCAGGTCGGCGACGCAGGCGGCGGTGAACGCCTCGTCGTCCAGGTGCGCGTAGGGCCCGCGGTGGCGGACGCCGCCGTGGACGTAGAGGGTCTGCAGCGGGGACAGCGAGGTCGGCGACCAGCCGCGGTTGCCGGTGACGGAGACGGTGGAGAAGGACCGGCCGTGGTAGCTGTTGCGCATGGCCAGGATCTGGTTGCTGCGCCGGTGGGTGGTGGCGAGGAGCAGCGCGGTGTCGTTGGCCTCGGTGCCGGAGGTGGTGAAGAAGACCCGGGCGTCGGGGATGCCGGACAACCGGGCGATGCGCTCGGCGAGTTCGACCATCGGCCGGTTCAGGTAGAGCGTGGAGGAGTGCAGCAGCCGGCCGGCCTGTTCGGTGACCGCCTTGGCGACCTCGGGGAGGGCGTGGGCGGTCATCGTGGTGAGGATGCCGCCGAAGAAGTCGAGGTACTCGCGGCCCTGGGCGTCCCGGACGCGGCGTCCCTCGCCCTGGACGATCTCCAGCGGGTCGTCGTAGTAGAGGGCCAGCCAGTCGGGGAGCACGGCCCGGTGCCGGCCGAGCAGTCCGGCCGGACCCTGGTCCTCGCCGGCGGTGGCCGGGGCCGTCCCGTCGGCCGTCGTCCCGTCCGTCGTCGCCCCGTCCGCCGTCGTCTCGTCCGTCGCCGTCACGGCTGCACCAGTCCCTGGTAGGCGTCGGGCCGCCGGTCGCGGTAGAAGGCCCACTGCTGCCGGACCTCCTCGATGAGGCCGAGGTCGAGGTCGCGCACGACGAGTTCCTCCTCCTTGTCGCTGGCCACGTCGCCGACGAACTGGCCGCGCGGGTCGACGAAGTAGCTGGTGCCGTAGAAGTCGTTGTCGCCGTAGGGCTCCCGGCCGACCCGGTTGATGGCGGCGACGAAGTACTCGTTGGCGACCGCGGCGGCGGGCTGTTCCAGCTGCCACAGGTAGGCGGAGAGCCCGCGTGAGGTGGCGGAAGGGTTGTAGACGAGCTGGGCGCCGTTGAGGCCGAGCTGGCGCCAGCCCTCGGGGAAGTGCCGGTCGTAGCAGATGTAGACGCCGACCTTGCCGACCGCGGTGTCGAAGACCGGCCATCCCAGGTTGCCCGGCTTGAAGTAGTACTTCTCCCAGAATCCCTTGACCTGCGGGATGTGGTGTTTGCGGTACTTGCCCAGGACCGTCCCGTCCGCGTCGACGACGACCGCGGTGTTGTAGTAGAAGCCGCTCTGCTCGACCTCGAAGACCGGCACCACGACGACCATGCCGGTCTCGCGGGCGAGGGCCCGCATGCGGGTCACGGTGGGGCCGTCGGGGACGGGTTCGGCCCACCGGTAGTGCTCCGGGTCCTGGACCTGGCAGAAGTAGGGGGCGTTGAAGACTTCCTGGAAGCCGATGACCTGGGCGCCCTGCCGGGCCGCCTCACGGGCGTGCTCCTCGTGCTTGGCGATCATGGACTCGGTGTCGCCGGTCCAGGTGGCCTGGACCAGGGCTGCGCGTACGACGTGGGCCACGAGCTGCTCCTTCGACGGAACGTCAGAGGGCCTCTGGTGCGGGGACTCACCGCTGGGCGGGAGCAAGGCGGACGGGGTCGGGCTGCCGGGGCGGACGCGACCGCCGGAATCTCGAACTTAGGACGCCCCGGGGGCGTTGCCAAGACCATCCCGGCAAAGCCGTCGAGTCACCGCACATCACCACCCTTGCGGGCCAGCCTCCGAGGGGCCCGCCGGGCGCGGAACGGCCGGATCAGGTACCCGTGCGCTCTTCCCACCAGAACATTGGTTAGCCTAACCTTACTTTCGTTGCGCTGCCCGCAGCGGTGGTGACCCCTGCGCACGCTCCACCGGGGACAACTGCCGTCCGGGCGGCCCGTCCCCGGGAAGAAGGAAGCCTCCAGTGTCCCACCCGTCCGCCGCCCCCCACGTACCCGCTCTCCCGGATGCCGGAGCCCCAGGCGCGCGGGAGTTCGCCGGACGGACCGCGCTGGTGACCGGGGCGGCACGGGGCATCGGCAAGGCCGTGGTGCGGGCGTTGGCCGCCCGGGGCGCCCGGGTGCTGGCCACCGACCTCAAGGCTCCGAAGGTGAAGAAGCTCGCCGCCGCGCACGACGGCCGGGTCACCTCGCTGGCGCTGGACGTCCGGGACGCCGCGGCCGTGGACGCCGCCGTCGCGCACGCCGAGGACACCCTGGGCCCGCTGGACGTCGTGGTGAACGTCGCCGGGGTGCTGTGGTCCTCCCCCGTGGTCGATCTGACGGACGAGAAGTGGGACGCCCACTTCGCCGTGAACACCACGGGCGTCTTCCACGTCTCGCGGGCCGCCGCCCGGCGGATGACGGGGCGCGGCCGCGGCAGCATCGTCACCGTCGCCTCCAACGCGGCCGGCATACCGCGCGCCGGGCTCGCCGCCTACGCCGCCTCCAAGGCGGCCACGGTGATGTTCACCAAGTGCCTGGGCCTGGAGGTCGCCGCGCGGGGGGTGCGCTGCAACACCGTCTCCCCCGGCTCCACCATGACCGACATGCAGCGCGGGATGTGGGCCGGCGGCGATGCCGAGGCCGCCGCGCGCCGGGTGGTGGAGGGCGACCTCGCCGCCCACCGCACCGGGATACCGCTGGGACGGATCGCCGACCCCGAGGACGTCGCCGAGGCCGTCGTGTTCCTCGCCTCCGACCGCGCCCGGCACATCACGATGCACGACCTGTACGTCGACGGCGGAGCCACCCTGCGCGCCTAGGCCCCGACCGCCCTCCCCCACACGCCCGGGGGCCCAGCGAGGGCTCGCCCGCCCCCGTCCGACGAACTGGAGAAGTGATGACCGCCCCCCTGCGAGAGTCCACGGTCCTTCCCGCTCCGCCCGCCGCCCTCGGCGCGGCGACCGCGCTGCTGGACGCCTACCGTCCCGGCGACCGCTTCCTCGCCACCCCGCACCGCACCCTGCTCGGCGAGGGCGTCGCGGCCCGCGTCCCGCACGACGCACGCCCGCTGACCGAGCGGGTGCGCGAGGTCCTCGCCGACGCCCCGGAGCGCACCGGGGACCCCGGCGCGGTGGTCATGGGATCGGTGCCGTTCTCCCCGGACGCGCCGCCCGCCCTGGCGGTGCCCGCCTCGCTGCGCACCGCGCCCGCGCTGGTCGAGGACCCGCTGATCGCCCTGCCGGTGGCCGACGGCCCGCGCCGGGACTGGCAGGTGCGCGAGGTGCCCTCGGGTGCCGCGTACGGCCGTGCGGTCGCCGACGCCGCGGCCCGCATCCGCGCCGGGGAGTTCGACAAGGTGGTGCTGGCCCGCACCCTGGAGCTGACCTGCGGTCAGGAGCCGGACCTCCCGCTGATGCTGCGCCGGCTGGCCCGCCGCGACCCCGGCGGCTACACCTTCGCGGTGCCCACCGGCCCGCGCCGCACCCTGATCGGCGCCAGCCCCGAGCTGCTGGTCTCCCGCCGCGGGGCCACCCTGACCGCGAACCCGCTGGCCGGTTCGCTGCCGCGCTCCACCGATCTCGCCGAGGACGTGCGGCGCGCCCACAGTCTGCTGGAGTCCCCGAAGGACCTGCACGAGCACGCGGTGGTGGTGGAGGCGGTGCGTGAGGCGCTGGCCCCGTTCTGCTCCCGCATCGAGGTGCCCGAGCGCCCCACCCTGGTCAACACCGCGGCCATGTGGCACCTGTCCACCACCGTCACCGGCGAGCTGGCCGACCCGGGGACCACCGCCCTCGACCTGGCCTCCGCCCTGCACCCGACGCCCGCGGTCTGCGGCACCCCCACCGGCCTGGCCCGCGCGGTCATCGCCGGTTACGAGCCCTTCGACCGTGGCGCCTACACCGGGATGGTCGGCTGGCAGGACGCCTCCGGCGACGGCGAGTGGGTGGTCACCATCCGCTGCGCGGAGGCCGAGGGCGCGCTGCTGCGCCTGTTCGCCGGGGCGGGCATCGTGGGGGCGTCCTCCGCCGAGGCGGAGACCGCCGAGACCGCCGCCAAGTTCCGTACCTTCCTGAACGCCGTGGGAGCCGCTCTGTGAGCACCGAGACCGACGCCCGTCAGCCCGCCACCGCGCGGTCCGCCACCACGCCCGGCGTCGACGCGCCGACTTGGCCGGCGGAGTTCGCCGACCGCTACCGCGCCGCCGGCTACTGGCGGGGCGAGACCATCGGCGGCGTGCTGCGCGAGCGCGCGGAGCGACTCCCGGACCACGAGGCGCTGGTGGACCCGGCCCCCGCCCGCCGGTCCTGGACGTACCGCGAGCTGGACGAGGCGGTCGACCGAATGGCCGCCGGATTCGCCGGCCGCGGGATCGCCAAGGGCGACCGGGTGGTCGTGCAGCTGCCGAACACCGCCGAGTTCATCCAGGTGATCATGGCCCTGTTCCGGATCGGCGCCCTGCCGGTGTTCGCGCTGCCCGCGCACCGCGAGAGCGAGATCCGTTACTTCTGCTCCTTCACTGAGGCCGTCGCCTACGTCACCGCCGACCGGCACGCCGGTTTCGACCACGCGGCGCTCGCCACCCTGGTGAAGAGCGAAGTGCCCACGCTGCGTGAGGTGTTCGTCGTCGGCGAGGCCGGGGAGCACACGCCGCTGGCCGAGGTGGACGGCGATCCGGCCGGCCTGCCGGAGGGCCCCGAGCCGCACGAGCTGGCCTTCCTTCAGCTGTCCGGCGGCACCACCGGCGTGCCCAAGCTGATCCCCCGCACCCACGACGACTACCTGTACTCGGTGTGGGGCTCCAACGAGATCTGCGCCGTGGACACCGGCACCCGGTTCCTGGTGGTGCTGCCCGCCGCCCACAACTTCCCGGTCAGCTCGCCGGGTTGGCTGGGCGTGTTCTACGCCGGCGGCACCGTGGTGCTGTCCCCGAACACCGACCCGGCCACCACCTTCCCGCTGGTCGAGCGGGAACGGATCACCATGACCGGTCTGGTCCCGCCGCTGGCGATCGTCTGGACCGACGCCGCAGCGGCCGCCTCGCACGACCTCTCCAGCCTGCGGTCGGTGCTGGTGGGCGGCGCCAAGTTCAGTGAGGCGGCGGCCCGCCGCTTCGAGCCGGCCCTCGGCTGCCGCCTTCAGCAGGTCTTCGGCATGGCCGAGGGGCTGGTCAACTACACGCGTCTCGACGACCCGCTGGAGACGATCGTCTCCACCCAGGGGCTGCCCATCTCCCCCGCCGACGAGATCCGCATCGTCGACGACCACGACCAGGACGTCGCCGAGGGCGAGTTCGGGCACCTGCTGACCCGCGGCCCGTACACCATCCGCGGCTACTGGCGGGCGCCCGAGCACAACCGGCGGTCCTTCACCGAGGACGGCTTCTACCGCACCGGCGACATCGTGCGCCGTACCCCGACCGGCCACCTGGTCGTCGAGGGCCGTGCCAAGGACCAGATCAACCGCGGCGGCGAGAAGATCGCCCCGGAGGAGGTGGAGAACGTCATCCTGCGCCACCCGTCGGTCCACGACGTCTCCGTGGTCGCCGTTCCCGACGAGTACCTCGGCGAGCGCAGCCTCGCCTACGTCGTCCTGCGCAAGGACGCCGAGCCGCTGAAGTCCGTCGCGGTCAAGCGCTTCGTGCGCGAGCAGGGCATCGCCGCCTTCAAGGTGCCCGACCTCGTCGAGTTCGTCGACGAGTTCCCGCAGACCGGCGTCGGCAAGGTCAGCAAGAAGGGGCTGCGGGCAGCCGCGGACTCCGCCCAGGATCAGTGAAAGGCCCTCGACGTCCCATGGCACTTCCCGCCATCGCCCCCTACCCGCTGCCCGCACCGGACGAGCTGCCCGCCAACCGCGTCTCCTGGACGGCGGACCCCCGGCGCGCCGTGCTGCTCGTGCACGACCTGCAGAACCACTTCCTCGGGTCCTTCCCGGCCGGTGAGCAGCCGCTGACCGGCATGCTCGCCAACACGGCCCGGCTGATCGCCGCCGCCCGCGCGGCGGGCGTCCCGGTCGTGTACTCCGCGCAGAAGGGCGGCCAGACGCCCGAGGAGCGCGGCCTCCAGCTGGACTTCTGGGGGCCGGGCGTCGCCGACGACCCCGAGAGGCTGACCACCCCGGAGATCGTGGCCCCGGCGCCGGGCGACACGCTGCTGCGCAAGTGGAAGTACAGCGCCTTCGTCCGCACCGAACTGGCCGAGCTGATGGCCGGGTGGGGCCGCGACGAGCTGATCGTCACCGGCGTCTACGCCCACATCGGCGTGCTGATGAGCGCGGCCGACGCCTGGCAGCGCGACATCCGCGCCTACCTGGTCGCCGACGCCGTCGCCGACTTCAGCCGCGCCGACCACGACATGGCCCTGCGCTGGGCCGCCGGCCGCTGCGCGGCCGTCACCACCACCGACGCGCTGCTGGGCGCGCTGACCGAGAAGGACTGATCCGCGCGATGGCCCTCACCCTGCACCAGATCCACGCCGACGTCGCCGACTGCCTCGGCGAGGACCCCGCCGAGATCCCGGTGGACGAGAACCTCGTGGACTACGGCCTCGACTCGGTCCGCATCATGACGCTGCTCGAGGGCTGGCGCCGCGACCACGGCGTCGGCGCCGACTTCGCCGACCTCGCGGAGCAGCCCGCCGTCGAGGCCTGGGCGCGACTGCTGGGGGCGGCCTCATGACCGTCGCCACGCCCACCCCCACCGGGGCGCACACCGGGGACTCCCCGCCCGAACTCCCGCTCACCGCCGCGCAGTCGGGCATGTGGTACGCGCAGGCGCTGGATCCCGCCGGCCCGGCGCTGAACACGGCCGAGTGCGCCGAGATCGACGGCCCGCTGGACCCGGACCTCTTCGCCCGTGCCCTGCGGCTGGTGGTGCGGGAGGCGGACGCGTTGCGCGTGCGTCTGGTGGAGACGCCGCAGGGGCCGCGCCAGCGCGTCCTGGAGGAGGTCGAGCTGCCCTTCCAGGTGCTCGACCTCAGGGACGCCGACGACCCGGCCGCGCGCGCCGAGGAGTGGATGCGCGCCGACCTGGCGCGGCCGTTCGACCTCGGCGGCACGGAGCCGCTGTTCGCCCAGGCACTGCTGCGCACCGGGGACGAACGCTGGCTGTGGTACCAGCGCATCCACCACCTGGTCATGGACGGCTACGGCTACACCCTGCTGGGCCGCCGCACCGCGGAGGCGTACAGCGCCTTCGCCCGTGGCGAGGAGCCGCCCGCGACGGCCTTCCGGCCGTTGGCCGAGCTGGTCGCCGCCGACCTGGAGTACCGCTCCGGCGAGGCGCTGGAGACCGACCGCGCGCACTGGTCGCAGCTGCTGGCCGACCGTCCCGAGGCCCCGCACCTGGCCGGACGCGGCGCGCAGCCCTCGCGGACCTTCCTGCGCCGCACCGCCCACCTCTCCCCCGAGGCCACCGGCCGGCTGCGGGAGACCGCGTCCGCGCTGAAGGCCACCTGGCCCGAGGTGATGATCGCCGCGCAGGCGCTCTACACCGCCCGCGCCACCCACCGGCAGGAGGTGGTGCTCGGCGTGCCGCTGATGGGCCGCATGGGCTCCGTCGCGCTGCGGGTGCCCGGCATGGTGATGAACGTGCTGCCGCTGCGGGTGTCCGTGGAGCCGCGGCAGACCTTCGCCGCGCTGGTGCGCCAGGTGGTGCTGGCGCTGCGCGCGGCCCGCCGCCACCAGCGGTACCGCTACGAGGACATCCGCCGCGACCTGGGGCTGCTGGGCGAACAGCGCGCGCTGGTGGGGCCGATGGTCAACACCATGCCCTTCGACTACGCGGTGGACTTCGCGGGCTCCCCGGCACGGCTGCGCAGCCTGTCCGCCGGGCCGGTGGAGGACCTGACGGTCAACGTCTACGACCGCGCCGACGGGCACGGCCTGGAGATCGACCACGACGCCAACCCGGCGCTCTACTCCGAGGACGAGGTCGCCCTCCACCAGGACCGCTTCCTGGCGCTGCTCGACCGCCTGGTGGCCGCCGACCCCATGCTGCCGCTGGCCGCGCACCCGGTGGCCCTGCCGCACGAACTCGACCTGGTGGTAAGGGACTTCAACGACACCGCACAGGAGCTCCCGCCGACCACGCTGATCGGCCCGATCGAGGCGCAGGCCGCCCGCACCCCGGACGCCCCCGCCCTGGTCTTCGACGGCACGACGCTCACCTACGCCGAGCTCAACGCCCGCGCCAACCGGCTGGCCCGCCACCTGATCGAGCGGGGCGCGGGCCCCGGCAAGGTGGTCGGGGTGGCGCTCCCCCGCTCGCTGGAGCTGGTGACCGCGCTGCTGGCCGTGGTGAAGGCGGGCGCCGCCTACCTGCCGCTGGACCCCGACCACCCGGCCCGGCGGCTGACCGACATGCTCGAGGACGCCGCGCCGGTGTGCGCGGTGACCGACCACGACCGGCGGCTGCTCTCCGACGTGGCCACCCCGCTGGTGGTGCTCGACGGCCTGGACCTGTCCGCCCACCCGGCCTGCGACCCGGCCCGGGCGCTGACGCCCTCGCACCCGGCCTACGTCATCTACACCTCCGGCTCCACCGGCCGTCCCAAGGGCGTCGTGGTGCCGCACTCGGCGATCGACAACCGCCTGCGGTGGATGCAGCACGCGTACCCGCTGGGCCCCGGCGACAGGGTGCTGCAGAAGACGCCCGCCTCCTTCGACGTGTCGGTGTGGGAGTTCTTCTGGCCGCTGCGGGTGGGCGCGACGCTGGTGGTGGCCGAGCCCGGCGGTCACCGGGACCCGGCCTACCTGACCTGGCTGATCAACGAGGAGAAGGTCACCACCTGCCACTTCGTGCCCTCGATGCTCCAGCTGTTCCTGGCCGAGCCGTCGGCCGCCACGGTGGGCTCCACGCTGCGCCAGGTGTTCTGCAGCGGCGAGGCGCTCCCGAGGGACACCGCGCGCGCCTTCGCCGGCCGGCTGCCCGGGGTGCGGCTGCACAACCTGTACGGCCCCACCGAGGCCGCGGTGGACGTCTCGTACCACGAGGTGCTGCCGGGCGACGAGGGGCCGGTGCCGATCGGCGCCCCGGTGTGGAACACCCGGCTGTACGTCCTGGACGCGGCGCTCCAGCCCTGCCCGCCCGGCGTTCCCGGCGAGCTCTACCTGGCCGGCGCCCAGCTGGCCGACGGCTACCTGGGACGCCCGGAGCTGACGGCCTCACGGTTCGTCGCCGACCCGTTCGGCCCGCCCGGCGAGCGGATGTACCGCACCGGCGACCTGGCGCGGTGGCGCGCGGACGGCGGGGTCGAGTACCTGGGCCGCACCGACCACCAGGTGAAGCTGCGCGGCCAGCGCATCGAACTGGGCGAGATCGAGGCCGCGTTGGCCGCCCAGGACGGGGTGGACGGCGCCTGCGCGCTGGTCCGCGAGGACCGCCCGGGCGACCAGCGCCTGGTCGGCTACGTCACCGGCGCGGCCGACCCGCTCGCGGTGCGCGAGGCGGTGGCGCTGACGCTGCCGGAGCACATGGTGCCGACGGCCGTGGTGGCGCTGGAGGAGTTCCCGCTGTCGCCCAACGGCAAGCTGGACCGCCGCGCCCTGCCGGTCCCGGTCCATGAGCCTTCCGGTGGCCGCCGGCCGACGGTGGCCCGCGAGGAGGCGATGGCCCGGATCTTCGCCGAGGTGCTGGGGCTGGGCGAGGTGGGCGCCGACGACACCTTCTTCGACCTGGGCGGCTCCTCGCTGCTGGCGATCCGTCTGGTGGGGCGGATCCGCGAGGAGTTCGGCGCGGAGCTCACCCTCGGCTCGCTGTTCGCCTCGCCGACGCCCGCGGCGCTCGCCGCCCGGCTGGACAGCGCCCGTCCGGCCTCCTCGGACGCGCTGGACGTGGTGCTGCCGCTGCGCCCCGACGGTGACCTGCCGCCGCTGTTCGTGGTGCATCCCGCGGGCGGCATCGCCTGGTGCTACGCGGGGCTTCCCGCGCGGCTGGGCCCCGACCGGCCGGTGTACGGCGTGCAGGCGCCCGGGCTGCTGGAGGGCGGCCCGCTGCCCGCGTCGCTGGAGGAACTGGCCGCCGAGTACGTCGGCCGGATCCGCGCGGTGCGGCCGCACGGGCCGTACCGGCTGATGGGCTGGTCGGTCGGCGGCGCGCTGGCGCAGACCATGGCGGTGCTGCTTCAGGAGGCCGGCGAGGAGGTCGACCTGCTGGCGCTGCTCGACGCGTTCCCCGCCGAGCAGTGGCGGGAGCGGCCCGCGCCGGAGGAGGGCGACGCGCTCACCGCGGTGCTGCGGATGGCGGGCCTGGAGCGGACCGTGGAGGCCACCAAGGACGACGTGGTCGCCACGCTGGCCCGGCTCGGCAGCCCGCTGGGCGGCCTCTCCGACGTCACGCTGAACCGGATCGTCGACATCGTGCCGCACAACGCGCGGCTGATGCGCGAGCACGTCCACCGGCGGTACGAGGGCGACCTGCTGTTCTTCACCGCCGCGGCCCCGCGCGCGGAGGACTGGCTGACCTGGGAGTCCTGGCGTCCGCACGTCGGCGGCGAGGTCCGCAACCTGGACCTCGACTGCACCCACCCGCTGATCACCCAGGGCCGCCACCTGGACGCGGTGGCCGCGGTGGTCTCCGCCCGGCTGAAGGAGCTCGACGCGTGAGCGCGACCGACATCCCCTCCCCGTTCGACGCCCCGACGCCGTTCTGGGTCCTGGTCAACGACCGCGGGGAACGCTCGCTGTGGCCGGACTGGCGTGAGGTCCCGGCCGGCTGGACCCGGGTGTTCGGCCCCGCGTCACGGGAGGAGTGCGAGGCCTCCCTCCACCGGCCGTGACCCGCGCGGGCCGCGTCCCCAGCCGGGGGCGCGGCCCGCGCCGTCACCCGGGCTGTCGCGGGCAGCGAGTGCCGATGGGCCTGCGGCGCTCGGGCGACGGATCCCGCGCGCCTGCGGCTCGGGCGACGGTGCCGCGCGGCACCGACGGTAAGCCGGGCGACGGGTCCCGTCCGCCGCCGGCACGGCATCCGCCCCGCACCCCGCCGCACCGGAAACGGGCGCCCGTGCGCCCCCGTGAGGGGCCGGCCCGGGGGCTACGCGCCCCCTACCCCCGCGACCCGCAGCGCGTGGACGACGTCCCAGTAGCGGTCCTGCGACACCCCGCGCGCCGCCTCCAGCAGCAACGGGACCATCCGCGCCGGATTCCCCGCCGCGCAGCGCGCCGCCTCGGCGGGCACCCGGGTGCGCACGTACGCGTCCATCAGCAGCCGCACCTCCCTGTCGCGCCGCGCGTCGCACAGGGCCGCCACCGCGTCCGCCATCTCCTCGGCGGGACGGGCCACGCCCTGCCGCAGCACCCGCTCCCCGTCGTCCGGCCGGCCCGCCGCCGCGAGCGCGTCGGCGACCGGCACCAGGCGCGGCACGGGCAGGGACGACGCCTCCCACAGCAGCGTGGCCCACTCGGCCTCGCCGCCCGACCCCTCCAGCCATTCGGCGGCCAGGGGGAGGCGGGAGACCGGCCACCGCGCCATCTCCGCCAGCAGCGCGTGCGCCTCCCCCGAACGGCCCTGACCGCGCAACCGCAGCAGTCGCGCCACGCCCTCGGTCACCGCCGCCCGGTCCTCGGCGTCCGGTTCCGCGGGCTCGCGCCGGGCGCCTCCCGGCTGGTCGGCCGCGCCCGCGAACCGCGCGCCCCGCGGCACCGCGTCGGGGGCCGGTTCCGGCACGGGCGCGAGGACGCCGGGGAGAGCCGGCGCCGCGGAGCCGGTGGGCGCTTCCGGTTCCGTCGGCATCCCGGCGAACCGGGCACTGCCACGAGGACGCTTCCTCTTCTGCCGCTTGCCGGCCGTGGCATCCTCGCCGGACCCGTCACCACCGGCCGCCGGGCCGTACGCCGCCCCGGGTTCCGGCCGCCGTTCGGGCTTCGCGCCGTGCCCGGTCACCCCCGGTTCCGGCCGCCGCACGGGCTCCGCGCCGTGCCCGGCCGCTCCGGGTTCCGGCCGCGGTCCGGACTCCTCCGTCCGCGCCCGGTACCGCCCCTGCGCGGGCAGGCCCCGCAGCGGAAGGCCCTGCGGCGCGAGCCCCTGGGCGCGGTGCCCCTGCGCAGGCGGCTCCTGCGCGGGGCGGCCCCGCGGGCCGCCGGTCTCCCACGAGGCGCGCCGCGCCGCGGCCAGGGCCTCCAGCCGGTCCCGTAACTCCGCGGCCCTGGCGACGGCCCGCTCGTGATCGGCCCGCGCCCACGCGAGGTCCGCGCGCAGCGCCTCCGCGGCCCGCGCGTCCCCGGCCGGCGCGACGGGACGCCGGAGCGTCTCCAGCCGCTCTGCGGCCTCCCGTTCCTCGCGCAGGGTGGTCTCCAGCCGGTCCCGCAGGGCCTCCCGTCCTCCGGGCCGCGCATCGTACGCGGCCGCGGCCCGCGCGTGCAGGGCGCGGGCGGTGCCGCGCTCCCGGTCCGCGGCCGGGGCCCCGTGGGCGGCGGCGAGGTCGTGCAGCAGGTCCTCGACGACGTCCCAGGGCGGCACCTCACGCCCCTCGACGCACGCGCGCATACCGTCCGGATCGCGCCGCCAGAAGACGCCGCACCAACCGGCCCGCGGGTCGACGCGGCCCAGGAGTCCGCCCAGGTATCCGGCGAAGTCCCCGACCGGCACCGGGAGTTCTTGCACCACCATGCCGCGATCCCCTCACCGCCGTGGGTCCGGAACTGTCCGGTCCGAAGCGAACACCAGCCGTGTTACGCCCGGGCTACGCCGAGTTTTCCGCCGCGAGCCACGTGATCCTCCGGTCGCGGGCGGTGACGGCCCCGGAGCAGCCGGTCGCCCGCGCGCCCCGTGCGGCCGGCACCGTCCGGCCGAGGTGTAGCCACCTGCCCCAGGGGCACCCGGCGGGCGCACGGACTGTCGACCTCGTGCGCCCGCGCGGTACAGGGGGCGCGCCGAAACGGATGGCTGATGACCAGCGGATTCCCGGGTCCGCAGGGCTACGGCTCGGACCCCTTCGCAGAGTTCTTCGCACGCCTGTTCAGCAGCGGACTCTTCGGTCCCGCTCCGTCGGCCAGGGGGTCCGGCGGCGGCTCCCCGGGCCAGGGCGGCGGCGAGGGCGCCCCGCCACGGCGCGTGGACATCGGCCGTCTGATGAGCCGCCCCGCCCAGGACCTGGTCCGCGCCGCGGCCGCCTACGCCGCCGAGCACGGCAGCCGCGACCTGGAGACCGAGCACCTGCTGCGCGCCGCCCTGGCCATCGAGCCGACCCGCAGCCTGATCGCCCGCGCGGGCGCGGACCCCGACGAGCTGGCGGCGGACATCGACAGCCGCGCCGCCGCGCCCGTGGGCGACGAGACCCCGCCGGCGTCGGTGGCGATGACCCCGGCCGTCAAGCGCGCCCTGCTGGACGCGCACGAGCTGGCCCGCAGCCGCGGCGACGGCTACATCGGCCCCGAGCACGTCCTGAGCGCGCTGGCCGAGAACCCCGACTCGGCGGCCGGCCACATCCTCGGCACGGCCCGCTTCGCGCCCACTCCCCCGCCGGAGGGCCAGGAGTCGTCGGCCGCCGCGGGAGGCCGGGTCCCGGCCGGCTCCACCGCCGTGCGGCGCCATCCCGAGCAGCCGCAGCACGGCATGAACACTCCGAACCTGGACCGTTACGGCCGCGACCTCACCGAGCTCGCCCGGCAGGGCCGGATCGACCCGGTGATCGGGCGGGAGGAGGAGATCGAGCAGACCGTCGAGGTCCTCTCCCGGCGCGGCAAGAACAACCCGGTGCTGATCGGCGACGCCGGCGTCGGCAAGACCGCGATCGTGGAGGGTCTCGCCCAGCGGATCGCGGACGACGACGTCCCCGACGTGCTCGCCGGACGCCGGGTGGTCGCCCTGGACGTGTCCGGCGTGGTGGCGGGCACCCGCTACCGCGGCGACTTCGAGGAGCGGCTCAACGGGATCATCGACGAGATCCGCTCCCACCCGAACGAACTGGTCGTCTTCATCGACGAGCTGCACACGGTGGTCGGCGCGGGAGGCGGCGGTGAGAGCGGCGGGATGGACGCGGGCAACATCCTCAAGCCCGCCCTGGCCCGCGGCGAGCTGCACGTGGTGGGCGCCACCACGCTGGAGGAGTACCGGAGGATCGAGAAGGACGCGGCGCTGGCCCGCCGCTTCCAGCCGGTGATGGTGCCCGAGCCGTCGGTGGCCGACGCGATCGAGATCCTGCGCGGCCTCGCCGACCGCTACGAGGCGCACCACCAGGTGCGGTACACCGACGAGGCGCTGGTGGCGGCGGTGGAGCTCTCCGACCGCTACCTCACCGAGCGGTTCCTGCCCGACAAGGCGATCGACCTGATGGACCAGGCCGGGGCCCGGGTCCGGCTGCGTTCGCGGGGCCGGGGCACCGACGTGCGGGCGCTCCAGCGGGAGGCGGAGCAGCTGACCCGCGACAAGGACCAGGCGGTCGCCGCCGAGCAGTACGAGGAGGCGACGCGGCTGCGCGACCGGATCGAGGAGGTCCGCGCGCGCATCGAGGCGGCCGGCCAGGACGAGCAGCCCGACGAGGGGCAGAACCTGGTGGTCACCGTGGAGTCGATCGCCGAGGTCGTCTCCCGGCAGACGGGCATCCCGGTGGCCAGCCTGACGGCCGAGGAGAAGGACCGGCTGCTGCACCTGGAGGAGCACCTGCACGAGCGCGTGGTGGGCCAGGACGAGGCCGTGAAGGTGGTCGCGGACGCCGTGCTGCGGGCCCGCGCCGGGCTGGCCGGCCCGGACCGGCCGATCGGCAGCTTCCTCTTCCTCGGCCCGACCGGCGTCGGCAAGACGGAGCTGGCGCGGGCGCTGGCGGAGGCACTGTTCGGCAGCGAGGAGCGGATGGTCCGGCTGGACATGAGCGAGTACCAGGAGCGCCACACGGTGAGCCGTCTGGTCGGCGCCCCGCCCGGCTACGTCGGGCACGAGGAGGCGGGTCAGCTCACCGAGGTGGTGCGGCGGCACCCGTACTCGCTGCTGCTGCTCGACGAGGTGGAGAAGGCCCATCCGGACGTCTTCAACATCCTGCTCCAGGTCCTGGACGACGGCCGGCTGACGGATTCGCAGGGCCGCACCGTCGACTTCACCAACACGGTGATCGTGATGACCTCGAACCTGGGTTCCGAGGCGATCGTCCGGGGCGGCGGCGCCCTGGGCTTCACCGCCGCGGACGCCGCCGTGGACGAGGAGGCGCGACGGGAGCGGGTGCTGCGGCCGCTGCGGCAGCACTTCCGGCCGGAGTTCCTCAACCGGATCGACGAGATCGTGGTGTTCCGTCAGCTCACCGACGTGCAGCTGCGGCAGATCACCGATCTGATGCTGGAGCGCACCCGCCGGCGGCTGCACGCGCAGGACGTCACGGTGCGGTTCACCGACCAGGCGGTGGACTGGCTGGCGCGCCACGGCCACCAGCCGGAGTACGGCGCGCGTCCGCTGCGCCGCACCATCCAGCGCGAGGTGGACAACGAGCTGTCCCGGATGCTGCTGGACGGCCGACTGTCCGGCGGTGGGCGGGTCGTGGTGGAGGTCGGTGAGAACGACCGCCTGGCGTTCACGGTGGAGAGCGCCGGTTCGACCGCCGCGGACGGCGACGCCCCGCCGGAGCCTCCCTTCGGCGGCTCCGGCGGAACGGGTTCCTGACCGCGGCAGGCCCTCGGACCGCAGGCGCCGCCCGGCTGCAGCCGGGCGGCGCCTGTCGTGTGCCGGGCGGCGCGTGCGGTGTGCGCCCGGTGGGTCCGCCGGGGTCCGGCCGCGGCCGTCGGGCGCGGCCGGACCCCGTTCGCGGCAGTGGTCAGCGGTCAGCCGGCCGGGCGCACCACCATGGCCGAGCCGCCTCCCCGGCGGACGGTCTCCGCGGCCGCGGTCCAGCGGCCGTCGGGCAGCCGCTGCACGCCGGTGGCCGCGCCGATCTCCGGGTTGCGGCTGAACACGTGGCCGATGGCCTCGAGTTCGGCGCGCAGCGCGCTGTCGTACAGGCCGGGTTCGAGTTCGGTGCGGGCCGCGTTGCGCTGGCTGGCGCGGGGGGCCGCGATGGCGTCCACCAGCGGCAGTCCCCGGTCGACGACGCCGGTGAGGGTCTGCAGGACGGTGGTGATGATGGTCGCGCCGCCCGGCGAGCCGAGCGCCAGCACCGGCCTGCCCTTGCCGTCGAGCACGATCGTCGGGGACATCGAGGAGCGGGGCCGCTTGCCCGGGCCGGGCAGGTTCGGGTCGTGCACGGCCGGGTTGGCCGGGGCGAAGGAGAAGTCGGTCAGCTCGTTGTTCAGCAGGAAGCCGCGCCCCGGCACGGTGATGCCGCTGCCGCCGGTCTGCTCGATGGTGAGCGTGTAGGCGACGACGTTGCCCCACTTGTCGGCGACCGTCAGGTGGGTGGTGCTCTCGCCCTCGTAGGTGGTGGGGGCGGCCTGCCCGCCCGCGGCGCAGGCCGCGGGGTGACGCGGGTCGCCGGGGGCGACGGGGCTGGTGAGCACCGCGTCGTCCTTGATCAGGCAGGCGCGGGAGTCGGCGAACTCCTGGGAGAGCAGTTCACGGGTCGGCACGTCTTCGAAGGCGGGGTCGCCGACCCAGCGGCCGCGGTCGGCGAAGGCGATGCGGCTCGCCTCGACGAAGCGGTGCAGGTACTGCGCCTGGCTCGCGCGGGAGAGGTCGGTGCGCTCCAGGATGTTGAGGGCCTCGCCGACGGTGGTGCCGCCGGACGAGGAGGGCGCCATGCCGTGGACCGTGAGCCCGCGGTAGCGGACGGCCGTGGGCGCCTGCTCCTTGACGCGGTAGCGCGTCAGGTCCCGCTGCGAGAGCTGTCCGGGCCGTGCGCGGTAGTCCGAGGCGGGGTCCACCGGCGGGTGGTTGACCGTCTCGACGACGTCCTCGGCGATCGGGCCGCGGTACATGACGGCGGCGCCCTCCCGGGCCATCCGGGCGTAGGTGCGGGCCAGGTCGGGGTTCTTGAGGGTGGATCCCACCTCGGGCAGCCGCCCGCCGGGCAGGAAGAGCTCCGTGGTGGCCGGGAAGTTACGGAAGCGGGTCTCGTTGGCGGCCGTCTGCGAGCGGAACGTTTCGTCGACCGTGAAGCCGTCACGGGCCAGCCTCTCGGCGGGCGCGAGGACGCCGGACAGCCGCTTGCTGCCCCACTTCTCCAGGGCCTTCTCCCAGGTGGCGGGGGTGCCCGGAGTGCCGACGCTCAGCCCGCTGGTGACGGCCTCCGCGAAGGGGACGGGCTTGCCGGCCTCCAGGAACAGGTCGCTCCCCGCGCTCAGCGGCGCGGTCTCCCGCCCGTCCAGGGTGTGCACGCTGCGGGAGCGGGCGTCGTAGAGCACGAAGTAGCCGCCTCCGCCGACGCCGGCGGAGTACGGCTCGGTGACGCCGAGCGCGGCGGCCGTGGCGACCGCGGCGTCGACCGCGTTGCCGCCCTTCCTGAGGATCTCCAGCCCTGCGGCGGTGGCGTCGGCGTCGACGCTGGAGACGGCTCCGCCGTAGCCGGTGGCCACCGGTGTCTTGGCGGGGCTGTGGCCGCCCGGCGGGCCGGCCGGCGAGCCGTGGGCCGGGGCGGCGACGGTGAGCGAGGAGACGAGGGCGGCCGAGACCGCCAGGATCGCACCCCTTGTGCGCCGTCGTGCTCCGGGCGCTCCCGGCGCTCCGGTCCGGTTCCGTGTGACGGGCTGGGGTGTGACGGAAAGACGCACCTTTACCTCCGGTCATCGGTAATCGCCGCAGCCTAGCCCAAATTGCCGTGCACACTTCAGAGGCGCGCTCGAACGCCAGATGGACGCCCGCTAGGCTGCGCGCCCATGAACAACGTCGTGCTGTACCTCGTCCTCGCCGTGGTCGCCCTCTGCGCGGGCACGGCACTGGGCTGGCTGCTCCGCGGCCGCCTCGCCGAGCGCCGTCTGCGCCGCAAGCAGGCCTTCTTCGGTCTGCCCGACAACGCGGAGTCGCTGCTGGTCGTCAACCGCGACCCGGGGGCCGGTCCGGAGCTCACCGTGGTGCGGCACGACGCCTTCGCGCTGCTGGAACTCGCCGCGGTCGTGCGGGAGTGCAACGCCCACGCGCAGCTGGTGGCGCACGACGCGGCGCAGCAGAGCTTCGGCGAGCGGACCGAGTTCTGCGTCGGCGGGCCGGGCGCCAACCGGCGACTGGCGGCGCACCTGCACTCGCTGCTGCCCGGGGTGCGGATCAACACCGAGCCGGACGCGGGTCCGGACCGCAGCGCCTTCCAGATCGGCACCGAGCGCTACCGGATGGAGCCCGGCACGGAGGAGTACGTGCTGCTGGCCCGGCTGACGGCGGGCCAGGGCAAGGGGGCGCGGCCGGTGTTCCTCTTCTGCGGCCAGCGCGCCATCACCAACCAGGCGGCCACCCGTTACCTGGCCCGCAACCACGAGAAGCTGGCGCGCAAGTACGACGGCGGCTCGTTCGTCCTGCTGCTCAAGGTGGTGAACTCGGCCGCCTACGGCGCGGACGTCGTCGAACTGGTGGGCGACGTGACCAAGGCGGCGCAGTCGGCCCCCGCGGTCAAGGCCCTGCAGGCGCAGCCCAAGCACCGGGCGGGTTCGTGACACCGGGCGCCCTGAACGGGTCCGGTGCCGGGCGGCCGGGCTCGGATCCGGCCGGCGCGCAGCTGACCTTCTCCTCGCCCGTTCCGGACCGCCTTGCGGACGGTCCGGCACCGCGCGAGCAGTGATCTCCGGCTGCTGCCGGGCGGATCCAGGGGTGCCCTGTGAGCCGCCGCTCCCTACGGCCTGTCGGCCGTGGGCGGGGCCTCGCCCGGCAGCAGCGGTCCCGGTCGGTCCGGGGCCACGTCGACGGCCTCGGTCTTCGGGTTGCGCCGCTGGCGCCGGGCGACCCACCCGGCGAACCAGGAGAGCAACATGCACATCCCGATGTAGACCGGCGAGATCACCAGGACCACGGGGATGAAAGGCAAATCATAGTCAAGGTTCGACGCGATGAGTTTCCCGGCGTGCAGAAACTCCTCGTAGGTGATCAGGAAGCCCAGCGAGGTGTCCTTCAGGGCGACCACCAGCTGGCTGATGATCGAGGGCAGCATGGCCCGCGCGGCCTGCGGCGCCAGCACGTGGGTCATCACCTGCGACTTGCGCATGCCGAGCGCGTACGCGGCCTCCCGCTGGCCCCGGTCCACCGAGTTGACGCCTGAGCGGAAGACCTCGGCGAGCACCGAGCCGTTGTAGAGGGTCAGGCCGGTGACCAGCGCGGGCAGCGGGCGCACCTCGAGCGCCACGAACACGAAGAAGATCATCACCAGTACGGGCATGGCCCGGAAGAACTCCACCAGCAGGGTGGAGACCCAGCGCAGCGCCCGGTGGTCGGACAGCCGCCCCATCGCGAGCACCACGCCCAGCAGGAGCGAGAGCACCGCGGCGATGGCGAAGGCCTTGAGGGTGTTCCCCAGGCCGCGCAGCAGCAGTTCCTGGATGCCCTTGTACTGGAACGGCGTCCACTTGGCGGCCTCGAACTGCCCGGTGTCCACCAGCAGGTACACCAGCCAGCCGAGCAGCGCCAGGATCACCAGGGTGGCCGCCGCCCCGTAGAGACGGTGACGGGCGCGTGCCTTGGGGCCCGGGATGTCGTAGAGGGCGGTGGGCGTGTTCTCGGCCTGCGCGGTCGAGGTCATCGGGGCACTCCCCACTTGCGCTCCAGCACGTTGAAGAGCGCGCTGATGGCGAGGGTGATGATCAGGTAGCCGACGGCGATCCACACGAACGTCCACACGACGTCGTAGCCGAGCTCGCCGAGCGTCTTGTACACGCCGAGCAGTTCGGTGACGCTGAACGCGCCCGCGATGGCGGAGTTCTTGGCGAGGGCGATCAGGGTGGAGCCGATCGGCGGGATGACGGTGCGGAAGGCCTGCGGCAGGATGACGAGCGACAGGGTCTGGCCGAACGTCATGCCGAGGCTGCGGGCCGCCTCGCCCTGTCCGCGCGGCACGGTGTTGATGCCCGAGCGCAGCGCCTCGCAGATGAACGCCGAGGTGTAGCAGCCCAGCGCCAGCACCGCGAAGACGGTGAAGGGCAGCACCAGCCCGAAGCGGGGCAGGCCCAGCAGGACGGCGAAGAACAGCAGGGTCAGCGGGGTGTTGCGCAGCACCGTCACCCACACCGTGCCGATCACCCTGAGCGAGCCGACCGGGGCGACCCGGAAGGAGGCCATCAGGAAGCCCAGCACGAGGGCGAGCAGCGAGGCGAAGAAGGTGAGTTCGACGGTGCCGAGGAAGCCCTCGCCGTAGGTGGAGAAGTTGTCGATCAGTACGTTCACGTCAGGTTCCGGTCCTCGTCAGCCCGCCGGGTAACGGTCGATGGGGGGCGGCTGGGGCGCCGGCACCCCGGACAGGCCGAGGGTGGCCTCGTACGCCCGCTTCCAGTCGCCGTTCTTCTGCCGCTCCTCCAGGGCGTCGTCGAGCGCGAACCGCAGCGCGTTGTCCTCCCGGGGGACGCCGATGCCGTAGGGCTCCTCGGAGAAGGGCTTGCCCACCACCTTCAGCTCCTCGGGGACCTTCGCGGCGTAGCCGATGAGGATGGCGTCGTCGGTGGTCACCGCGTCGACCTGATAGGTCAGCAGGTTGTCGACGCAGACCGAGTAGGAGTCGTAGGCGACCAGGTCGGCCTCGGGGAAGTCGTCCCTGATCCGCTGGTAGGGCGTGGAGCCGGACGCCGAGCAGACCCGCTTGCCGGCGAGGTCCTCGGGGCCTTTGATCTCCTGCTCGTCCTTGCGGACCAGCAGGCCCTGGCCGGCCATGTAGTACGGCCCGGCGAAGCCGACCAGCTTCTTGCGGTTGTCGTTGATGGTGTACGTGCCGACGTAGAAGTCGACCTGGCCGTTCTGCAGCGCCGTCTCGCGGTTGGCGGAGGCGATGGTCTTGAACTGGATGCGGTCCGGGTCGAGCCCGAGGGAGGCGGACATCATGCGGGCGATCTCGATGTCGAAGCCGGTGAACTCGCCGGTGGCCGGGTCCCGTTCGCCGAGGAAGGGCTGGTCCTCCTTGGCCCCGACGACGAAGTACCCGCGGCGCTCGGCCCGCACCCAGGTGGGCGAGTCGGGCAGCTGGAAGTCCTCGTTCACGGTGTAGGTGGGGAGCTTGTCCTGGGCCGGGCCCTTCACCGGCGGGCTGCCGTCCTTGCCGCAGGCGGCCGCGGCGAGGAGCAGGGCGGCGGCGAGGAGGGCGCGGACGGCGGTCCGCGGGGGCCGGGCGGGCGTGCGGCGTGCGGGGTTCTTCATGGCGCGGCCCCGGTCAGTGCTTGAGGATCTTGGACAGGAAGTCCTTGGCCCGCTCGCTGTGCGGGTCGGTGAAGAACTCCTCGGGCGGGCGGTCCTCGACGATCTTCCCGTCGGCCATGAAGACGACGCGGTTGGCGGCGGAGCGGGCGAAGCCCATCTCGTGGGTGACCACCACCATGGTCATGCCCTCGTTGGCCAGCTGCCGCATGACCTCGAGCACCTCGTTGATCATCTCCGGGTCGAGGGCGGAGGTCGGCTCGTCGAAGAGCAGGGCGGTGGGCTCCATGGCCAGGGCGCGGGCGATGGCCACGCGCTGCTGCTGGCCGCCGGAGAGCTGGGCGGGGTACTTGTCGGCGTGGGCGGCGAGGCCCACCCGCTCCAGCAGCTCCCGCGAGCGCCGGTCGGCGTCCTCGCGCTTGCGGCGGCGGACCTTGATCTGCGCCAGCGACACGTTCTGCAGGACCGTCTTGTGGGCGAAGAGGTTGAACGACTGGAACACCATCCCGACCTCGGCGCGCAGTCCTGCGAGCGCCTTGCCCTCCTCGGGGAGGGGGCGGCCCTCGAGGTGGATGGCGCCGGACTCGACGCTCTCCAGCCTGTTGATCGCCCTGCACAGGGTGGACTTGCCCGACCCGGACGGGCCGATGACCACGACAACCTCCCCGCGGGAGACGGTCAGGTTGATGTCCTGGAGGACGTGCAGGTCGCCGTAGTGCTTGTTGACGCCCCGCAGTTCGATCAAAGGCTCGATCAGAGGATCGAAGGCCATGCCCAGCCCCATTGCTCATCGCCGTGTCGTCAGGTCCGTAAACTATCCGGGACCGGTCGATAAGTGACGGAGACACGCACTTCGGACACCGCCTCGGCGCGACCGCGCGGGAGAGCCCAGCCGGGGGGGCGACGGGGCGGGCGGTGGGACGCGGGTGCGGGGGCGTCAGGATTCGGCGGCCTCGGCGTAGACGTGGCACAGCTCCGGGGCGCCGTCCGTCGCCCAGTCACGGCCCGCCTCGACGACGTCCAGCTCGCGTCCGGAGGCGAGCCGGACCACCGGCCGCCCGTCGGGCCAGATCTCCCACACGGCACCCGGCACCGTGCGCACCACGACGCTGCCGAGGTACAGCCCCGCGTCGTTGCCCAGCCGCAGGACCGTCTCCTCGTCGTCGCGCCAGCGGGGCGCGAGCTGGTCGAGCGCCTCCAGGGACGCCGGGGTGTCGTCGAGTGCGACGCCCTCCCCCGCGGCGTGCGCGCGCAGCAGCTCGCACTCGGCGAGCAGCTCGGCGATCGCGCCGGCCGCCGCGAGGTCGCCCGCGCTCCCGCCGGTCCCCCGGCCGGGCCCGCCCGCGAGCAACGCCGTTCCCCGGGACGGACCGTGCTTCTTGCGCCAGTGGTCCAGGAAGGGAAGGTTCATGTCTCCCAGACTGGCACCGGCCCCGGCCCCTGACCATGGGGCGCGCGGGCCGGACGCGGCCCCATGGAGCTCGGGTCAGACCTCGAGGTCGACCACGACCGGCGCGTGGTCGGACGCGCCCTTGCCCTTGCGCTCCTCACGGTCGACGTACGCGTCCTTGGCCGCCTTGGCGAACGCCTGGTTGCCGAAGACCAGGTCGATCCGTATGCCGCGGTTCTTGGGGAAGGCCAGCTGGCGGTAGTCCCAGTAGGTGTAGGGGCGGTCGTACTTGAGCGGCCGCGGCACCACGTCCTCGAGCCCGGTCTCCCGCAGCGCGGCGAGCGCCGCCCGCTCCGCCGGGGTGACGTGGGTGAGCCCTTCGAAGGCCGCCACGTCGAAGACGTCCTCGTCGGCGGGGGCCACGTTGTAGTCGCCCATCACGGCGAACGGGCGGCTCCCCTGCGCGTCTCCGGCCACCGCGGCCCGCAGCGCCTCGAACCACTGGAGCTTGTAGGCGTAGTGCGGGTGCCCGACCTCGCGGCCGTTGGGCACGTACACCGACCAGACCCGCACGGGGCCGCAGGTCGCCGAGATCGCGCGCGGCTCCTCGACGCCCTCGTAGCCCGGGTCGCCCGGCAGGCCCTTGACGACGTCCTCCAGGCCGACCCTGGAGAGGATCGCCACGCCGTTCCACCGGCCCGTGGCGTTGACGGCGGCCTCGTAGCCCGCCTCGCGCAGCTGCTCGAAGGGGAACTGCGCCTCGGCGACCTTGGCCTCCTGAAGGCACAGCACGTCCGTGCCGCTGGTCTCGAGCCAGGCCAGCAGCCTGGGGAGACGGGCGGTGATCGAGTTCACGTTCCAGGTGGCGATACGCATGGGACCACGCTACCGGCTGGGTCCGACAGTCCCGCGTGGGACGGCACGGCCGTGCCGTCCCACGCGGCGAAGGTCACAGCTCGGCCGAGTCCCCGGAGGCGAGCCGCAGGTGCTCGGCGCCGCCGAGGGCGCCGATCTGCCGGTCGTAGATCGGCCGGGCCAGGTCGGTGAGCAGCGCGTCGTGCACGTCGTAGGCCCGCTGCGGCTTGACCTCGCGGACGTAGTCGATCACCTCGGAGAGCTTGCTCCAGGGCGCCTGCACCGGCAGCAGCAGCGTCTCGACCGTGGCGTACTGCGGGACGGTGAGCGCGTCACCGGGGTGGAAGACGCGGCCGTCGACCAGGTAGCCGACGTTGGTGACCCGCGGGATGTCCGGGTGGATCACCGCGTGCAGCTCGCCGTGCACCTGGACGTCGAACCCGGCGACGGAGAAGGCGTCGCCGTTGCCGACCGTGTGCACGCGGCCGGGGAAGGCGGCGGAGAGCGTGTCGGCGACGGCGGCCAGGGTCCAGATCTCGGCCCCCGGGTTCGCCTCCAGTGCCGTGCGCAGCCGGGCCTCGTCGAAGTGGTCGGGGTGCTCGTGGGTGACCAGGACGGCGTCCGCCCCCGCGAGGGCGTCCTCCTCGGTGAACATGCCGGGGTCGATGACGAGCACGCCGCCGTCCTTCTCCAGGCGGACGCAGGAGTGGGACTTCTTGATGAACTTCATGCCCCCATCTTGCCTCGCCGGGCGAGCGCGCGGTGTTCACTCCTGGGGCATGGTCTCCTCCCGCACCACCGTCCGGGCGATGGCGAACGCGCGGTTGGCGGCGGGCAGTCCGCAGTGCACGGCGGTCTGCAGCAGCACCTCGCGGATCTCGTCGGGGGTGAGGCCGCTGCGCAGCGCGCCGCGGGTGTGGGCGGCGAACTCCTCCCAGTGGCCGCCGGCGACCAGCGCGCCGAGGGCGACGCAGCTGCGGGCGCGGCGGTCCAGACCCGGCCGGCTCCACACGTCTCCCCAGGCGTGCCGGGTGACCATGTCCTGGAAGTCGCCGGAGAAGTCGTCCGCCTCGTCCAGCGCGCGGTCCACGTAGGCGTCGCCGAGGACCTCCCGGCGGAGCTTGAGCCCGGTGTCGTACAGGTCGGCGCGGTGGCCCGCCGCGGACCGGTCGGGGGCGGGGGCGAGTTCGGCGATCGGCATGGCCCGCGGGCGGGACACGCTCTGGCTCACGGAGGAGACCGACGGGCCGGCGAGGCCCTCGGGGCCGGTGGGCCAGGCCGACGAGAAGTGCCGGACCAGCAGGTCGGTGACGGCCGCGGGCTGTTCCACCGGCACCAGATGGGAGGCGCCGGGGACCACCGCGAGGCGGGCGTCGGGGATGCCTGCGACCAGGGTGCGCGCCTCGGCGGGGCCGGTGACCTGGTCGTCCGACCCGGCCAGCACCAGCGTCGGCACGCCGATCCGGCCCAGTTCCGCGCGCACGTCGAACCCGGCGAGCGCCTCGCAGGCGGCGATGTAGCACCCGGGGTCCGTGGTGCGGACCATCTGCACGGCCCACTCGGTGATGGCGGGCTGGGCGGCGGCGAACCCGCCGGTGAACCAGCGCTCCGGGGACGAACGGGCGATCTGCTCCAGCCCGTTGCTGCGCACCACCACGCCGCGCTGGCGGAACTCGTCCGGGGTGCCGAAGCGGGGCGAGGCGGCGATCAGCGCCAGCGAGGCGACCCGCTCGGGGTGCCGCAGGGCCAGCTCGAGACCGACCGCGCCGCCCAGCGCGCAGCCCGCGTACCCGAAGCGGCGCACGCCCAGCCCGTCGAGGGTGGCCAGCAGCCGGGCCGCCAGCTCGGCGACCGACCCGGCGGGGTAGGCGGGCGCCCCGCCGTGCCCGGGCAGGTCCCAGCGCAGCACGCGCCACTGCCGCGCGAGCTCGGGCACCTGCCGGTCCCACATGTGCCAGGTGGTGCCGAGGGAGGGGCCCACGATCAGCACCGGAGCGTGTTCCGGCCCGTCGAAGCGGAATTGGAGGGCCGGGGTCTTCGTCTCACTCACCCGCCCAAGCCTCTCATCTCCCACGCACACCCACCGACGCGGGTCGTCGACAGGTCCGCGCCGGGGGCGGGGCGGTCAGGCCTCCGCGAGGGGGAGCGTCACGTCGAAGCGGCAGCCGCCGGGGACGTTGCGCACGGCGGCCCGGCCCCGGTGGGCCTCCACGATGCCCCGGACGATGGCCAGGCCGAGGCCCGCGCCCGCGGGAGGGGTCCGTGCGTGGCCGCCGCGCCAGCCGGTGTCGAAGACCCGTGCCAGGTCCTCCTCGGGTATCCCGCCGCACCCGTCCACGACGGACAGGACGACCGCGTCGGAGCGACGCTCGGCGGTGACCGCGACGGTGCCGTCGGAAGGGGTCCTGCGGATCGCGTTCACCAGCAGGTTGCCCAGCACCCGGCTCATCTCCTTGCCGTCCACCTCGACCGGCACCGGCTCGACGCGATCCCCCACCAGCCGCACCCCGCACTCGCGGGCGAGGGCGTCCGCTCCCGCCAGGGCGTCGCCCACGAGGTCGTACACCGACATGCGGGACGGGCTCAGGGCCAGCGCCCCCGCGTGGATCCTGGACAGCTCGAAGAGGTCCCCCACCATGCCGTTGAGGCGTTCCACCTCCGTCCGCATCTGCCGGAGGTAGCGCTGCGGATCGGTGGCGACGCCGTCCTCCAGAGCCTCGGACATGGCGCGCAGCCCGGCGAGGGGGGTGCGCAGGTCGTGCGAGATCCACGCGACCAGCTCCCGCCGGGACGCCTCCAGGGCCCGCTCCCGGTCACGCGACTCCGCCAGCTTGGCGCTGGTCGCGGCCAACTGCGCGCTCAGCGCTTCCAGTTCGGCGGTGGCGGCGCCGTGCGGCGCCGAGAAGCGGCCGCCTTCGCCGAACGAGCGGGCGGCGTCGGTGAGGGCCCGGCTGCGGGCGACGACCCAGCGGCCCAGCAGCAGAGCGGTGGCCAGGGAGACGACGGCCGCCATCGCGACCACCGTGGTGACGACCCCGAGGTCGTGCGGGGACAGGAACATCGCCTGCGCCACGGCCAGCGTGCCGGCCAGCATGGCGGTCACGGCCACGGCCGCCACGACGGCGAGGGAGGTGGTCAGCGACCGTCGCCGGATCAGCCACAGCAGGCCCGCGCCCAGCAGCCCGGCCGCGACCGCGCCGAGAAAGGCGAAGAGGGCGATGAGGAGGGTGTCGCGCACGGTCAGACCGCCTCCTCGTCGGGCGTGGCGTCGAAGCGGTAGCCGACCCCCCACACCGTCTGGATCAGCCGGGGTCGGGCCGGGTCGTCCTCCACCTTGCCCCGCAGCCGGCGTACGTGGACGGTGACGGTGGAGAGGTCGCCGAAGTCCCAGCCCCACACCTCCCGCATCAGTTCCTCACGGCTGTGGACGCGGCCCGGGTGGCGCAGGAGGAAGGCGAGGAGGTCGAACTCGCGGAGCGTCAGCGCGAGTTCCACGCCGTTCCTGGTGGCGCGGCGGGCCGCCGGGTCGACGGTGAGCCCTGCCACCCGCACCGGGCGCGACGCGGCCGCGGGACCGGTCCGGCGCAGCACCGATCCGACGCGCAGGACCAGTTCACGCGGGCTGAAGGGCTTGGTGACGTAGTCGTCGGCGCCCACCTCGAGGCCGAGGATCCGGTCGTCCTCGTCACCGCGGGCGGTGAGCATGATGACCGGCACGGGCCCTCGGGCGCGGATCCGGCGGCACACCTCGAGTCCGTCCATGCCGGGCAGCATCAGGTCGAGCACGACCAGGTCCGGCCACCGCTCCGCGGCCCGGGCGAGCGCGGCGTACCCGTCCCCGGTCGTGTCCACCTGGTACCCGGCGCGGTCGAGGTAGCCGGAGACCACCTCGGCGACGGTGGGATCGTCGTCCACGACGAGGACGCGGGCCGTCCCTCCCTGTCCGCGTGGGACAGGACGAGGGCCGGCCGGTTCGTGCGGCTGCTGCATGACCTCAGCTTCTCACCGGCCTCGTCACGGTGCGCCGGGGGCGGCCCCGACGTCCGCGATTCGTAAGACCTGGACGCCTGCGGCCGGTAGGACGTGCACGTCCGCGGCCGGGAGGACGTGCACGTCCGCGGCCGGAGTCGCGCGAGGCCGGTCCTCGCGGTCACCAGCCCGTCAGCAGCAGGTGGTTGAGGAGCAGGGCGAGAGCGGCCTGCGCCGCGAGCCAGGCGCGCGGCCGGGGCAGGAGCGCGCAGGCCGGGAGCAGCCAGATCGCGAACGGCAGCCAGATGCGCTCCGTCTCGGCCTTGCTCATGCCGGAGAGGTCGGCGGCGAGGAGCGCCAGGAGGGCGGCGAGCACGAGCAGGGCGAGGCGTGGCTCGGGCGTCGGGTGGCGCAGGCACCCGCGCAGGCCGCGGCGTACGGGAGCCGCGCCGGCGCGTCGCAGTCCGGCCACCGTCGCCGGGCCCACGACGAGCGCCGTGCAGGCGAGGTTCGCCCACACCCAGTAGCCGTACGGGCGGATGCCGCCGGCCCCCTGGTAGTAACGGGTGACCAGCAGACGGTACGCCTCCCACCAGTCGAAGCCCGCGACCGTGAAGACGACCGGGACGACGGCGCATCCCGCGAGAAGGGGGGCGAGCGGCCGCAGTCGCCCGGAGCCGAGCAGCACGACGCCCGCGGCCACCACCGCGAACAGCGTCAGGCCGTAGGAGAGGTACACGGTGAGGCCGAACAGGACTCCGGAGGCGAAGCCCGTCGCGCGCGGGCGGCGGCCTGTGACGGCGAGGGCGAGGAAGGCCACGGCCCAGGCGGCGACCGCGGCGAAGTAGGCGTCCGCGGACGTCCCCAGCCACACGGCGGCCGGGGCCAGGACCAGGAAGGGTACGGCGCGGCGGGCGAGCGCCTCTCCGCACAGCGCCCGTACGGTGACCAGCACCGCCATCACGGCCGTCGTCCCGACGGTGATGCACCAGACTCCGGCCCAGGCGCCGCCGCCCAGCCCGGCCCGGTCGAGGAGGACGAAGGTGAGGGTGGCGCCCGGCGGGTGTCCTGCCACGTGCGCGGGCCAGGCGTCGGGCGCGTGCATCAGGATGTGGTGGGTGAAGTCCCGCAGGGCGGCCGGGATGTCGTGGAAGCGGTCGACCGGGTCGATGACCTGGAGGTATTCGTACCGGGTGGTCAGCCGTCGGGCGATGCCCCGGTGCCATCCGTCGACCAGGGCGAGCGAGAAGGTCCAGGCCATGGCGGCGCCCCAGGCGGCGCCCAGCAGCACGCGCCAGGACAGGCGGCCGGCGAGCGACGGCCCGTACCCGACCACCGCGAGGGCGAGGGCCACCGCGGCGGGCGTGCCCGGGCCGAGGTGCGGATCCCAGCGGGCGTACAGCGGCGGCCAGTTGACGTGCAGGTTGCCGTAGCGGCTCTGCAGCACGGCGCCGATCACGGCAGCCGTCGTGACGAGCAGCGCCGCGGCCAGGGCCGCGGACAGGTCGCGCAGGTGATCGCGGTTCACCCCTGCACGCTAGGCCCGACCGCGCCGGTGGCCGATGCGGAGTGCCGGGACGTCAGCGTTTCGTCATGGGTCGCCGGCCCTCCCCCGGGGCCGTCGCGCCCTACGGTCGGTTCATGCGCGACGACAGACTCCCCACCTCCCCCCGTTTCTGGCGCAGCCCGGTGCGCGGCGCCCGGTTCACCTCCGTCCTCGGTGTCGTGCTGCTCGCCGGGATCACGGTGGTCTTCGCGACGGGTCTCGTCTCCTACGCCGCCTACAACCCGGATCTGTCGCCGGTGAACGACACGACCCCGGGCAAGGGACTGCTCGGCTTCTACCTCTTCGCCTGGCCGACCGACCCGCCGTGGCTCTACCGGCTCACCCAGGGCGTCCACGTGACCCTGGGCATCACGCTGATCCCCGTCCTGCTGGCCAAGCTGTGGTCCGTCCTGCCGAAGCTGTTCACCCTGCCGCCCGTGCGGTCCCTCACGCACGGGCTGGAGAGGATCTCGCTGCTCCTGCTGGTGGGGGGCGCTCTGTTCGATTTCGCCACGGGTGTGCTGAACATCCAGCTCGACTACCTCTTCCCCGGCTCGTTCTACCCGCTGCACTTCTACGGCGCGTGGGTCTTCTTCGCGGCGTTCGTGACCCATGCGGTGCTGCGGACGCCGGCCGCGCTGCGCAATCTGCGGAGCCTGCGGGCCGAGGAGGGCCCGGACGGGCTCGCCTCCCCGGACCCCGCGCCGCCCACCGTCTCGCGCCGCGGCGCCCTCGCCTTCGTCGGCGGCGGCTCCCTGCTCCTGCTGGTCACGACCGCGGGCCGGAGTTTCGACGGACCCCTGCGGGCGACGGCCCTGCTCGCCCCGCACGGCGGCCCCGAGCCGGGCACGGGGCCCGGCGGCTTCCAGATCAACAGGACGGCCGCGTCGCGCGGGATCCGGGCGGCCGAGACGCACGAGGACGCGTGGCGACTGGTCGTCGAGGGGCGGGGGCGGACGGTGCGGCTGAGCCGGGCCGACCTGCTGCGCCTTCCGCTGCACACGTCGGCGTTGCCCATCGCGTGCGTGGAGGGCTGGTCGACCTCCGACCAGCTGTGGCGGGGCGTACGGCTGCGCGACCTGGCGGAGCTCGTCGGGTACGGAGCCGGCGAGGCGCCCGGCGTGCTGGTGGAGTCGCTCCAGCGGCAGGGGGCCTTCCGCCGGGCGGCCCTGCGCGACAACCAGGTACGCGACCCGCGTTCCCTGCTCGCCCTGGCCGTCAACGGTGCTCCCCTGAGCCCGGACCACGGCCACCCGGCCCGCGTCATCGTGCCCGCGGCGCCCGGTGTGCTCAACACCAAGTGGGTGGCGCGGATGACCTTCGGAGAACTGTGATGCGACCCCCCGCCCCCAGGCCGCCCCGCGGCGGCTCCCCCTTCCCTCTCCTCCTGCTGCTGTGCTCGTTCGCGCTGGCGGGCTACGCGGGGGTGCGTCTGCTCGCGGGCGACCCGCTCGCCGTGGTGCTGTGGTTCGTGGGCGCGGCACTGTTGCACGACCTGGTGCTGTCGCCGCTGTACGCCGGAGCGGACCGGCTCCTCACGCGGGGGCTGGGCGCGGTGGGCCGCCGGGAGCGGACCGTCTTCGTGCGGGTCCCGGCGGCGTTCTCCGGCCTGCTGCTGCTGATCTGGTTCCCGCTGGTCAGCGGGCGGGTGGCGGAGCGCTACCGCGCTGCCACCGCGCTGCCCGGTGATCAGTTCCTGTCGCGCTGGCTGGTGGTCACGGCGGCGCTGTTCGGCGGCTCGGCGGTGCTGCTCCTGCTGCGGTCGCTGCGGTCACGGCGCTCGCCGTCGTCGCGGTTGCGCAGGGCGACGAAGGAACGGCCGCCGGACGTCCACTGACGGTCCGGGCGCCAGCCGTCGCCCGTCGCGAGCCGGAGCAGGGCCGGGGTGCCGAGCCGAGCCCAGGGGAAGGGCGGGCCGGCCGCGCCGGGGGCGCCGGAGTCGGCGCGCACGACGTGGACGGTGACGCGTTCGTCCACCTCTCCGTCCGCGACCGTCTCGACGATCAGCCGGCCGGCGGGCCGCAGGAGCTGGGACATCCTCCTCAGCAGGGCGCTCGGGTCGCCTCCTATGCCGATGTTGCCGTCGACGAGGAGGACGGTGTCCCAGCGCCCTTCGGCCGGGAGCGGATCGAACACGGAGCGCTGCAGGGCCTGACCGCCGAGCCGCACGGTGCGGGCGACGGCGGCTCCGCTCACGTCCACGCCCAGCGCCGGCCGTCCGCGGGCCGCGAGTTCGGCGACGAGCCGCCCGGGACCGCATCCGGCGTCGAGGACGGCGCCTTCGCAGTACTCCAGCACGCTCATGTCCGCGGTGTCCGGCGAGGCACACCAGCGTTCCACCTCCAGCGGCAGCAGCCAGCCGTCGGTGCGGCGCAGGAAGAGCGGGCCCCGGCCGGTGGCCAGGGCGTCGGAGTAGGGGTCGGCGGCCCAGGGGCGCGGTGCGTCCGTGGGCAGGGCGGTGGCGCGGCCGTCCACGGTGAGCGTCGTCGGCGGTGTGACCTCGTGTGCGGTGCTCATCGGGCGGCGGCCGCCTGGAGAGTGCGCAGCCGGGTGGCGAAGCGGCTGGTCGGCGCGGCCGCGGCGACCGCCCGCGCGTCGTGGGCGGTGTCCACGTCCCGCAGGCGGGGCAGCTCGCGTACGCGCAGGCCCGCCGAGACGAGGCGGTCGCGCTGCGCCGCACCCGTCGTGGGCGTCGACATCGGCACGCCCCGCAGCAGCCCGGGCTCCGGGCGGGCGAGGCCCAGCGCCCAGAAGCCGCCGTCCTCGGCCGGGCCGAAGTACGCGTCGCAGTCGGCGAAGTCGACGGTGAGCAGCGCGGGTGTCACCTGGGGGGTGTCCATGCCGATGAGCAGTGCGGGGCCGTCGCAGCCGGCGAAGGCGGTGGCCAGCCGCTCGTCGAGACCTCCTTCGCACTGCGGGACGACGTCGAAGCCCGGCGGCAGCCAGGGGCCCGGGGCTCCGTCGAGCACCAGCACACGGCGTGCGGCGGGTGTGGCCGCCACCGTCAGGAGGGTGTCCACCAGCGCCGCCTCGGCGAGTGCCGCCGCCTCCCGCGGTGTGAACGGCGGCGTGAGCCGCGTCTTGACGCGCCCGGGTCGCGGTGACTTGGCGATGACGAGGAGAGTGGTCACGGAGCGCTTCCTTCGGGGAGTACGGCGGACGCGTCGGCGCCGGTCTGCTTCCGGGGCGCCGGCGGTTCGGCCAGGACGCGCCGCATGTCCCGCACCGCCTGCCAGGTTCCGCGCCAGGTGCCGGTGACCTTGGAGGCGCCGGTGCGCGGCAGATAGGGCACGTCGTGCTCGACGACCCGCAGGCCGGCGTCGGCGGCGCGCACGACCATCTGGAGGGGGTAGCCGCTGCGGCGGTCGGTGAGCGCCAGGGCGAGCAGCTGCTCCCGGCGTCCGGCGCGCAGCGGGCCGAGGTCGTGCAGGCGGAGTCCGGTGCGCCGGCGGAGCATCCGCGCCAGCGCCAGGTTGCCCGCCCGGGCGTGCGCGGGCCAGGCGCCCCTGCCCTGGGGGCGGCGCCTGCCGAGCACCAGGTCCGCCTCGCCGTCGCGCACCTCACGGACGAAGGGCACGAGCAGGGAGGGGTCCAGGGAGGCGTCGCAGTCGCAGAAGCACACGATGTCCGCGGTGGCCGCGGCCAGCCCGGCGTGGCAGGCGGCGCCGAAGCCGCGGCGCGGCTCGCGGACGACGGTCGCGCCGAGGTCACGTGCCAGTTCCGGTGAACCGTCCGTCGATCCGTTGTCCACCACCAGCGCGCGCCAGGTGGACGGAATGCGGGCGAGGACCCAGGGCAGGGCCTCGGCCTCGTTCAGGCAGGGGAGCACCACGTCGACGGTCGCGGCGGCCGCGTCGGCCCGACGTCGCGGTGCGGAAGAAGTCGTCACAGCTGTCACCTCACGGATGCGGGAAGGCCACAGGGGGCCGGGGTCTCACGGAACACGGACGTCGCCCGGGCGCCTCTCCTCTCCCGGCCCCGCTCCCGCGAACTCCCGCATGCCTGCCTCGAAGGGGACCTCGGCCTTCCAGCCCAGTTCGGCCCGCAGGCGCGAGGAGTCCGCCGTGATGTGCCGTACGTCGCCCAGGCGGTACTCCCCCGTGACCCGGGGCTCGGGTCCGCCGTGCGCGGAGGCCAGCGCCCGCGCCATCTCACCGACCGTGCGGGGCTCACCGCTGCCGGCGTTGCGGGCCGTCAGCGCGCCCCTCGGGGTCTCGGCCTCCAGCGCCGCCACGTTGGCCGCCGCGATATCGCGTACGTGCACGAAGTCCCGTCGCTGGCCGCCGTCCTCGAAGACGCGGGGCGCCTCCCCGCGGGCGAGCGCGGACCGGAAGAAGGAGGCGACGCCGGCGTACGGGGTGTCGCGCGGCATGCGCGGCCCGTAGACGTTGTGGTAGCGCAGCGAGACCGCCGATCCGTCCGTCGACCGGGCCCAGGCCGAGGCCAGATGCTCCTGGGCGAGCTTGGTCGAGGCGTACACGTTCCGGGGATCGGCCGGGGCGTCCTCGGTGACCAGCCCGGGTGTCAGGGCCTCCCCGCACCGCGGGCACCGGGGCTCGAAGCGCCCCGCGTCCAGGTCCGCCGCGGTGCGGGGCCCGGGTCGCACCTCGCCGTGCCGCGCGCACCGGTAGGCGCCTTCGCCGTACACGACCATCGAGCCGGCCAGGACGAGCCGCCCGATCCCCGCGTCGGCCATGGCGGAGAGCAGCACGGCGGTGCCGAGGTCGTTGTGCGACACGTAGTCGACCACGTCGGCGAGTCCGTTCCCGAGCCCCACCATCGCCGCCTGGTGGCACACGGCGTCCACACCCGGCAGAGCGGCCGCGACCGCCTGCGTGTCGCGCACGTCCATGCCGTCGCGCAGGTCGAACACGACCGCCTCGTGCCCTCGCGCGGTCAACGCCTCGACGATGTGGCTTCCGATGAATCCGGCTCCGCCGGTGACCAGTACTCGCATGGTCGGACGCTACGGACACGGGCACGCCGCGGGACAGCGGCGCGCCCGTCACGTCACCGGTCCGTAAGACCTCCGGGCCCCGTCCGGTCGTGCCGGCGCCTCAGGCCGGGGCGAGGGTGAACGACTCCCAGGTCCCGATCGAGGTGCGGCTGGCGATCAGGGGGGAAGCTCCGCCGTTCTCCGCGCTGACGTACCGGTCGTTGGCCCGTGCGCGCAGGCTGACGGTGCCGTCGGCGTTGTTCACCCGGCGGAACGTCTCCCAGCTGCCGGCGCTGGTGCGGTTGGCGATCAGCGGGGAAGCGCCGGCGTTGTCGGCGGAGACGTAGCGGTCGTTGGCGCGGGACCGCAGCGCGACGTCGCCGTTGCCGAGGTCGACGAGGTCGAACGTCTCCCAGACGCCGACGCTCGTGCGGTTGGCGATCAGCGGGGAGCCTCCCGCGTTGTCGGCGCAGACGTAGCGGTCGTTGGCGCGGGCCCGGAGGCTGACGGCGGAGGTGGCGGCGGAACCGGACCCCGCCGCCAGTTCGAAGCGCTCGACGCGGACCGAGCCGCCGAGGGCGACGGTGGCGTAGTTGAAGATGCCGAAGCGGTAGCCCATGAAGAACTGCCACTCGTTCTTGAGGGTGAGGGCCGGGCCGAGCGGCGAGAAGGTGACGCCGTCGGTGCTGTAGGAGAAGTGTCCCTGGCGACCGCTGCCGGGACGGATGTCGGCCGTGGCGCGCAGCCAGATCCGGCTGCCCGTGACGGAGGCTCCGGCGGCCTCGGCGCCCGTGTTGCTGGTCTTCCACTCGCCGTCCATGGTGATGCCGTTGACCATCACCACGCGGGTCGTGCCGTTGTCGCGCTTGAGGCCGATCCAGGCGGAGGAGTCGCGCAGCAGGGCGAGTCCGCTGCGGTCGCCGTCGCGCATCCCGGAGTGGTCGAGGACGATCGTCGCGGTCGAGGTGGGGCCCTGGATGCGGTGGGTGAGCGTGTTGCGGGCGGAGTACAGGTCGAAGGTGGTGGTGGCGGTCCGCAGCGTGAGCCCGCCGCCGACGGTGAACCGGCTGGTGTCCGGGTTGTGGTTCCACTCCCACTGGGGGCCGAGCGCGGGCCCCGGGAAGGTGTCGACGCCGGTCAGCGGCCTGGTCGCGCGGGGCGGGGCCGGCAGCTCGGGGGCGGGGTACGAGGACCCCCAGGCGCCGTTGACGAGCTGGAGCACCGGCCACCCGTCGGAGGTCCAGGTGACGGGGGCGAGGGCCGGCACCCGGCCGCCGGGATAGGCGTCCACGAACGCCATGTAGTACCACTGGCCCTGCGGGGTGCTCACCAGCCCTCCCTGGTGCGGGACACCCCCGCCGGGTATGGGCCCCGGCAGGTCCAGCAGCAGCTGCTTCATCGTGTAGGGGCCGAACGGGCCGGAGTCCGACTTCAGGACGTACTGGCCGTTCGCCGGGCGGGTGACGAAGATGTAGTAGCGGCCGTTGATCTTGTAGAAGCGGGAACCCTCCAGCGTCCCGACGGAGGAGGGGGTGACGAACACCTCCTGCGCCCGGACCTGGCTCCGGGCGTCGCCGGAGAGCTGGGCGACGCTGATGCGGGTGTTGCCGTAGGCCACGTACATCGTGTCGTCGTCGTCCACGAGCAGCCCCGCGTCGTAGTAGACCTGCGGCAGCTCCGCGCGCCGCGTCCACGGGCCCTCGACGGTGCGGGCGGTGTACACGTAGGTCCGCGCGAAGTCGATCTGGCCGATCCAGTAGAACGTGTCGTCGCTGCGGCGGTGGTTGAGCGAGGACGCCCAGATGCCGCGCACGTAGCCGCGCCCGCCGGACAGGTCGTACTTGGCGCCGAAGTCCAGCACCGGCACGGAGTGGCCGGCGAACTCCCAGTCGACCAGGTTCCACGAGCGCAGGACGGGGGCTCCGGGCGAGTAGTGCATGGTGGACGCCGACATGTAGTAGGTGTCGCCGACGCGGATGATGTCGACGTCCGCGAAGTCCTGCCAGACGACGGGGTTGGTGTAGGCGGCCGCTGCCAGGGCGCCCGCCGCGGAGGCGGTGGCGTCGGGGGCGGGGGCCGCGTGGGCGCGGGGCGTGGCCGCGGCGAGGGCGGCGCCGGTGGCCGCCGTGAACACGGTTCTGCGGCTGAGGGGGTGGTGGAGCCAGGACATGGGGGTGCTCCTTCGTGACCAGGGGGAGGGCGGGGGCCGGCGGCGCCCCGGCCGGACGGACGGTCCGGCCGGGAACGTGCGCGGCGGCGGTGGCTGCGGTGAGCGCGGTGACGAGGGCGGGGGGCGCCGTCAGGCGGTGAACTGCCACCAGTTCACGTTGAAGAGGTAGCCGCTGCCGCCCGTGTAGCGGAAGTAGACGTCGCGGGTGCCTCCGGCGCCGGTCACCGGGCAGGAGACGGTCGTCCACGTCTGCCAGCCCCCGGTGCCCGGGACGGTGCAGGTGCCGGCGAGGGGACCGGTGGCGCTGTCCAGACGGACCTCGATCCTGCCGCCCGAGGTCGCCGAGGCGACCCTGGCCTGGAAGGAGCGGGCTCCGGAACCGAAGGCCGCGCCCTTGACCTTGATCCAGTCACCGTTCTCGACGTAGCCGACGTCCATGCCGCCCTCGGTGGACGCCTCGGTCTCCACGCCGGTGGCCCAGGCGATCGTCTCCGCCTCCTGCCGGACGTACGGGTTCAGCGTGCCCACCTGCGGAGCGCCTGCCGAGGTCATGTTGATCGTCGGGATCGTGCCGTCGGCGTTGTAGGAGAACTTCTCCACGGCCACCGAGCGGGTGAATCCGCCCCCGCCGGGGAGCGCGCCGTTGTGGTAGAAGAGGTACGAGTTTCCGGCGAAGTCGACGATGCCGGGATGGTTGGTGAAGCTGGAGCCCTGCGTGGGCATGATCGTGCCGCGGTAGGTCCAGGGTCCGGTGGGGCCGGGTGCGGTCGAGTAGGCGATGAACTCGGAGCAGCAGGCCGCCGCGAACACCAGGTGGTAGAGGCCGTTGCGCTTGTAGACCCACGGCCCCTCCTCGTACAGGGTGGGGCGCTCCGTGTTGCCGGTGCGGGTGCCGAACCCCTGGGTGGTGAGGGGGATCTGCGTCGGCGAGCCGGAGTAGGAGGTCATGTCGGCGTTCAGCCGTACGTACCAGAGGTTCGGGTTCCCCCAGTACAGGTACGCCTGGCCGTTGTCGTCGATGAACACGGTGGGGTCGATCTCGCCGTTCTCCACCAGGGGCCGTCCCAGGGCGTCCCGGAAGGGGCCGGTGGGCGAGTCGGCGACCGCCACGCCGATGGCCATGCGGCCGGTGGCCCGGTTCTTCATCGGGGCGTACCAGTAGAACTTCCCGTTGCGCGCGACGACCTGGCCCGCCCAGGCGTCGGCGCTCGCCCAGCTGAAGGTGGCGAGACTCATCGGGGAGCCGTGGTCGGTCCAGTTGACCATGTCGGAGGACGAGTAGACCCGCCATTCCTTCATGGTGAACCAGGTCGAGGCGTCCTCGTCGTGGCCGGTGTACAGGTACACCCGGCCGTTGTGGACCAGGGGCGCCGGATCGGCGGTGTAGACGGTCTGGACGAGGGGGTTGTCCGCGTGGGCGACGGACGGCTGGAAGAGCGTCAGGAAGCACAGGAGACTGATCACCCAGGCGAGGCCGCGGCGGGAGACGGGCCCGGGGCGGAGCGCTGAGCGGAGCGAAGACAGGTGCGACACCGGTCGTCCTCCTTCGGTGTGGGGGCAGGGGGCGGTGTGCGAGCGGGTGCACGGACCCGCGGGGGGTGCGGCGTCGCCGGGCAAGGGCTCGGGGCATGGCCGTGCCCGGGCGGCCGGGCAGGGGCCCCGCTCGGCCGGGAGGACCGTCGGTGCGGGGCGCCCTGCTGCGGTCAGTTCGTCAGGTACGGGTCCACTTCTGGTTGCTCTGCCCGTTGCAGCTCCACAGGACGAGCCGGCTCCCGTTGGCCGTGGCGGCCTTCTCGACGTCCAGGCACAGACCGGAGAGGGTGTTGCGGATCGACCCGTCGGAGGCCAGGGTCCACTTCTGGTTGTCCTGGCCGTTGCACGGCCAGGTGATCACCCGGGTGCCGTTGGTGGTGCCCCGCTCGTAGGCGTCGAGGCACTTGTCCCCGAACACCCGGATCTCGCCGCCCGCCCATGTCGTCCACAGTTGGTTGGCGGCGGTGTGGCAGTCCCAGACGAGGACGGTGGAGCCCGACGCGGTGGAGGCGTTGTCCACGTCCACGCAGCGGCCGGAGCCGGCGCCGCGCAGCCGCGAGGTCTGGTGGGCCAGCGGGGTGCCGCCGGACACCCGGAACACGGCGATGCCGTGGGAGGGGACGGAGGCGGAGATCTGGCCGCCGCTCGTCGAGTTGGCGCCGGTCCACAGGTCGGTCAGCGTGAACGAGCTGCCGGACAGCCCGATCTGGGCCGCCGTGGTGCTCACGGTGGCGGTGCCGCCGCCGCGGTTGAGCAGCCCCACGGCCACCGAGCCGTCGGCCAGCTCCTTGGCGAAGACCTCGGTGTCGCCGTCGTCGCGCACCCGCCGCCCGCCGGCGCCCAGCGAGTCCTGGTCGACGGCGATCAGCCGGGGGTTGCGCAGGACGGCGCTGATGTCGGCGGACATCGACCGCACGTCGTTGCCGGCCATCAGCGGCGAACCCAGCAGGGCCCACAGCGCGAAGTGCGAGCGCGACTCGTTCAGGGTGAGTCCGGGCCGTCCGACCACCAGCATGTCCGGGTCGTTCCAGTGTCCGGGACCGGCCTGTGCGGCCAGGGGCGCCGTGACGTCCAGGACGTTGCCCACACCCATCGGGTAGCTGTTGACGTTGCCGTTCTGCCAGATGTCGAGCAGGTCCTCGGTGGTGCGCCACATGTCGGCGACCTCACCCCAGTTGTACTTGTCGCCGGTGATGGCGTGGTAGCTGTTGGGGTTGACGCTGTAGACGATCGGGCGCCCCGTGGCGCGCAGCGCGTCCCGCATGATCGCGAACCGGGCGACCTGCTCGTCGCGGGTTCCGTTGCCGGAGCACCAGTCGTACTTCAGGTAGTCCACACCCCAGGAGGCGAAGGTGCGGGCGTCCTGCGCCTCGTGGCCGAGGCTTCCGGTGGCGCCGGGGAAGGCACCGCCGCCCTGGGCGCAGGTCTTCTCGTTGGGCACCTGGTAGATGCCGAACTTCAGGCCGAGGGAGTGGATGTGGTCCCCGAGCGCCTTCATGCCGCTGGGGAACTTGGTGGGGTGTGCGCGGAGGTTGCCCTGGGCGTCGCGCTGCGGGTCGAACCAGCAGTCGTCGACGACCACGTACTTGTAGCCCGCGTCCCGCATACCGGAGGAGACCATCGCCTCGGCGGCCTGGCGGACCTGTGACTCGGTGATCTGGCACCCGAAGCTGTTCCAGCTGTTCCACCCCATGGGCGGGGTGAGGGCCGGACTGCCGGGGGCGGCCTGCGCCTCGGGCGCGTGGGGGGTGGCCACCAGGAGCGCCAGTACGGCGGCCACTGTGGTGAGGAGGCATGCCAGTCGTCTGGGTAATCGTTCCGTCATCGTCGTCCTTTCGACATCGAGCGGCTCAACATTGTTACCGCTAACACGAGCCGTGAGCCAGGTGCGTGACGTCAAAATCACCCTCCGGCACCGAAGCGCTCTGCCGGGGTGGCCGCTGAGCTGGGGATGATGATGTTTCCGAATGTCCGGTGACGGTGCGCCGGATCAACCGCCGACCAGGGCGACTACCTGTCTTGTTATCGCTAACACCATCACCCGGCGGGCTCCTGCGCCTTGTTCAGGCCCAGCACACGCAGGGCGTTCTCCTTGAGGATCAGCGGGCGCACCTCGTCCTTGATGTCCAGTTCCTCGAAGTCCGTGAGCCACCGGTCGGGGGTGAGGACGGGGAAGTCCGAGCCGAAGAGGACCTTGTGGTGCAGCAGGCTGCCGGCCTGCCGGACGAGTTGCGGCGGGAAGTACCTCGGGGACCAGCCCGACAGGTCGAGGTACACGTTGGCCTTGTGGGTGGCGATCGAGATCGAGGAGTCCACCCAGGGCACCGAGGGGTGGGCGAGCACCATGGTCAGGTGGGGGAAGTCCGCCGCCACGTCGTCGAGGAGCATCGGGTCGGAGTACCGCAGCTTGATGCCGCGCCCGCCGGGGAGTCCGGCGCCGATGCCGGTCTGTCCGGTGTGGAAGAGGGCGACGACGCCGAGTTCCTGGAGCGTCTCCCACAGCGGACGGTGGGCGGGGTCGTTGGGCGCGAAGTTCTGGAGGCTGGGGTGGAACTTGAAGCCGAGGACGCCGTACTCCTCGGCCAGGCGTCGGGCCTGTCGCACGGCCCGGTCGCCGCGCAGCGGGTCGACGGAGCCGAACGGCAGGAGCACGTCGGCGTGTTCGGCGGCGCCTTCGGCGATCTCCTCGCTGGAGAGCGGCGGGTGGCCGAGGCCGGTGGTGGCGTCGACGGTGAAGACGACCGCGGCCATGTTCCGGGCGCGGTAGTGCTCGGCGATCTCCTCCAGGGTGGGCGTGCGCGGATGCCCGGATCGGAAGTACTGGGCCGAGGCGTCCAGGAGTTCCTGGTCGAGGGAGAGGCGGCCGTGGCCGTCGCACTCGATGTGGACGTGGGTGTCGAGCGCGACGATGGCGTCGGGGTCGATGCGGGGGCGGTAGCGGACAGTCACGTGCGCGCTCCTCATCGGGGCGTCGGGGGGCGGGGGGTCGGGCGTTGGGGTGTCGGGGCGTCGAGGCATCGAGCGTCGGGGTCGGCCGAGGATCGCTGTCAGGGCAGGGAGCGGCGGCGGCGCTTCTCCTCGATGAGCCGGACCAGCAGGTCGTCCCGCTCGGCCACCATGCGCGCCTGGTCGACGCCGGTGAGTTCCTCGTCGACGCCGCGGACCAGTGCCTCGGTCAGGGCCGGGGTGAGCTGTGGCGTGCCGAGGTCGTCCATCCAGCGCTGGGCGGGCGGTCCGAGGTGTTCCAGGGTGTGGGCCATGCCGCCCGGCCCGCCGGACAGGTGCTGGTTGACCAGGGGACCGAGCAGCGCCCATCGCAGGCCGGGGCCCTCGGAGACGGCCGTGTCGATGTCGGCGACGGTGGCCACGCCGCGTTCCACCAGCGAGTAGGCCTCGCGCCACAGTGCGGCCTGGAGCCGGTTGGTGACGTGGCCGGGCACCTCGCGCCGTACCAGGACCGGCCGTTTGCCGAGTGCGGTGTAGAAGCGCAGGGCCTCCTCGACGACGGACCGCTCGGTGCGCGCACCCGGCACGACCTCGACCAGCGGGATCAGGTGGGACGGGTGGAAGGGGTGGCCGACCAGCACCCGTTCCGGGCGGCGCGCGCACATCGTCTGGAGCGTGGTCGGCGTCAGCCCGGAGGAACTGCTGGCCAGCGGGGCCGACGGCGGGGCCGCCTCGTCGAGTTCGGCGAGCAGCCGCCGCTTGGCGTCCTCCCGCTCCGGGCCGCTCTCCTGCACGAAGCACGCACCGTCGGCGGCCTCCGCCGCGCTGTCCGTGAAGCGCAGCCGGTCGGGGTCGGCTCCCTCGGCGAGGCCGAGCCGGGTCAGGGCCGGCCACGCTCGGCGCACGGATTCCCTCAGCCGCTCCCGGGCGCCGGCGGCGGGGTCGTGGGCGAGGACGTCCAGGCCACGGGCCAGGAACAGGGCGGCCCATCCCGCGCCGATGACGCCGGCGCCCACCACGGCGACGTGCCCGGCGCCCGCCGCCGCGGGCCCGGGCTCCCCCACGGCGGCGTGCCCGGCGCTCATCGGGCGTCCTCGGCGCGGCGGCGGCCGTACTCGGCGAACGCGTCGAGGGCCGACGGGTCGACGAGCGCGCCCGGGGAGGCGACGGCGGCGGGATCGGCGCCGAGCAGGATCCGCTTGACCGGCACCTCCAGCTTCTTGCCGGTCCGCGAGTACGGCACGGACGGCACGGCGACGATCCGGTCCGGCACATGGCGTGGCGACAGGGCGGACCGTATCCGCGCGGACAGTCGTTTCCGCAGGCCGTCGTCGACCCCGGTGCCGGGGCTGGGCACCACGAAGAGGATCAGTTCGCCGGTGCCTCCCGCCGGGTCCTCTAGGTGGACGACGACGCTGTCGGTGATCTCGTCGGCGTCCTGCAGGACCCGGTAGAACTCACCGGTGCCGAGCCGCACCCCACCCCGGTTGAGGGTGGCGTCGGACCGGCCGGTGATCAGGCAGGAGCCGGCGGCGGAGAACCGGCACCAGTCGCCGAAGCGGAACGCGCCCGGATAGGCCGAGAAGTAGGCGTCCCTCAGCCGGCTTCCGTCCGGGTCGCCCCACAGGCCGACCGGCATGGACGGCATCGGGGAGGTGATCACCAGCTCTCCCAGCTCCCCGACGACGGCCTCGCCGTCCCGGTCGTACGCCTTGACGTCGACGGCCAGGCTCGGGCCGGACATCTCGCCGGCGTACACCGGTGTGAGCGGCGACGCCTGCACCAGTCCGGTGCAGACGTCGGTGCCGCCGCTGCCGACGTTGAGCAGGACCCGGCTGCCGAACTGCCCGGCCACCCACCGGGCGCCCTCGGGCGGGAAGGGACTGCCCGCCACGCCGATCTGCCGCAGCCTGGAGAGGTCGAACTCCTCGGCGGGCCGCATCCCTTCCTTGCGGCAGGCCATCAGGTAGCCGGGACTCGCACCCATGAGGGTCGCGCCGGTGCGCTCGGCGAGCCGCCACTGCTCCCCCAGGCCGGGATGGAGCGGGTTGCCGTCGATCATGACGATCGAGGCACGGACCAGCAGCGCCGACACGAGCGTGTTCCACATCATCCAGGCCGTGGTGCTGAACCACAGCAGCCGGTCGCCGGGGCCCAGGTCCCAGTGGAAGGCGTGGTTCTTCAGGTGCTCGAGCAGCAGTCCGCCGTGGCCGTGGACGATGGCCTTGGGCCTGCCGGTGGTGCCGGAGGAGTAGAGCACGCACAGCGGATGGCCGAACGGAACGGGCTCGAAGGCGAGGGGTTCGTCGGTGTCGGCCAGCAGGTCGGCGAAGGGCACCGCCCCGTCCAACGCGTGCCGTCCGTACGGGACATGGACGACATGGCGCACGCCGGGCAGCGCGGCGCGGATCTCCGCGACCTCGGCCCGCTTGTCGGCCTCCTTGTCGCCGTAGGTGTACCCGGCGACGGCGAGCAGGACCTTGGGCTCCACCTGTCCGAACCGGTCGTGCACGCTGCGGGGCCCGAACTCCGGTGCGCAGGCCGTCCATACCGCGCCGAGACTGGCGGTGGCCAGGTAGGCGACCAGCGTCTCGGGGATGTTGGGCAGGTAACCGGCGACCCGGTCGCCCCTGCCGACGCCCAGGCGGCGCAGCCCGGCGCGTACCCGCCGTACCCGCTCGGCGAGTTCGGCGAAGGTCAGCTCGACGGGCTCCCTGGTCTGGGAGTGCGCGACGACGGCGACCGTGTCGGCGTCCTCGGGCCGGCCGAGGGCGTGCTCCGCGTAGTTGAGGGTGGCGCCCGGGAACCAGCGGGCGTCGGGCATCTCCCGGGTGGTGAGGACCTTCTCGGCGGGGGTGTGGAACCGGACGCCGAAGTACTCCCGGACCGACTCCCAGAAGTCCTCCAGGTCGCGGACCGACCAGGCCCGCAGTTCCTCCCAGGAGGCCAGGTCGGCCCTGCGGTTGTCGCGCAGCCAGGTCAGGAACTCCCGGGCGCGGGCGACGCGGGCCCGCTCCGGGACGGGCGGGTGGAGGAGTTCGGGTTCCCGGGGCGGGTGGGGGGTGCTCATCGTGCCTCCTCGTCGACGGAGGTGAGGGGGGAGGTGGGAGCGGGAGCGGGAGCGGAAGGGGAACGGGGAGCGGGCGCCGGTGGGGAGACGGGCGCCGGTGGGGAGACGGGCGCGGATGCGGGGGCGGATGCCGGTGCCGGTGCGGGCGCGGATGCCGGTGCCGGTGCCGGTGCGGTGACCTTGGCCGCGCGGCCGGACAGGAAGGCGTTCATCCGGTCCTTGGCCTCGGGGCTGCTCTGGGCGACGCCGGCCATCAGGGATTCCAGGAGCAGGCCGGTCTCGGGCGCCGCCTCGGCGATCCTGGGCAGGGCGTGGATCACGGCGTAGTTGGTGACGGGGCTGTTCCGGGCGACGCGGGCGGCGAGTTCGAGCGCCTTGGCCAAGCCCTCCCCCGTCGCGGTCCGGTAGGTGGCGAGCCCGGCGGCGGCGCCCTCGTCGGCGTCGAGCACACGACCGGTGAGCATCATGTCGGCCATCAGGGCCACACCGGTGAGCCGCGGCACCCGGACGGAGGCGCCTCCGCCGACGAACAGGCCGCGCTCACCCTCCGGCAGGGCGAAGAAGGCCGAGTCCTCGGCGATCCTCAGGTGGGCGGAGGCGGCCAGCTCCAGGCCGCCTCCCACGACGGCCCCCTTGAGCACCGCGATCACCGGCACGGTTCCGCACGCGATCCGTTCGAAGGCACGGTGCCACATGCGGGAGTGGTGCAGGCCCTGCACCGCGTCCCGTTCCCTGAGTTCCGCCAGGTCGAGCCCCGCGCAGAAGTGCTCGCCGTCGGCGGCCAGCACCACGGCCTTCGCCCAGGCGGGCGGGGCGTCGAAGAAGCGGCCGAGGCCCCGTACGGTGGCGTCGTCCAGGGCGTTGCGCTTGGCGGGGCGGCTCAGGGTGAGGATCGCGACGTCGCCGTGACGGGCCGGCGAAAGAGACGCCGGCGAGAGGGATGCGGGGAGGTCGTTCTCTGCGGTCACACCATCTCCAGACCATCAGGAACCTTGATGATCAACCATGGTTGGTACCCTCAAGATTCCTGTCAATACCCGGGAGGGAAACGGTGGAGGAAGCCGAGGGCCGGCGCGCGCCGTCCTTGCTGTATGCGGTCAAGCGGCTCGAACTCGTCATCCGTGCGCGGCTCGACGAGATGCTGCGCGGCTCGGGGGTGACCACCCTCCAGTACACGGCGCTCACCGTGCTCGAACGGCGTGGCGGCATCTCCGCGGCGCAGCTGGCCCGCGACTCCTTCGTCACCCCCCAGGCCATGGCCGACATGCTGCGGGCGCTGGAGCAGCGTGAGCTGATCTCCCGCTCCCCCAACCCGGCCAGCCGCCGCGAACTGCTGGTCCACCTCACGGAGGAGGGCCGCCGCCTCCTCGCCGAGTACGCCGACGCGCACGCCGCGATCGAGGAGCTGATGCTCTCGGGGCTGAGCAGGGCGGAACGCACGCGTCTGCGCTCGTCCCTCGACGGTTCCTGGCGGGCGTTGCGCCCGCCCCGGTGACGGAAGGCTCCGGGACGGGCACGCGCCTCAGGCGTTCTCGCGTTCCTCCGGCCGTCTCCCCGCGGGCGCGGCGAGTTCGTTGCGGCTGGTCTCGCCCAGCGCCAGCACGCAGACCACGGTGAGCGCGCAGAACGCGGCGATGACCAGGGAGATGGCGTTCGTGCCGCCGCCGAGCGCCTGCGCCTCGGCGAAGATCAGTGGTGCGAAGCCGGCTCCGAGCCCGGCGAGCTGGTAGCCGAGCGAGGCCCCGGTGTAGCGGCTGCGGGTGGTGAAGAGTTCCGCGTACAGCGCGGCCAGCGGCCCGTACATCATCGGGTGCAGGAGCGACTGCCCCACGACGACGGCCACCACCAGCGCGGTGGTGCTGCCGCTGTCGACCAGCGGGAAGAGCACGAAGGAGTAGGCGCCCACCGCCACCGCGCCCGCGGCCACGACGGGTCTGCGGCCGAAGCGGTCGCTGGCGGCGGACCAGCCGAGGATGCCGGCCACGGCGAGCGTCGACGAGACGGTGAGGGCGTGCAGCACCGTCTCCCGGCCGTAGCCGGCCCGTACCGCGTAGGAGATGATGAACGTGGTGAGGGTGCCCTGCACCACGAACGCGCTCAGGCCGACGCCCACGCCGAGCAGCAGCACCCGCGGATGGTTGCGCAACACGTCCGCGAGCGGCGCGCGCCGGGGCGCCTCCTGGGCGGCGGCCGACGTGAAGACGGGGGTCTCGGCGACCCGCAGCCGCACGAACAGGCCGATGGCCAGCAGCACGAGGCTCAGCAGGAACGGTATGCGCCAGCCCCAGGCGAGGAACGCCTCCTCGCCGACGGCCGCGGCGGTCGCGGACATCGCCACCGTGGACACCGCCATGCCGCACGGCGCGCCGGCGTTGGTGAAGCTCGCCCACAACCCGCGCCGCTCCTTGGCGTGTTCGGCGGACATCAGCACCGCGCCGCCCCACTCGCCGCCCACCGCGACGCCCTGCACCACGCGCAGCACGACCAGCGCGATCGGGGCCAGGCTTCCGGCGCTCGCGTGGGTGGGAAGCACGCCGATCAGGAAACTGGCGACGCCCATCAGGACCATCGACAGCACCAGCATGTTCTTGCGGCCCAGCCGGTCCCCGAAGTGGCCGAACAGCACACCGCCCAGCGGTCGGGCGATGTAGCCGGTGGCCAGGGTGCCGAAGCTGGCCACCGTGCCGGCCAGCGGGTCGAGGTCGGAGAAGAACACGTCGGCGAAGACCACCGCGGAGGCGGTCGCGTACAGCAGGAAGTCGTAGTACTCGATGACGCTGCCGAGGAAGCTGGACGTGACGGCGCGGCGCAGTTGGGTGCTGTCGCCGGGGGTGGGGGGTGCGGGCTTCATGCCAGGGCTCCTTCGCGCTGCCGGCCGGGGAGACTGTCAGGTTTCCTGATCGACGGTCAGTGTCGGGACGATCAGGAAACCTGTCAATGCTTCGGACGTGCGCGACCGCTTCGGCGTAGGAGGGCCGCCGGTTCACACGGATGCGGGGCCGTGCGGCCCGACGGCACGGGGACGGGCCGGAGCCCCTTGGAAGGGCTCCGGCCTGTCCGGTGTCCGGTCGGTCCGTGCGTCAGCTCGTGGTGCAGGCGGCGCCGTTGAGGGTGAAGCCGGTCGGCGAGGCCGTGTTGCCGGTGTGGGTGGCCTGGAAGCCGATCGTGGCGGACTGGCCCGCCGCGAGCGTGCCGTTGAAGCCCACGTTGGTGGCGGTCACCTGCCCGCTGGTCCCCTTGTAGGTGGCGTTCCACCCGTTGGTGATCGTCTGCCCGCCGGGGAGGGTGAACGCGAGCGACCACCCGTTCACGGTCGACGTGCCGGTGTTGGTGAGGGTGAGGTTCTCGGTGAGTCCGTTGTTCCAGGCGGTGACCGCGGCGGTCACCTTGCACGCGGCCGCGCCGGGCGGCGGGGTGGTGGGGGTACCGGTCGTCGGGCCGGGGCCCGGGGTACTGCCGGTGAGGCCGAAGAACTGGACGGCCTGGGCGGCCATCCCGGTCGACGGCAGGGAGTGACCGGCGCCCTGGATGCTGTACGCCTCGACGTTCACCGCTCCGGAGGCACTGGCGAACCGCTGCCGGTTCCAGCCGGACTGCGGGGTGTCGGAGGACGTCGGGGTCTGGCTCAGCCCGAACACGTCGGTCCACTGCTCGACGCTCTCCTGCAGCAGCGAGTAGGGCACGAGGGTGTCGCTGGTGCCGTGCCACAGCTGGATCCGGGGCCGCGTCCCGCTGAACCCGGGGTAGGCCTGCCGCACCAGGTCACCCCACTGCTGGGGGGTCCTGTTCATGCTTCCGCCGGTGCACTTGCTGGTGCTGGGCGGGTAGTCCGCCGCGTTGGCGAAGCATCCGAACGGAACGCCCATGAAGGAGGCGCCGGCCTTGAACACGTCCGGGTACAGGGCGAGCATGTGCTGCGTCATCATGCCGCCGGACGAACTGCCGGTGGCGAACACCTGGTTCGGGTCGGCGTTGTACTGCTGCTTCACGTAGTTGATCATCGAGATGATCGAGACGGGGTCGCTGCCGCCGCCGCGGCGCTTGGCCGCGTCCGACCAGGTGTCGAAGCACTTGCCGAAGCCCGCCGACTGGGTCGCGGTCGGGTAGACGACGATGAACCCGTACCGGTCGGCGAGAGAGGCGAACTCGCTGCCGGAGTAGAAGTTCGGGCCGGTGCCGCCGCAGCCGTGCATGGCCACCACGACCGCCGGCTTCGCGGGACGACTGTCCGGCACGTAGACGTGCATCTGCATGTTGCCCGGGTTGTCGCCGAAACCGGTCACCTGGGTCAGCGACGCGGCCTGCGCGGGCACCACCGTGACCAGGCCGATCAGCGCGATGCCGACCGCCACCACGACGGCGGCCAGCCTTGTTAACGGCGTTGACGGTCTGCGTGATCTCTTCACTGCGGACTCCTCGGAAATGCGCCGTACGGCATCCGGCCGAGGCCGACCGTGCCGGCGGTGGGGGGAGCGCCCACGCGCGGGATCACGACGCGGGCGCGGCTGTCTGCGGCCGGCGGACCCGCGGGCCGATGGAGCGGTGAACGTCGAGGCCTCGGCCGATGGAGGGGGACCGGCCCGCGGCCCTCGCGGACAAGGACCGAGGGCCGCGGGCGGCCACCATGAGGCCCAGGAGCCCCATGCCTCATATAACAATGACCGTATCCCCCGGACACAAAACCGTCAATCAATCTGCCCCGAACGGGAGTTGGCCTTGGAGGACCCGCCGAGCCGCACTCCCGCGAGCAGGTCCGCGGTGGTGTGCGCCCCGATGCCGCCGTCCGCGCCGGAGGGCAGCGCGGCCACCGCGCGGACGTGCTCCTGGGCGGTCCCGGCGAGTCCGTCGTAGACGGCCGTGAAGAGGTCCCTGACCTGCTCCCTCCGCCAGCCCGGCGGCATGCACCGCATCGGCAGCCGCGGGTCGAGGACGTGGAACCGGCGGTAGGTGTCCATGACCTCGGTACGCGCGCACACGGCCTCGACGCCGCCCACGCCACCGGCCCGCATCCGGTCGAGCAGCGGACTCCAGCGGTCGACGAAGGACGTGTACTCCTCGGCGATGGCGTCGACGTCCCAGGCCTCCAGCGGATCGCGGCGGGCGGTCGACTCCAGTTCCACGTGCCGGGCCCGGAAGACCGTCAGCGATCCCGGGCCGACCTGGGCCAGCTCCTCCCGCGCCCTCGGGCTGAACGGCCGGGGCGACAGCCACAGCCCGTCGTACAGCGGCGCGTACCCGAGCCAGCGCAGTCTCCCCCGCAGCGTCCGGCGCTCCGCGCTGCGCCCCTCGGGGAGCGAGAAGGAGATGACCGTCCACGTGCCGTCCCACTTCTCGGCCCGCTCGGTGAACGCGACGATCGAATGCCCCGAGAGGGAGAGGTTGACCGCGGCGGGGTCACTGAGCCGGTAGGAACTGTGCCGCCCCTGCCGGCTGCTCTCCAGCACGCCCCGCCGGGCCAGTCGGCTGATGGCGGTGCGACCGGCGGCGGGCGTGACGCCGAACTCGCCCAGCAGCGCCACGATCGCCCCGGAGGGAACGGGCGCGCGGGTGCGCAGGGTGTAGTCGGCCAGCAGCGTCACCGTCAGGCTCTGCGGTGAGCCCCCGGCCCGTCGGCGGGGAAGCCGCACCGAGTCGGTCGGGTCGTCGGGATAGATCTCGTTGACGTCGAAGGGACGGGCCACGACACTCCCCGGCACGGCTGCGTACGGCTGGTTCGGTAACTCCCGCAACCTACCGGCCGGTTGGAACAGCCGCGAACCTGCCCCGCCCTCCCGGGACCTCCTCGCCGCACGCAGCGGAGGAACCCCGGCCGCAGTGCGGCCGGGGTTCCTCACGTGGTGTGCGTCAGCGCTGGAGGGTGAGGATGCCCGGCCGGTACGGGAGGGCGTTGTAGTCGCCTCCCGAGTTCGGGGCCTTGCCCTGGTAGAGGAGCTGGAGGTTGCAGGGGTCGATGGTCATGGTCTGGTCGGGGTTGGAGCGGACCAGGTCGCCGTGGCTGATGTCGTTGGTCCAGGTGGCGCCGCTGTTGGCCTTGCCCGCGAAGGGGTTGCTCTCGCTCGCCGCCTGCGGGGTCCACGACCCGCTCAGGCTGGAGGACGTGAAGGAGCGGAAGTAACGGCCGTTGGCGCCCATGGCCTCGACGATCATCAGGTACTGGTTCTGGCCCTGCACCTTGTACACCTGGACGGCCTCGAACAGGTTGGCCTTGGTGTCGCTCATGACCGTCGTGTACGAGGAGCCGAAGTTGCCGGGGAAGTTCCCGATCGGCATGCTCGCCCGGTAGATCTTGCCGTTGTCACCGGCGAAGAACAGGTACATGTTCTGGCCGTCGGCGATCAGCGTCTGGTCGATCGGACCGGTGTCGGAGCCCGAGATGCTGCCGGTGAACAGCGCCTGCGGCGAGGACCAGCCGTTGACGTTGGTGGGGTCGCTGGACGTGCGGTACATGAAGGCCGCGGAGCCCCACTGGTAGGCCAGCACCCAGATGTTCTTCGGCGCGAAGTAGAAGAGCGTCGGCGCCACGGCCGCCTGGCTCATGCCGTTCTGGCCGGCCGACGCCATGTCGGACGGGTTGGTGAACGGGCTGAAGGCCATCGAGCCGTAGGAGGAGCCCGTCGAGTACGACCCGTAGACCAGGTACTTGCCGTTGTGCTTCACCGCGGTGAAGTCCTTCAGCGAGACCCACCCGTTCTTCGGCTGCGCCAGCGCGCCCGTCGAGGACCACCGGTACGACGACGGAAGCGAGCACGAGCCGCCTGTCGGCGGAGGCGTCGTCGGGGTGGACCCGCCGCCGGCGGTCAGGCCGCTCCACTTCTGGTTGTTCTGGCCGGTGCACGTCCACAGCTGGATCCTCGTGCCGTTGGCCGTGCCGTTGTCCTTCGCGTCCAGGCACAGGCCGGACTGCACGCCGACGATCGTGCCGTCGGAGTTCACCCGCCACTGCTGGTTCGCGCCGCCGCTGCAGGCGTAGATCTGCAACTGGACACCGGCCGTGGTGGAGCTGCCCGGGACGTCCAGGCACCTGCCCATCACGGTCAGCTGGTTGCTGTCGGTCAGCGTCCACTGCTGGTTGGACTGCCCGTTGCAGTCCCACAGGTGCAGGTACGTGCCGTTGGCGGTGTTGGAGCTCGGCAGGTCCAGACACCGGTTGGACGGTAGGTGGCGCAGTGCGCCGGTGGATGCGGCCTGAGCCGGCTGGGCCACCAGCATCGCCGCCAGCGCGGCGAGCACCGCGACCGCGGCGGAGAACACCGCGGACAGATGCCTGCGGGGGAGATTCTCTCTGCTCATGAGACTTCCTCGTCTTGGGCAAAGGGTTCCGGCCCGACCCGTGGGGGGACCGTCCGGACTGTCGATGTGGTGCTGTGCGTCGGCGGTCCGTCGGGTCCGGGTCAGGCCGTGCGGCCTCCCCGGCCCCGCGGGACCGTGAACGGACCGGCGCAACCCGGCGGCTCCTCGTGCCCGAGAAACGCACCGGCCTGCGCCGGACCTCGAACTCAATGCACACCGTGCCCCACCCCCCGAAGGGGGTCGAGTGCCATCAAGCGAGGTGGAACGGATGGGACTGTGACGCCGTTGATTGTTACCGCTAACACCGCCGGGAAGCCAGGCTCGTGCAGCGGAAATCACGGACGGTCCGAGAACCACAGCGCGCCCGCCGTCGCGGGTGAGGGTCGGCGGACATCACCTCTCCACCCGCCCTGGGCACACCACTTCACGGCGTCTACCAGTGCTTACCTGCTCCTGCGGAGCACCGATCCAGGCGCCGCCCGGATGCCCGGGCGGGTGCGGGTAGCCCACGGGCCGGTTCTCCGACCACTCCACTCGGCCGCACCCGGCCTCGCCCAGCCGTGCGGCACGCTTCGGCGGACTCGGCAGCTAACGCGACTGTCGGGGTGAGTTGTTACCGCTAACACGGAATCCGCAGGTCCGGGAGCCCGAGCCGTGGCTTCGCGCTCCGGGGACCGCCCTCAGGCGCTGGCGCGGATGACCAGCCGGGTCGGCAGGATCAGCGCCGACGGGTCCTGCCCGTTGACGAGGGCGGCGAGCATCCGCGCCGTCTCCCGCCCGAGGGCCTGTATGGGCTGGTGCACGGTGGTGAGCGGCGGATCCGAGACCTGCGCGACCGCCAGGTCGTCGAAGCCCACCACGGCGACGTCGTCCGGGACCCTTCGGCCGGCCTCACGCAACGCGCGCAGCGCCCCCACGCCCATGTTGTCGTTGGCCGCGAACACCGCGTCGACGTCCGGGCGGTCGGCGAGCAGCGCGGTCATGGCGGCGGCGCCGCTGCTCTCGGTGAAGTCCCCCGCGCGGGGCGGGAACGGGTCGAGGCCGGCGGCCAGCACCGCGCCCCGGTACCCGCGGTACCGGGCGCGACCGGCTTCGGTGTCCAGCCGCCCGCAGAGCGCGGCCACCCGCCTCCGGCCGAGCGAGATCAGGTACTCGGTCGCCTCCCGCGCGCCTCCCGCGTTGTCGACGTCCACGTACCAGCGCGGTACCGAGCCGACCGGCCGTCCGCCGAACACGACAGGCATCGTCGCCCTTTCGGCCATCCGGGCGAGCGGATCGTCCTCGCGGAGCGCCATCAGCATCACGCCGTCCGCGCCGTTGGAGCGGAGGAGCTCCTCCACCCTCCTGCGGCCCCGGTCGGAGGCGGCCAGACAGAGCATCAGGTGCAGGTCCGCCTCCTCCAGGGCGGCCGACGCCCCGACGATCACCTGGGCGAAGAACGGGTCGGCGAAGATCGACGGGTCCTCCCCGGAGACGACCAGGGCGGCCGCCCCCGTCTGCCGGGTGGCCAGCGCCCGGGCGGTCGAGTTGGGCACGTACCCGAGGCGGCGCACGGCCCGCGCGACCGCCTCGCGCTTGACCCGGCTGACGTGCGGGGCGTTGTTGAGCGCGCGTGAGGCCACCGAGCGGGACACGCCTGCCAGTTCGGCCACCTCGTCGAGCGTCGGCTGCCGGCGCGGCGCATCCTGTGCCATGGAACGCGTTCCTCCCCTGTCGACCCGACGGCGTCCATCCTCGCCCATGACGTCGCCTCCCCCCGGCAGGGGTCGGCCCGGCCCGGACGACGACGTCAGGACGGCCGTGAGGGTGCTCCCAGGACAGAACTGGGAGCGCTTCCAGACAGATACGGCGCCTTACCGACGGTAAGAGTGCCGCTCTCTCCCTGACTCTTGACAGCACAAGCGGAACGCCACAACCTTACCGATGGCATCCCCCTGAACCTCCGGGCTGGAAGCGCTTCCAGTATGGGAGCGCTCCCCCGAGGTCGTGTTCGACTCCTGCCTGTGTCGCCCCCACGGAGGACCGGCACCGCGCGGGGACGCCGCACCACCGCACTTCCTTCAGCGCGTCGCACGCTCGGGACGAGGCCGGCGGCGCGTCACTGCCAGGAAAACGAGGTACCGACATGCGCCGCAGATTCCGCACCCTGCTGGCAGCGTTCTCCGCCCTGCCGCTCGCGCTCGCCGCCGCCCCGTCCGCCCACGCGGCCGATCCGACCACCCTGACCAGCGGGTTCTACGTGGACCCCGACTCCAGCGCCAAGCGGTGGACCGCCGCGAACCCCGGCGACGGCCGGGCGGCGGCGATCAACTCCTCGATAGCCAACACCCCCATGGCCCGTTGGTTCGGCTCCTGGAGCGGCACCATCGGCACGGCCACGGGGGCGTTCGCGGGCGCCGCGGACAGCCGGGACAAGCTGCCCGTCCTCGTCGCCTACAACATCTACAACCGCGACTACTGCGGCGGACACTCCGCGGGCGGGGCCTCCTCGCCCTCCGCCTACGCGAGCTGGATAGCCCAGTTCGCCGGGGGCATCGGCAGTCGCCCCGCCGTCGTCATCCTGGAACCGGACTCCCTCGGGGACTACGGGTGCATGACGCAGGCCCAGATCGACGAGCGCGAGGCCATGCTCACCGGCGCCCTCTCCGAGTTCAGCCGCCAGGCCCCCAACACCTGGGCCTACCTCGACGCGGGCAACCCGGGCTGGACCGATGCGGCGACGATGGCCCGCCGTCTCCACGAGGCCGGTCTCCGGCAGGCCCACGGCTTCTCGCTGAACGTCTCCAACTACTTCACCACGGCGCAGAACACGGCCTACGCCAACGCCGTCAACAGCGCGCTGAGCTCCCGCTACGGCTACACCAAGCCGTTCGTGGTGGACACCAGCCGCAACGGCAACGGCTCCAACGGCCAGTGGTGCAACCCGTCCGGCCGCCGGATCGGCACGCCCACCCGCCTCGGCGGCGGCGCCGAGATGCTGCTGTGGATCAAGACGCCGGGCGAGTCCGACGGCAACTGCGGTGTCGGATCCGGCTCCTCGGCCGGCCAGTTCCTCCCCGAGGTCGCCTACAAGACGATCTACGGCTACTGATCCGGAGAGCATGGCACGGCCGGCCCCGTCGGACGGCGCGCCCCCTCTCACCGCAACACCTCCCCAGATGTCCACCCCCCTGGAGGTACAACCATGGGCTCCTACGCCCTTCCCCGACCCTTCGTCCACCGGAGGATGCGCAGCCTGTTACTGGCGCTGCTCGTCGGCGTCCTCGGCGCGTCCCTCGCCCTGATCGGACCGCCCGAGGCGCGCGCCGCCGAGAGCACCCTCGGCGCGGCGGCGAAGCAGAGCGGCCGGTACTTCGGCACCGCGATCGCCTCGGGCCGGCTGAGCGACTCGACGTACACCACGATCGCCAACCGCGAGTTCAACTCGGTGACGGCCGAGAACGAGATGAAGATCGATGCGACCGAGCCTCAGCGCGGTCAGTTCAACTTCACCTCCGCAGACCGCGTCTTCAACTGGGCCACGCAGAACGGCAAGCAGGTGCGCGGCCACACCCTGGCGTGGCACTCCCAGCAGCCGAGCTGGATGCAGAACCTCAGTGGCAGCACGCTGCGCCAGGCGATGATCGACCACATCAACGGCGTGATGGGCCACTACAAGGGCAAGATCGCCCAGTGGGACGTCGTGAACGAGGCCTTCCAGGACGGTAGTTCGGGAGCGCGGCGCGACTCCAACCTGCAGCGCACCGGGAACGACTGGATCGAGGTGGCCTTCCGCACCGCGCGGGCCGCCGACCCGGCCGCCAAGCTCTGCTACAACGACTACAACGTCGAGAACTGGACCTGGGCCAAGACCCAGGCCATGTACAACATGGTCAAGGACTTCAAGCAGCGCGGCGTGCCGATCGACTGCGTGGGCTTCCAGTCGCACTTCAACAGCGGCAGCCCCTACAACAGCAACTTCCGCACCACGCTGCAGAACTTCGCGGCCCTCGGCGTCGACGTGGCGATCACCGAACTGGACATCCAGGGCGCCTCGTCCACGACCTACGCCGCCGTGGTCAACGACTGCCTGGCCGTGTCGCGCTGCCTCGGCATCACCGTCTGGGGTGTGCGCGACAGCGACTCCTGGCGGTCCGGGGACACCCCGCTGCTGTTCAACAACGACGGCAGCAAGAAGGCCGCCTACACCGCCGTCCTCAACGCGCTGAACAGCGGCACCTCCAACCCCGACCCCACGCCGACGCCGACGCAGCCCTCGGGCGCCGGTCAGGTCAAGGGCGTGGCCTCGGGCCGCTGCCTCGACGTGCCCAACGCGAGCACCACGGACGGGACCCAGGTCCAGCTGTGGGACTGCAACAACGGTACCAACCAGCAGTGGTCGTCCACCGCGGCCGGTGAGCTCAGGGTCTACGGCAACAAGTGCCTGGACGCCGGAGGCACCGGCAACGGCGCCAAGGTCCAGATCTACTCCTGCTGGGGCGGCGACAACCAGAAGTGGCGCCTGAACTCCGACGGATCGATCGTCGGCGTCCAGTCCGGTCTCTGCCTCGACGCCGTCGGCGCCGGAACCGGCAACGGCACCCTGATCCAGCTCTACTCCTGCTCGGGCGGCAGCAACCAGCGCTGGACCCGCACCTGACGGGCCCGCGACGGACGCACTCCGGTGGGGCCCCCGGACGCCCGGGGGCCCCATCGGGGCGTCGTCACTCTCCCCCGTCCAACGCGGCTGCCCGGCGGGCGTATTCGCGGGCGATCGCCGTGTTCGGAGCGGCACTCTCCGCCGCCCGGTACATCCGCGCCGCGTCGCCCGGACGACCGAGGCGGCGCAGCGCGTCGGCGCGGACGGCCGGCAGGGCGTGGTTGCCGGCCAGCTCCTTGGGCGTTCCCAGGGCCTCGACGGCGTCCAGCTGGGCCTGCGGACCGTCGCGCATCCCGACGGCGACCGCGCGGTTGAGCGCGACCACCGGATTGGGGCTGAGGGCCGCGAGCCGGTCGTACAGACCGACGATCCTCCCCCAGTCGGTGGCGGCGGCGACCGGGGCGAGGGCGTGCTGCGCGGCGATCGCCGCCTGGAGCGCGTAGGCGCCGCCCGCCGGCAGCGCCTCGCCGGCGAGGGCCACGCCCTCGGCCACGAGCGCCCGGTCCCACAGTGTCCGGTCCTGGTGCTCCAGCGTGACCAGGCCGCCGTCCTCGTCGAGCCGGGCAGCGCGCCGGGAGTGCTGGAGCAGGAGCAGCGCGAGCAGGCCCCGCGCCTCCGGTTCCTCCGGTGCCTCGGCGGCGACGAGCCGGGCGAGCCGGATCGCCTCCTCGGCGAGGGCGTCGCGGGTGGTGTTGCCGTCGCTGGGCGCGTACCCCTCGGTGAAGACGAGGTAGATGACGGCGAGCACCCCGCCCAGCCGCTCCGCGCGTGCCCCGGGCGGCGGCACCCGGTAGGGGATCCCCGCGGCCGCGATCTTGCGCTTCGCCCGCAGGATCCGCTGCGAGACGGTGTCCTCGGCGACCAGGAAGGCGCGGGCGATCTCGCGTGTGGTGAGGCCTCCGACCGCCCGCAGGGTCAGTGCCACCCGGCCTTCGACGGGGAGCGCCGGGTGACAGCAGGTGAACACCAGCCGCAGCCTCTCGTCCCCGGGCGGTCCCGGTTCGCGGGCCGCCTCCAGCGCGGCGGCCTCGGCGAGCTTTCCGTGTTCGGTCGTCCGCCGGCGCAGCACGTCGAGGGCGCGGTTCCGGGCCGCGGCCACCAGCCACGCTCCCGGTTTCCGTGGCACCCCGTCCCGCTCCCAGGCGGGCAGGGCGCGGGCGAACGCCTCCTGGGCGCAGTCCTCGGCCAGTTCCCAGTCGCCGGTCAGGCGCACGATCGTGCCGAAGACGACGCCCCACTCGCCGCGGTACGCCTCGGCCAGCGCCGCCCGGACCTCCGACGGACCGGTGGTCACGTGAGGTCCGTCCAGAACTCGCGCAGCTCGGCGGTCCCTGCCCGTGCCATGGGACAGCGGGCCAGGTAGTCGACCGCTTCCTCCCACTCGCCGTCGATGAACACGATGCCCGACACCCACTCCGGCACGTCCGCGTACGCCCCGTCGGTGACCAGCAGTTCCCCCGCACGGCGGCGCACGAGGGTGGCGTCGTGGACGGGACGCAGGTGCTCGCCGCCGAGGTAGCGGCCGGAGGCGATGCCGTCGAGGACCCAGTGGGCCACTGCGGCCGGGTCGGGGGTGAAGGGCGGCGCGGCGGGGTCGGTCCGGAGGATCCCGAGGAAGCGCGCGACGGGCACGTCACCCTCGTGCGGGACGTTCCCGGTGCCCGGGCCGAGGTCGAGCGGTGCGACCGGCCGGATCTCGATGCGTCCGCCGGTCGCCATCGGGTGCGAGGCGGCGACCTCGATCGCCTCGTCGAGGTCGGCGGCCTCGATGAGGTCGTATCCGGCGATCCACTCGTTCGTCTCGGCGAACGGGCCGTCGGTGACCAGTACGCGGTCGCCGCGGACGCGGACCGTCCTGGTCTCGTCGACGGGCCTGAGCGGCATCCCCTCCGCGCGGACGCCGCGGCCGTTCCACTTCTCGACCCATGCCTCCGGGCTCTCGTCGGTCGGTTCCCCGGCGGGGTCGGTGGCGACGAACAACACGTACTTCATGACCGTTCTCCTTCCGAACGTCTCATGAGGACGACGAAGAGGTTCCGCCGGATCCGACAGTGCGGCCGATGTTTCTTCGAGGAAATCTTCCTCGCACCCCTCCGCCCCCACCCTCGCCCCGTCCCCGAGGCAGCCGACGGCTCGAGCTCGCCGGCACCCCTCGTCATTCCGTGAAGATGCGGAACTCGAGGACGGGACGGTCCCACGGCACGGCGGGCGGGTTCGCCGGTGCCGTCCCGGTCCGCACCGCGCCGACGAGGCGGTAGAAGTCCTCGGCGGGAGGGTGGGACACCACCTCGACCCGGTCCAGCCCGGCGGCACGGGCCTCCGCCTCCATGTGCGCGACGAGCAGGCGTCCGATGCCCCGTCCTTGCGCCTCGTCGGCGACGAACAGCAGATCCAGTTCCGGTGGAGCGAGGACCAGCGAGTAGAACCCGAGGACCCGCCCTCCGTCGTCGTCGCCTCCGACGGCGACGAACACGCGGTGGGCCTCGATGTAGTCGGGACCGACCCGGTAGCCCGCGACCGCGGCCGCGTACTGCCCCTCGTACGCGCCCGATCCCCGCACGAGCCGGGTGAGCCGTCTGGCGTCCCCCGCGACAGCCCTGCGGATCGTGACCGGCCGGCCGCCCCGTGACGTGCGTGAACCCATCCGAGGAGTATTCCGCACCGGGGAGTGGCCTCGCTCCCCCGGGGCGGGCCGGGGCGGCGCGGCGGTCGGTTCGCGGGGCTGCGGGACGGTTACCGGTCGAGCGCGGGCGGCCCCGCCTCGATGCGTCGCAGCACGGGGGCCAGGCGTTCCACGTCGGGGCCGGGATCGAGTTGCCGTTCGTCCCACCAGGTGGCGCCTGCGTCGCGCAGCGGACCGATCACGTCCTTGGTCCGGGCGGCGTCCGCCGGCGTGGCACCGCCGACGACGAGGTCGAAGGGGCGCCGTGCGCCGCCTTCCCGATGGCCGCGCACGTAGGCGAGCAGCTCCCGCACCTCCTCGCGGTCCGGCGGGTGACCGTGCGGCGCGTTCTCGAACAGCGGGACCGCGCCGTCCCACCGCGCGGCCCGTCGCATGGGCGCGCGGTTCGGCCAGAAGCCACCGATCCACACCGGCGGCCGGGGCCGCTGGACCGTGGCGGGCGTCAGGCTCACCTTCCGTGCCCGGTAGTGCCGGCCCTGATGGTCGACGGTCTCGCCCGTCCAGAACCGCCCGAGCAACTCCAGTCCCTCGTCGAGCCGTTCGGCGAGCACCCGGCGGTCGGTGGTGTCACCGAAGCTGCCGTACTCGTCCTCGACCGGCCCGCCCAGCCCCGCCGCGAAGACGACCCTGCCTCCGCTGAGGTGGTCCAAGGTGGCCACCTGCCGTGCGAGTTGCTGCGGCTTGTAGCGGGCCACCGGAGTGAGCAGCGTCCCCAGCCGGATCCGCGACGTCGCGAGCGCGGCCGCGGTCAGCAGCATCCACGCGTCCCCGAAGGGCCGCCCCGAGTAGGTCCGGTAGTGGACGTGGTCCCAGACGAAGAGCCCGTCCCACCCGGACTGCTCGGCCGCCGCCGCCACGGTCGCCACGTTGCGGGGGTCGGCGAAGTCGCCGAAGTTCGGGATGTTGATCGAAAAACGCATTCCGGCATGGTGGACCGGCCGCGCCTTCCCGGGCAACGGCTTTCGCGCTGCCCGGGGCGGCGACGGAGGAGGCGTCCCCGATGTGGGCGGCTCCGAGGTCGATGACGACCCTGTCCGGGTCGCCGGCGTGGTCGAACCGGCCGACCAGGTCGTTGGACGAGGCGAAGAACAGCGCGCCGGTGAGCCGGTAGACACGGTGCTGCCGTCGGGGTCGGTCACGGCGGTGACGCCGGCGAGGTGGGCGATCGCCGCGGCCCGGCCGTGCCGGCCCGCAGCTCCCTACCCCCACCCCGCCCACCGTGCGGGACCGTTTCCGCCGGCCCGCCGCGCCGCGGCGCGCCGTCGTCGCCCGCTCGCTCCGCGCCCGCAGGCTGGGCTCCACGACCACATCACCGGCGCCCTTACGGGCACCCGCACGGTGTCGTCGCCGCCGAGGAAAGGAGTGCCCGTGCCGAACGCAGGATCCGCAGAGCCCGCGCGCCGACGGGAAGGAGCACGGTGGCCCGTCCTGCTGGGCCTCCTCGTCGTCTGCTACGCCGTCGCCGCACTCGGCGCGCTGGCCACCGGGGACTCGGGAGAGACCTACCGGGCGCTGGACCGGCCGGCCTGGGCCCCGCCCGGATGGCTGTTCGGCCCCGTGTGGACCGTGCTGTACGGCACCATCGCCGTCGCGGCATGGCTGGTGCTCCGGAACCCTCGCGGGTCCACCCGCGCCGCCATGACCTGGTGGTGGGTCCAGCTGCTCCTCAACCTCGCCTGGTCGCCGCTCTTCTTCGCCGCCGGGGAGTACGGGCTGGCCTTCCTCGACATCTGTCTCCTCCTGGCGGCCGTGGTGGTCACGATCGTCCTCTTCGCCCGCCACCGCCGGGCCGCCGGCCTCCTGCTGGTCCCCTACGCGCTGTGGGTGGCCTTCGCCTCGGCCCTCAACCTCGCGATCTGGGTGTCCAACACCTGACGGACCGCCCGGGGCGACACCGGCCGGAGCCCCGCCCGGGCGGGGCTCCGGCCGGCCGGTCAGCGGCCCGCCGCCAGTGCGCGCAGGGCGACGTTGAGTTCGAGGACGTTCACCCGCGGATCGCCGACGAAGCCGAGGGTCCGCCCCTCGGTGTGCTCGGTCACCAGCCGCTCCACCTCGGCCGGCGACAGGCCGTTGCGCGCGGCGACGCGGTGGGTCTGAAGCCGCGCGTAGGCCGGGGAGATGTGCGGGTCCAGGCCGGAGCCGGAGGAGGTGACGGCGTCCGCGGGGACGTCGGCGGCGGCGACGGGGTGGCCGGGCACCGAGTTGTCACGCACCACCGCCTTCTGGGCGGCCTCGACCTGGGCCACCAGGTCCGCGTCGCCGGCGGACAGGTTGGTGGCGCCGGAGAGCAGCAGCCGGTACCGGGTGTTGAGGGTGTTGGTGCCGAGGCCGTGCGCGGGACGCCCCTGGAACCACCTGAGGTCGGGCTCCGGCGTCTGCCGCCCCTCGGCCCGCGGCAGGGTGAAGGACTGCCCGATCAGGGAGGAGCCGACGACCCGGCCGTCCGCCTCCACCTGCGAGCCGTTCGCCTGCCGCGGGAAGAGCCCCTGGGCGACGCCGGTGACGGCCAGCGGGTAGAGCACGCCGGTCACCAGGGTGAGGACCAGCAGGGCCCGCAGACCGGCGCCGAGCAGCCGGGCGGTGGTGGTCACGGTGTTGTTCATGGGATCAGCCTTCCTCCGGTCAGAATCCGGGCAGCAGGGAGACAAGCAGGTCGACGGCCTTGATGCCGGCGAACGGCGCCAGGAGGCCGCCCAGTCCGTAGACGCCGAGGTTGCGGCGCAGCAGGCGGTCCGCGCCCAACGGCCGGTACCGGACCCCCTTCAGGGCGAGCGGTACCAGCGCGACGATGACCAGCGCGTTGAACACGACGGCGGACAGGATCGCCGAGTCGGGCGAGGACAGCCGCATCACGTTGAGGGTGTCCAGGCCCGGATACACGGCGGCGAACAGCGCGGGGATGATCGCGAAGTACTTCGCCACGTCGTTGGCCACCGAGAAGGTCGTCAACGCTCCCCGCGTGATGAGGAGTTGCTTGCCGATCTCGACGATCTCGATCAGTTTCGTCGGGTCGGAGTCGAGGTCGACCATGTTGCCGGCCTCCTTGGCGGCCGACGTGCCGGTGTTCATCGCGACGCCGACGTCGGCCTGGGCCAGGGCGGGGGCGTCGTTGGTGCCGTCGCCCGTCATCGCGACCAGCTTGCCGTCGGCCTGCTCACGCCGGATGAGGGCCATCTTGTCCTCGGGGGTGGCCTCGGCGAGATGGTCGTCGACCCCTGCCTCCTCGGCGATCGCCTTCGCGGTCAGCGGGTTGTCCCCCGTGATCATGACGGTGCGGATGCCCATGCGGCGCAGCTCGGCGAAACGTTCCCGCATCCCTTCCTTGACCACGTCCTTGAGGTGGACGACGCCCAGGACCCGGGCGCCGTCGGCGTCCTCGACGGCGACGAGCAGCGGGGTGCCGCCGCCCCGGGCGATCCGGTCGGCGATCCGCTCGGCCTCGCCGGCGAACTCGACCGGACCTCCCCGCTCGCGCACCCAGTCGAGCACGGCGGCGGTGGCGCCCTTGCGGATGCGGCGCCCGTCGGCGTCGACGCCGGACATGCGGGTCTGTGCGGTGAACTCCACCCAGTGGGCTCCCGCCAGTTCACCCTTGCCGCGCTCCCGCAGGCCGTACCGCTCCTTGGCCAGCACCACCACCGAGCGTCCCTCGGGCGTCTCGTCGGCCAGCGACGAGAGCTGGGCAGCGTCGGCGAGTTCGGCCTCGGTGACGCCGTGCAGGGGCACGAACTCGGCGGCCCGGCGGTTGCCGAGGGTGATGGTGCCGGTCTTGTCGAGGAGCAGGGTGGAGACGTCCCCGGCGGCCTCGACGGCGCGGCCGGAGCGGGCGAGGACGTTGCGCTGCACCAGGCGGTCCATGCCCGCGATCCCGATGGCCGGGAGCAGGGCGCCGATGGTGGTGGGGATCAGGCACACCAGCAGCGCGACCAGGACCACCGGCGTCAGGTGCGCGCCCGCGTACCGGGCGAACACCGGCAGGGTGGCGCAGACGAGCAGGAAGACGATGCTCAGCGAGGCGAGCAGGATGTTCAGCGCGATCTCGTTGGGCGTCTTCTGCCGCGCGGCGCCCTCGACCAGGGCGATCATGCGGTCGATGAAGGTCTCCCCCGGCCGGGTGGTGACGCGCACGACGATGCGGTCGGACAGCACCCTGGTGCCGCCGGTGACGGCCGACCGGTCGCCGCCGGACTCGCGGATGACGGGGGCCGACTCGCCGGTGATCGCCGACTCGTCGACACTGGCCACGCCCTCGACCACGTCGCCGTCCCCGGGGACGACGTCGCCCGCCTCGCAGACCACGAGGTCGCCGATCCCGAGGTCGGTGCCCGGGACGCGTTCCTCGCTGCCGTCGGCGCGCAGCCGGCGGGCGACCGAGTCGGTCCTGGCCCGGCGCAGGGTGTCGGCCTGGGCCTTGCCGCGGCCCTCGGCGACCGCCTCGGCGAGGTTGGCGAAGAGGACGGTCAGCCAGAGCCAGCCGCTGATGATCCAGCCGAACGCGTCGCCCGGGTCGGTGAGGGAGAAGGCGGTGGTCAGCACGGAGCCGATCCACACCACGAACATCACGGGCGATTTGATCATCACCCGCGGGTCGAGCTTGCGGAAGGCGTCCGGGAGGGACCCGAGCAGCTGCCGGGGGCCGAAGTGCCCCGCGGCGACGCGGCCTCCGGCCGGCCCGTGCCCGGCGGGGCGTTCACCGGGAGCGGTGGGGGGACCGTCGTGCGGCGCCCGGGTCCGGGTGCCTGTGGGCATGGAGTTCTCCGCGGTGTCGAGGTGGTCGGCGGTGTCGAGACGGTCGGTCATCACGCGAGCCCTTCGGCGAGCGGCCCGAGCGCGAGGGCCGGGAAGTAGGTGAGACCGGTGACGATCAGGACCGCGCCCACCAGCAGGCCGCTGAAGAGCGGCTTGTCGGTGCGCAGGGTGCCCGCGGTGACCGGGACGGGCCGCTGCGCGGCGAGCGAGCCGGCCAGGGCGAGCACGAACACCATCGGCAGGAAGCGGCCGAGCAGCATCGTGAGTCCGGTCGTGGTGTTGAACCAGTCGGTGTTCGCGTTCAGGCCGGCGAAGGCCGATCCGTTGTTGTTGGCGGCCGAGGTGTAGGCGTACAGGACCTCGGAGAAGCCGTGCGCGCCGGAGTTGAGCATCGAGTGGGGCGGGGTGGGCAGCGCCAGGGAGGCGGCCGTGAGGACGAGTACCAGGGTGGGCGTGACCAGCAGGTAGCAGGCGGCGAGCTTCATCTCGCGGGCGCCGATCTTCCGGCCCAGGTACTCGGGCGTGCGGCCGACCATGAGTCCGGCGAGGAAGACCGCGATGACGGCCATCACGAGCATGCCGTACAGGCCGGAGCCGACGCCGCCGGGCGCGATCTCGCCCAGCATCATGCCGAGCAGCGTGATGCCGCCGCCCAGGCCGGTGTAGGAGGAGTGGAAGGAGTTGACCGCGCCGGTGGAGGTGAGGGTGGTGGCCACGGCGAAGAGCGACGAGCCGCCGGTCCCGAAGCGGACCTCCTTGCCCTCCGCCGCCGCGCCCGCGGCCTGGAGGGCCGGGCCGTGGTGCGCGAACTCGGTCCACAGCATCAGCGCGCTGAAGCCGACCCAGAGTGCGGCCATGGCGGCGAGGAGGGCGTAGCCCTGCCGGACCGACCCGGCCATCACGCCGAAGGTGCGGGTGAGGGAGAACGGGATCAGCAGGATCAGGAAGATCTCCAGGAGGTTGCTGAGCGGCGTGGGGTTCTCGAAGGGGTGCGCGGCGTTGGCGTTGAAGTAGCCGCCGCCGTTGGTGCCGAGCTCCTTGACGGCCTCCTGCGAGGCGACCGCCCCGCCGTTCCACTGCTGCGGGCCGCCGGTGAACTGCCCGACCTCGTGGATGCCGGAGAAGTTCTGGATCACGCCGCAGGCGACCAGCGCCACCGCGGCGACCGCCGCGAGCGGCACCAGGATCCGCACGGTGCCACGCACCAGGTCGGCCCAGAAGTTGCCCAGTTCGCCGGTGCCGGACCGGGTGAACCCCCGGACGAGGGCGACCGCGACGGCCATGCCGACGGCGGCCGAGACGAAGTTCTGCACGGCCAGACCGGCGGTCTGCACGACGTGCCCCATGGTCTGTTCGCCGTAGTACGACTGCCAGTTGGTGTTGGTCACGAACGACACGGCCGTGTTGAACGCCTGCGCCGGCCCGACCGCGGAGAACGCCGGCGAGCCCGGCAGGAGACCTTGAAGCCGTTGCAGGAGGTAGAGGAGGAAGACCCCGGCCACGGAGAAGGCGAGGACGCCGCGCAGATAGGCGGGCCAGGTCATCCCGGCCGCCGGGTCGGCGCCGATGCCCCGGTAGATCCACTTCTCGACCCGGAGGTGCCGTGTCGAGGAGTAGACCCGGGCCATGTGGTTGCCGAGCGGAACGTAGGCGAGCGCCAGCGCGCCGGCCAGGGCGAGCAGTTGGAGCGCTGCGGAGAGAAGGGGACTCATGGCGGCCGTCAGAACCTCTCCGGGGCGAGGAGGGCCAGGACGAGAAGGCCCAGCAGGGCGACGGCCACGACCAGGCAGACGACGTTCTCGGCGGTCACAGCTTCGTCACCCCCTTGGCGACGAGGACCACCAGCGTGAACGCCGCGATCGTGGTGACGACGAAGGCCACATCGGCCATCGTGAGCTCCTGGAATGAGGTGCGGTGGAGTGGACCTCCTCAGCGAAACCCCTGGCGAGCCGTGGTGGGCCGGGCGTTGACGGGCCCCTGACGGCGGCCGCACGATCCTTGACAGCTCCCTGACGCCGGGCCGTCGGTCGCGCCGGGCGCCGGGCCCCTACCGGAGGCCGGCCGGGTCCGGGGCGGTGGCCCGCGGCAGGTCGAGGACCATCGTGAGCCCACCGCCGGGGGTGTCCTCGGCCCGCAGGGAGCCGCCCATGGCCTCGGCGAAGCCGCGCGCGACGGCCAGCCCCAGGCCGACGCCGTTGCCGCGCGGCGCGTCGCCGTGGCGCTGGAACGGCGCGAAGACGCGCTCCTTGTCCTCGTCGGGTACTCCGGGACCGCGGTCGACGACGCGGACCTCCACCCGGTCGCCGAGCGCGCCGGCCGACACCAGCACGGGGACGCCGGGCGGGCCGTACTTCACCGCGTTCTCCACGACGTTGGCGACCACTCGCTCCAGCAGACCCTTGTCGACGGACACCATGGGCAGCGACTCGGGGATCTCCAGGTCCACCTCGGCCCGCGGCACGCCTTCCAGCGCCATCGGCACCACCTCGTCCAGGTCGACGGCGCGGATCAGCGGCGTCACGGTGCCGGTCCGCAGGCGGGACATGTCCAGCAGGTTGCCGATGAGCTGGTCGAGTCGGTCGGCGCCGCTCTCGATGCCCGCGAGCAGTTCCGCCCGGTCCTCCTCGGACCAGACGACGTCCGGCGAGCGCAGCGAGGTCACCGCCGCCTTCACGCCCGCGATCGGGGTGCGCAGGTCGTGGCTGACCGCGGCCAGCAGGGCGGTGCGGATCCGGTCGCCCTCGGCCAGCACCTTCGCCCGGTCCGCCTCCTCCCGCAGCCGGCGGCGGTCCAGGACGACGGCCGCCTGGGCGGCGAACGCGGCCAGCACCCGGCGGTCCTCGGCGGGCAGCACCCGCCCGGTCAGCACCAGGGCCATCCGGTCGCCGGCCGGCACGTCGACGTCCGCGTCCTCCGGCTCGGCGGGCGCGTCGGGCCCCACGCTGCCGGCCAAGATCCACGGAGAGGTCCCGTCCTCGCGTTCCAGGATGGCCGCCGAGCGCATCCCGAAGGTCTCCCGGACCCGCTCCAGCAGGCCCTGGAGGCCGGTCTCCCCGCGCAGCACGCCGCCGGCCAGGTGGGAGAGGATCTCCGCCTCGGCCCGCAGCCGGGCCGCCTGGTGGGCACGCCGGGCCGCGAGGTCGACCACGGACGCCACCGAGACGGCCACCACCACGAACACCGCCAGGGCCAGGATGTTGGTGGGGTCGGCGATGGTCAGACGGCTGACCGGCGGGGTGAAGAACCAGTTGATCAGCAGCGATCCGACGACCGCGGAGGCCAGGGCGGGCAGCAGGCCGCCGAGCAGGGCGGCCGCCACCGTCAGGGTGAGGTGGAGCAGCATGTCGTTGGCCAGGCCCAGCGACACGTCGGTCCGGGCCAGCAGCGGTGTGAGAAGCAGAGGGCCGCCGACGCCGGTCAGCCAGCCCAGGAGGATGCGGGTGCGGCCCAGCCGGGCGCCGCGGGCCGCGGGCAGGCCGCGGCCCTTGCCCGCCTCGTCGTGCGTGATCAGGTGCACGTCCAGGTCCGGTCCGGACTCCCTGGCCACGGTGGCCCCCACGCCGGGGCCCAGCACGTACTGCCAGCTCCTGCGGCGGGAGACGCCGAGGAGGATCTGCGTGGCGTTCGCCCCACGGGCGAACGCGAGCAGCGCGGCGGGCACGTCGTCGCCCACCACCTGGTGGAAGGTGCCGCCGAGGTCCTCGACGAGCTTGCGCTGCACCGCCAGTTCCTTCGGCGAGGCCGACATCAGGCCGTCGCCGCGCAGCACGTGCACGGCCAGCACCTGGCCGCCGGCGCCCTTCTCCGCGAGACGGACCGCGCGCCGTATCAGGGTGGCTCCCTCGGGCCCGCCGGTGAGCCCGACGACGATCCGCTCGCGCGAGCCCCAGATGGCCGAGACCTCGTGCTCGCTGCGGTAGGCGTTGAGGTACTCGTCGACCCGGTCCGCCACCCACAGCAGCGCCAGCTGCCGCAGGGCGGTGAGATTGCCGGGGCGGAACCAGTGGGCCAGGGCCGCGTCGACCTTGTCCGGCCGGTAGACGTTGCCGTGTGCCAGGCGGCGCCGCAGCGCCTGCGGAGACATGTCCACCAGTTCGATCTGGTCGGCCCGGCGGACCACCTCGTCGGGGACGGTCTCCTGCTGCCGGACGCCGGTGATCGATTCCACCACGTCGCCCAGCGACTCCAGGTGCTGGATGTTGACCGTGGAGACGACGTCGATGCCGGCCGCGAGCAGTTCCTCGACGTCCTGCCAGCGCTTGTCGTTGCGCGATCCCGGCACGTTGGTGTGGGCCAGCTCGTCGACCAGGGCGGTCCGGGGCCGCCGGGCGAGCACGGCGTCCAGGTCCATCTCGGTGAACTCGGCGCCCCGGTGCACGACGGTCCGGCGCGGCACCCGTTCGAGACCGTGCAGCATCACCTCGGTGCGGGGCCGGTCGTGGTGCTCGACCAGGGCCACCACGCAGTCGGCGCCGCGTTCGACGCGGCGGTGCGCCTCCGAGAGCATCGCGTAGGTCTTGCCGACACCCGGCGCCGCGCCGAGGTAGATCCGCAGCTTGCCGCGCGCCATCGCGTTCCGTCCTTCTTCACTCGGCCGTGGGGCCCTCGCCGCTCACGGCTCGAAGCGGTAGCCCATGCCGGGCTCGGTGATCAGGTGCCGGGGGCGGGAGGGGTCGGCCTCCAGCTTGCGGCGCAGCTGCGCCATGTAGACCCGCAGGTAGTTCGTCTTCCTGCTGGAGTACGCGCCCCACACCTCGCGCAGCAGCTGCTGCTGGCCGACGAGCCGGCCCGGGTGGGTGACCAGGATCTCCAGCAGGTGCCACTCGGTGGGGGTCAGGCGCACGTCCTGGCCTGCCTTGGCGGCCTTCTTGGCCATCAGGTCGACGCTGAAGGCGTCGGTCTCCACCACGGCGGTCCCGGACTCCGGCGGGGCGGCCTCCTTGCGGCGGACCGCGGCGCGCAGCCGGGCGAGGAGTTCGTCCATGCTGAACGGCTTGGTGATGTAGTCGTCCGCCCCGGCGTCCAGCGCGGCGACCTTCTCCGCCGACGCGTCCCGCGCCGACAGGACCAGGATGGGCAGCCGGGTCCAGCCGCGCAGCGCCTCGATGACCGTCGCCCCCTCCATGTCGGGGAGCCCGAGGTCGAGGATCACCACGTCGGGCCGGCGGGCGGCCGCCAGGCGCAGCCCGGTGACGCCGTCCGGCGCCGCGTCGGCCTCGTACCGGCGGGCCCGCAGGTTGATCACCAGGGCCCGCACGAGCTGCGGGTCGTCCTCGACCACCAGTACCCGGGTCATCGGTGGGGGTCTCCTTCGCTGTGTCGCTCCCGGGCCGCGGTGCGGCAGGCACCGATCCCGACGACGAACAGCAAACCCCCGGATCCGTCATCAGTCGCTGTTTTTGACGCATCCCATACGAGACCGGCCCTGACCTTGACGTTTCACTGACGTGGGGACGTCGTGCCGTCCGCGGCGCGGGCGGGGGGTCACGTCATGTCCGCCCCTCGGAGGAGGAGTTGCAGGACGGCGACGGCGGCCACGGCCATCGCCGCGCGGAACGGCCGTCGGCTGCCCGTGCCCGCCGGCGCGGCCATGCCGGCGAAGGCGGCGATCGCGGCCGTCGCTCCCAGCGCCCACGCCCAGGGCCCGGCGCGGCCGGCGGGTCCCGCGGTCAGCACCCCCACGGCGGTCAGCATCAGGGTGGGGGCCAGCCACCGGCAGACCGGGCGGCCCAGTCGCTGCGGCAGCCCGCGCACCCCCGCGACGAGGTCGTCCTCGATGTCGGGCAGGACGTTGGCCACGTGGGCCCCCACGCCCAGGAGCGCCGCCGCGGCCGTCGCCCACCAGGCGGGCAGGGCGCCGTCCGGCAGGCCGAGGGTCACGAAGGCGGGCAGTGACCCGAAGGACACGGCGTAGGGCAGCGGGGAGAGGACCGTGCGTTTCAGCGCCAGGTTGTACGCCCAGGCGGAGGCGACGCCCACGAGGTGGACCGCGCCGGCGGCGATTCCGCCGAGCAGGGAGAGCGGCACGCACAGTGCGAGGGCGGCCGCCGCGGCGAGGCCGGCCGTCCGGGGCGACAGTTCCCCCGCCGCGACCGGCTTGTCGCGGCGCCCGCAGTCCCGGTCGCGTCCCGCGTCGAGCGCGTCGTTGCACCACCCCACGGACAACTGGCCGGCGAACACGGCCGCGGCCACCGCCGCCGAACCCGCCGTCCCGCGGCCGGCCGTCACCGCCAGCGCGGTGACGAACCCCGTCACGGCGAAGGCGGGCTCCGGGTGGCTCGCCCGCAGCAGCAGCCGCCAGGCCGCGGTGCGGCGCGGCGCGAGAGGCAAGGGCGTCGCGGGTGGCGGGGGCGTCGTGGGTGGCGGGGGCGGCGCGGGCGGCAGGGGTTCGGACGGGTGGAATGTCACGAGGAGAAGCAATAGGCCACCCGCCGCGTGGAAGACATCACCGACATGCCGGTCTCCGCGATCACCGACCCTTCCGTCTCCTCCGAGGGCGCGTCCCGCCCGGTCGGCCGGACGGGCGCGGTGAGCACGGTCGCCGGTGTGCACACCGTCCTGCCGCCGCACGTCTACGCGCAGGAGGACCTCACCGAGGCGATCGGCGACCTGTGCCTGGCGCCGGGCGCCGACCGCGCCCTGCTGCGGCGCCTGCACCGGTCCTCCGGCGTGCGCACACGCCACCTCGCCCTGCCGATCGAGCGGTACGCCGAGCTCGCCGACTTCGGGGAGAGCAACGACGCCTGGGTGTCCGTGGGCACACGGCTGGCCGAGGAGGCCGTCGCGGGCGCCCTGCGGCAGGCCGGCCTGCGGCCCGAGGACGTCGACCTCCTGCTGTGCACGTCCATCACCGGGATCGCCGCTCCCTCGCTCGACGCCCGGACGGCGGGCCGTCTCGGACTGCGGCCCGACGTCAAACGGCTGCCGGTCTTCGGCCTGGGGTGCGCGGCGGGGGCGGCCGGGCTCGCCCGGATCCACGACTACCTGCGCGGCCACCCCGAGGACACGGCCGTACTGCTCAGCGTCGAACTGTGTTCCCTGACCCTGCAGCGGCGCGACGACTCGACGGCCAACCTGGTGGCCGGAGCGCTCTTCGGCGACGGCGCGGCCGCCCTGGTCGCCCGGGGCGGCGCCTGCGCCGGGCCCGCGGCCCCGGGAGCGGCGGGCCCCGCCGTCGTGGCGGCCCGGAGCCATCTCTACCCGGGCACCGAAAGGCTCCTGGGGTGGGACGTGGGGGCCGGCGGGTTCCGTGTCGTGATCGACGCGGGGATCCCGGACCTGGTCCGCGACCACCTCGGCGACGGCGTGCGCGCCTTCCTCGCCGAACAGGGGCTGACCACCGCCGACATCGGGACCTGGGTGTGCCATCCGGGCGGTCCCAAGGTCCTGGCCACGCTGACCGGGACGCTCGGCCTGCCCGCGGACGCTCTCGCCGCCTCGTGGTCGTCACTGGCCCGGGTCGGGAACCTGTCCTCGGCCTCGGCCCTGCACATCCTCCAGGGCGTCCGGGACGCGGGCCGCCCGGAGCCCGGCTCCTGGGGACTGCTGATGGCCATGGGTCCCGGCTTCTGCTCCGAACTCGTCCTTCTGCGCTGGTGAGGACCACTCATGCCCTGGTACGCCCTTCTGCTCCTCGCCGCCGTCTGCCAGCGGCTGGCCGAACTGGTGCTCACCCGGCGCAACGCGGCGTGGGCCCGCACGCGTGACGGGGTGGAGCACGGCCGGGGCCACTACCCGGCCATGGTCGCGCTCCACTCGGGCCTGCTCGTGTGCTGCCTGGCCGAACCCCTGCTCCTGCACCGGCCGTTCCTGCCCGCCCTGGGCTGGCCGATGCTGGCGCTCGTGCTCCTGGCGCAGGCGGTGCGCCTGTGGTGCATCGGCACCCTCGGACCCCGCTGGACCACCCGGGTCGTCGTCCTGCCCGGCGCGCCCCTGGTCCGCACCGGCCCGTACCGGTTCCTGCACCATCCCAACTACGCCGTCGTCGTGATGGAGGTCGCCGCACTCCCCCTGGTGCACTCCGCGTGGGTGACCGCGGCGGTGTTCTCGGCGGCCAACGCGCTGCTGCTGACGGTTCGGGTGCGCTGCGAGAACGCGGCCCTGGCCTCCGCCGCGCCGGCGTGAGCGGCCGCTGCCACGACCTGGTGGTCGCCGGAGGCGGGCCGGCCGGGCTGGCCACCGCGCTCCACGCGGCGCGCGCCGGCCTCGACGTCGTCGTGGCCGAACCCCGGTCGGCCCCCATCGACAAGGCGTGCGGGGAGGGCCTGATGCCCGGGGCGGTGCGCGCCCTGGCGCGGCTGGGTCTGCGGGTGCCGGGGCATCCGCTCACCGGCATCCGCTACGTGCAGGGCGACCGCCGCAGCCACGCGTGCTTCCGCGACGGGGGCGGCCTGGGCGCCCGCCGCACCGAGCTCCACGAGGTCCTGCACCGCGCCGTCCTCGACGCCGGTGTACCGGTGCTGCCGGTCCGGGTGGGCGAGGTGCGCCAGGACGCGACCGGCGTGAGCCTGCCGGGATGCGGGCTGCGCGCCCGGTGGCTGGCCGCCGCCGACGGCCTGCATTCACCGCTGCGGCGCTCCCTCGGCCTCGAGGTGGGCACCGGCGCGCCGCCCCGGTACGGGCTGCGCCGCCACTACGCCGTCGCTCCGTGGACCACGGCCGTCGAGGTGCACTGGGGGCCCCACGCGGAGGCCTACGTCACCCCGCTCGGCCGCCGCCTGGTCGGTCTGTCGCTGCTCACCGGCCGGCGTGCGCCCTTCGACGTCCAGCTGGCCGACTTCCCGCACCTGCTCGACCTGCTCCCGCCCCGTACCGCGGTCACCGCGGTACGCGGAGCGGGACCCCTGCGCCGTCGGTCCCGCACCCGGCGTCACGGGCGGGTGCTGCTGGTCGGCGACGCGGCGGGCTACATCGACGCGCTGACCGGCGAGGGCGTCTTCCTGGCGCTCGCCGGGGCCGAGGCCCTGGTGCGCAACCTGTGCCGCGGCACACCCGAACGGTACGAGAGCGACTGGAAGCGGGCGACGCGCCGCCACCGGTACCTGACGGAGCTGCTGACGGCGGCGCGCCGCCGTCCCGCGCTGGGTTCGCTGATCGTCCCCACGGCCGAACGCCTGCCGCGCCTGTTCGCGGCGGCGGTGAACGCCCTGGCCCACGACGTCGGCCCGGACCCGATGCGCCACGGGGACGGCGAGGCGGCCGCCCGCTGACCGCACCCCTCGCCTCCTGCCGGGCGCCTCCCGCCCGGGCCGGCGGTCCGTCAGTGCGGCGGCTCGGCGGGTGGGGCGAGCGCCTGTTCGGTCCAGATGGTCTTGCCCTCGGGGGTGTAGCGGCTGCCCCACCGGTCGGTCATCTGGGCGACGAGGAAGAGGCCGCGTCCGCCTTCGTCGGACAGGCGCGCCCGGCGCAGGTGCGGCTGCGACTGACTGGGGTCCGACACCTCGCAGATCAGGCGCTCGTCCTTGACCAGGCGCACGCCGATCGGTCCGCCCGCGTAGCGGATCGCGTTGGTGACCAGCTCGCTGACGATCAGTTCGGTGGTGAAGGCGGCCTCCTCCAGCCCCCAGCGGGCCAGCTGCGACGTGACGAGACCGCGGACGCGGACGACCTGGTCGGGGTCGGCCGGCAGTTCCCAACAGACGAAGTCGTCGTCCGGCAGCCGGTCGACCCGGGCCAGCAGGAGTGTCAGGTCCTCGGCCCGGGGCCGGTCCCGCAGGCGGTGCAGCAGCCGGTCGGTGACGTCCTCCAGGGGCTCGCCGCCGTCGGCGGCGGCGCGGGCGCTGTCCGCGATGAGGCGCAGGTCCCCGGCGTCGGCGGAGGGAGCGGCGTCCGAGGGGCCGCAGTGGAAGGCGAGGACGTCACCGGGGTCCAGGCGCAGTTGCACCGCTTCGAACGGCTGGTGGTCGCCGCTTCCGAGCGGCGGGCCGGGCCGGAGGTCGACGCGGGTGACGCCGTCGGTGCCCCGCCGGGCGAGCAGGGGCGCCGGGTGACCGGCGGTGGCCATGCGGCACAACCCCGTGACCGGATCGTAGGCGGCGTACAGGCAGGTCGCGGCGTACAGGGAGCCGGAGAAGGAGGCGGGCCGGTGTCCCTCGTCCCCGCCCATGCGCGACACCAGGTCGTTGAGATGCCCGAGGAGCTCGTCGGGAGGCAGGTCCACGTCCGCCAGGGTCTGCACCGCCGAGCGCAGCCGCCCCATGGCGCCGGCGGCGTGCACGCCGTGTCCGGCGACCCGTCCGACCACGAACGCCGTCCTGGCGCCGGACAGCCGGATCACGTCGAACCAGCTCCCCCCGCTTCCCTCCGCGCTGCCGGCCGGCAGGAAGGCGCCCGAACTCTGGGCGGCCGTGGTCCGGCTGACCGGTGGGGGCAGCAGGCTCCGCTGGAGTTCCTCGACCGTCCGGCGTTCGCGGGTGTAGCGGCGGGCGTTGTCCAGGCTCAGCGCCGTGCGGGAGGCGACGGCGTCGATCAGCGGGACGTCGCTGTCGCCGTAGGGCAGCTGGTCCGGTCCCCGCCACGCGCACAGCACGCCCAGGACGTGGCCGCGGGCGAACAGCGGGACGAAGAGGGCGGAGGCGGCCGTGGCGGGGAAGAGGAGCCGCATCCGTTCGGGGTCCGTGTCGAGCCGCCGCCGCAGTGCGGCCAGGTCGGGCACGACCGCCGTGCCGCCCGCTCCGACCGCCTCGGTCTCCACCTCCCTGGCGCGCACCCGGTCGCCCAGTTGATAGATCTCCGGGGGCCAGGTGCCGTCCACGGACGCGACCGCGACCCGGTGCAGCGGTGTGCCGGGCACGAAGGTGGCGGCGTCGCCGCCCTGACGCACCGGCTCGGTCAGGTCCACGCAGGCGAGGTCGGCGAACCCCTCCTCCACCAGGAGGCGCACGACGTGCTCGGCGTTGCGGGTCACGTCCAGCGACCTGCCCAGCCGGCGTGCCGAGGCGTGCAGGAGGGTGAGTTCCTGCTGGGCGGCGTTCCGCCCGGTGACGTCGACGAGCAGCGCGGCGGCGCCGTGGGGCCGGCCGCGCCGGGCCTCCAGCGGGAACGCCGACACGGAGACGAGCCGTTCCTTGCCGGGCAGGCAGTGTCCGCGGGCCGGGACCATGGGGTGGGCGGCGGGCTCTCCCGTCTCCCGCACCCGCCGCAGGCAGGACTCCAGTCGCGCGGCGTCCTCGTCCACCAGGACGTCCTCGAGCCGCCCCTCCCACGGGCCTCCCCCGGAGGGCTGGTCCAGTCCGAAGAAACCGGGGCTGAGGAGAACCTGGTCCCCCGGACCGGGTACGTCGACGACCAGCCCCACCGCTTCCTGCGCGAACACACCCCGCACGAGGGCCCGGTGGCGTCCCGCGGCGGATGGGGGTCCGGCGGCGGTGAGGAGCACCAGCCGCCCGGAGGGACCGCCGGCCGGCAGCGGCACGATCTCGGCGTCCGCCTCGACCGGCGTCCCGTCCCGGTGTCTCAGGACCAGGGAGTGCCGACCGCTCGCGGGACCGTCCGGTCCGCCGGCCCGGCGCGGCTCGACGGCGCCGACCTCGCTCCACGGCCGCCCCTCGAGTTCCTCGGCATCGCGGCCGAGGAGGTCCGCCACGGCGGCGCTGCACCGCCGCACGGTCCCCCGCTCGTCCAGCAGGAGCACCACCGGCCGGCCGGCCGGTGACCCCTCCTCATGCCGCGAACTCGTACTCACCCGTCTGCAGCCTCACTCGATGCCGGGGAACGCTCCTCCACCATTGGAGGGACCCCCGGCCCTCATGGCCATTCGCCATGCCGGGCATTGGGGGAACGCGGGCCGAACAGCCCAACGCGGGCGGCCCGACGCGGGCGGCCCGACCTGGGCGGTCCGACGCGGACGCTCCGACGCGGCGCGGGGCCTCAGGCCGCCGGGGCCTTCCGGGCGGCGAGGTCCAGCGCGATGTCGATGATCATGTCCTCCTGGCCGCCGACGAGGCGGCGCTCCCCGCATTCCATCAGGATGTCGCGGACGTCGACGCCGTAGCGCTGGGCGGCGACCTCGGCGTGGCGCAGGAAGCTGGAGTAGACGCCGGCGTAGCCGAGGGTGAGGGTCTCGCGGTCGACGCGGACGGGGCGGTCCTGGAGGGGGCGGACGATGTCGTCGGCGGCGTCCTGGAGCTTGAACAGGTCGCAGCCGTGCTGGTAGCCGGAGAGGTTGGCGACCGCGACGAACGCCTCCAGCGGACAGTTGCCCGCGCCCGCGCCGTGCCCGGCGAGGGAGGCGTCGACGCGGCGGACGCCGTTCTCCACCGCGACCACCGAGTTGGCGACGGAGAGGGAGAGGTTCTCGTGGGCGTGGATACCGATCTCGGTCGCCGGGTCGAGGACATCGCGGTAGGCGCGGACGCGGGCGGCGACGTCGTTCATGGTGAGCCGACCGCCGGAGTCGGTGACGTACACGCACATGGCGCCGTAGCTCTCCATGAGCTTGGCCTGGCGGGCGAGTTCGGCGGGCTCGGCCATGTGGGAGAGCATCAGGAAGCCGGAGACGTCCATGCCGAGCTCGCGGGCGGCGGCGATGTGCTGCGCGGAGATGTCGGCCTCGGTGCAGTGGGTGGCCACCCGCACGGAGCGCACGCCGAGGTCGTGGGCGTGCTTCAGTTCGTCGATGGTGCCGACGCCGGGGAGCAGCAGGGTGGTGAGGCGGGCGTTCTTCAGCACGGAGGCCGCCGCCTCGATCCACTCCCAGTCGGTGTGGGAGCCGGGGCCGTAGTTGAGGGAGCCGCCGGCGATGCCGTCGCCGTGGGCGACCTCGATGGCGTCCACGCCGGCCTCGTCGAGGGCGGTGACGATGCGCTTGACGTCGTCGGGGGTGATCCGGTGCCGGACGGCGTGCATGCCGTCCCGGAGGGTGACGTCCTGCACGAAGATCTCGGTGCTCACTTCGCGGTCTCCTTCGCGGCGGCGATGCGCTCGGCCATCTGCACGGCGGCCGAGGTCATGATGTCGAGGTTGCCCGCGTACTCGGGCAGGTACATGCCCGCGCCTTCGACCTTGAGGAAGACCGAGACCTGGTGGGTCGGCCGGGCGGTGTCGCCGTCCGCGAGGAGGGTCTCGACCGGCTGGTCGGCGGGGATCTCGGTGATCTGGACGTCCTGGACCATGCGGTAGCCGGGGACGTAGGCGTTGACCTCGGCGACCATCTTCTCGACCGAGGCGGTGATCTCCCGCTTCGCGCTCTCGCCGTCCTCGCCCTCGGGGAGCGTGACCAGCGCGAAGACGGTGTCGCGCATCATCAGCGGCGGCTCGGCCGGGTTCAGGATGATGATCGCCTTGCCGCGCCGGGCGCCGCCGACCTTCACGATCGCCGAGGAGGTGGTCTCGGTGAACTCGTCGATGTTGGCGCGGGTGCCGGGGCCGGCCGACTTCGACGCGATGGAGGCGACGATCTCGGCGTACGCGACGGGGACGACGCGGCTGATCGCGGCGACCACCGGGATGGTGGCCTGGCCTCCGCAGGTCACCATGTTCACGTTGGGGGCGTCGATGTGCTCGTCGAGGTTGACGGCGGGCACGACGTACGGTCCGACGGCGGCCGGGGTCAGGTCGATCATGCGGATGCCGAGCGGGCGCAGCTTCTCGTCGTTGACGCGGTGGGCCCCGGCGGAGGTGGCGTCGAAGACGATGCCGATCTCGTCGATCTGCGGGGACCTCAGGAGGCCGTCGACTCCTTCGGCGGTGGTCTCGAAGCCGAGGCGGGCGGCGCGGGCGAGGCCGTCGGAGGCCGGGTCGATGCCGACCATGACCCCCATCTCGAGGTGCTGCGCGGTGCGCATGATCTTGATCATCAGGTCGGTGCCGATGTTGCCCGACCCGATGACGGCGACCTTCGTCTTGCTCATCGGGAGTCCTAGGGAGAGGGGGGAGGTCAGCTGAAGGTGACCGAGACGGTGCCGAGGCCGGTGACGGTGGCCTCGACGGTGTTGCCTGCCACGACGGGTCGCATCGGGCCGAGGGCGCCGGAGAGGATCACCTGGCCGGCCCGGAGCGGGGAGCCCAGGTCGCGGGCCTGCCGGGCGAGCCAGACCAGGGCGTTGACCGGGTCGCCGAGGCAGGCGGCGCCGCTGCCGGTGGAGACGGTCTCGCCGTCGATCGTCATGGCCATCTCGGCGGCGACCGGGTCGAAGCCGGAGAGTGGGACCTTGCGCGTGCCGAGGACGTAGCCGCCGGCGGAGGCGTTGTCGGCGACGGTGTCGCCGAAGCTGATGTCCCAGCCGGCCACCCGGCTGCCGCAGATCTCCAGGGCGGCCACCGCGTGGTCGACGGCGTCGCGGACCTGGGCGTCGTCGAGCGGGCCCTCGGCGAGGTCGGCCTTCAGGACGAAGGCGATCTCGGCCTCGATGCGCGGCTGGAGGATCGCGTCGGCCGGCACGGTTGCGCCGGCGGCGTACTCCATGTCGTCGAAGAGGACGCCGAAGTCGGGCTGGTCCACGCCGAGTTGCTGCTGGACGGCGGCGGAGGTGAGGCCGATCTTGCGTCCGACGACCGCGGCGCCCGCCTCGGTCCGTTCGGCGGCGAGCAGGGACTGCACGGCGTACGCGGCCTCGACGTCGTCGCGGCCGATCAGGTCGCGGACCGGGGCGGCGGGAACGCCGGTGGCCGCGGCCTCGCGGAGCCGGGCGGCAGCGGCGGCGATGCTGTCGGAGCCGACAGCGGGCTGGGTGTGGGGCATGCCGTCCAATGTGCGGCAGCGAGCGGGCGAACTCCACGGATGCGTTCCACTCAGCGGTACGCTGTTGTGCATGGAGCAGCAGCACGGCCGGGGCGATCTCGACACCGTCCTGGGTAAGGCCCTGGCCCTCCTGCGGGCGTTCGGGCCGGCCGACTCGGTGCTGCCGCTGGCGGAGCTGGTGCGGCGTACCGGGCTGGCGAAGGGCACCGTCCATCGGGTCGCCAAGGACCTGGTGCACCACCGGCTGCTGGACAGGACCGAGCACGGGTACCGGCTGTCCGGCGGCCTGTTCGAGCTGGGGCTGCGGGCCGCCGCCGAGCGGACGACGGTGGAGCTGGCGATGCCGTTCCTCCAGGACCTCTACGAGCGCACCCACGAGACGGTGCACCTGGGCGTGCGGCAGGGCGGCGAGGTGCTGTACCTGACGAAGATCGGCGGGCACCGGCAGGCCAGGACGCCCTCCCGCACCGGCGGGCGGATGCCGGTCCACTGCACGGCGATCGGCAAGGCGCTGCTGGCCCACTCCGAGGAGGACGAGATCACCGCGGTCCTCACGGGAACGCTGGAGCGCCGCACGCCCCGCACGATCGTCGCACCGGGAATGCTGCGCCGGCAGCTCGAGCGGGCGGTGGAGACGGGGGTCGCCTACGAGTGGGAGGAGTCGACGCCCGGACTGCTCTGCGTGGCCGCGCCGGTACTCGATCCGGGCGGCCGCACGGCGGTGGCCGCCATCAGCGTCTCCGGACCGGTGAGCCGTTTCCGCCCCGAGTCGCACGAGAACACCGTGCGGTCCGCCGCGGCGGCGCTCGGCGCGGTCATGGCAGGCCGCCCCCGCGGCTGACCCGCCGAGGGCATCAGCCGCCCGACCTCACGGCGAACACTCCCGACGCGGCGCGGAGCGGCCGCGGTACCCGGCGAACACCGACGGCGGCGGCATGCGTCGCGAGCGCGGTCACGCCGGGAGCACCCTCGACGCGGTGCACCACGAGCACGGCACGCGACGAGCACCGGCTGCGGTGAGCGCCGTCGGCGCGCGGCGAGCGCCGCCCTGGCGAGCACCGGCTCCGCACATATCGCGAGCACCGGCTGCGTTCGTGTCGCGAGCACCGTCGGCGCGGCGCGCACGGGGCGTGACGCGCCGTGCGCGACGCGCGGGGCGTGATCGGCGCCGTCAGAGATGGCCCGGCGAGGACGGCGCGGTGCGGCCCACCGGCGTGGTGTGCGGTCCGCCGAGGCGGCGTGGCGGACAGGCGGCCGCGGTCGGCACCAGGCGGCGGCGTCGACCCGCGCCGTCACCGGGAAAGCATCGCCCCGCCGAGTCCCGCCATCGCGTCGGCGAGCTGTTCCATCCACTCCGAGATCGGTTTCCCGCCCTCCGACTGAAGGGCCACGAACGCCCCGTCGAAGCCGGCCATCCCGAACGCCGCCAGCGCGTCCGCGATCTGGTCGGCGGCCTCGTCCCCCGCTTCGGCGAACGACGAGCGGACCATGTGCCGCATCAGGGCCCGGCCCTCGTCGCGGACCGCGATCACCGTCCGCATCGCCTCCGGCGCCTCGGCCGCCTCGCGGCTCATCACCAGCACCATCAGCAGGCGCAGGAACTCCTCGCCGTGCTCCAGCGCCTCACCGGTCCGCCGCAGGTACCACCGCAGGCGCTCCCGGGGATCGCCTCCCTCGGGCGGGTTGCCGTGGGCCTGGCGCATCGCCGCGAAGAAGTCGTGGGCGCCCCGCTCCATGACGGCGGAGAGCAGCCCCGCCTTGGAGTCGAAGTGGTGGTAGAAGGCGCTCTTGGGCAGCCCGGTCTCCTTGGAGAGCGCCGACATCGACGTCCCGGCGTAGCCGCGGACGGACATCACCCGGGCGGCGGCGTCCAGGATCTCCTGCCGCGACCGGCGGCCGCGGCGGTTCCCGGCATGCGTCGGGGGCCTGAACTTCTCCGCCGGCTCCACCCGCTCCACACTCTCCGCCTCGCTCACCCTGCGGATTCTACGGGCCGGGGGCCGGCGTCCCGCCCGGGCGGCCGGACCTCCGTTCCGGCTCACCTCTTGACAGCGGCCCGCTCTGCCCGTTCCCTGGGAATGTACCGATCGATCGGTCCAAAACTGGACCGGATTCGGCGACCACCCCCTTGACGCACCCCCCGGTCGCCCTGTTGGCTCCCTCCAGCAAACCGAACGGTTGGTACAAAACTTCCTCGCATTGCGTCCGAGCTGTGAGACCGGAGCCAGCGCATGACCATGAGCTACGACGCGGATGTCGCGATCGTCGGGTACGGCCCGACCGGAGTGATCGCCGCACTGACCCTCGCCAAGTACGGCGTCTCCGCCGTGGCCTTCGAGCGTGACCGGGACATCTATCCCCGGGCCCGCGCCGTGACCGTCAACGACTGGACGATGCGGATCTTCCAGGACCTGGGTATCGACGAGCGGGTCGAGAAGGTGGTCGACCCGCAGCGCGCCCTGCGGTGGATCACCTATGACGGCGCGGAGATCATGCGGGTCGAGCACCCGCCGTCGACGCTCGGCCGCCGGCCGCGCTTCTACAACATCTACCAGCCCACCATGGAGGCCGAGATCCGCGCGGCCGTCACCGAGCGGCACGCGGACCTGGTCACCGTGCGCTACGGGAGCACGGTCACCGGGATCGACCAGGACGCCGACGGCGTCACCGTCACCTCCACGGCCGACGACGGCACGACCCGCACCACCCGGGTCAGGTACGTGATCGGCTCCGACGGCGGCAGCAGCTTCACCCGCGGCCACGTCGGCTGCCGGCTGCTCGGCGACACCGACGAGACCACCTGGGTGGTCGTCGACTGCCACGTCCGGCGCTGGTGGCCGGACCGCGACTTCCTCACCTTCTGGTCCGACCGGGAACGTCCGGTCGTCGACATCGCGCTCTCCGCGGGCAACCACCGGTGGGAGATCCCGCTCAAGCCCGACGAGTCCCCGGCCGACTACCCGACCTCCGTCGAGGTGTGGCCGCTGCTCAAGGCGCTGGGCGTCACCGAGGAGGACGTCGAGATCCACCAGCACGCCTTCTACAAGCACCACACCCGGATGGCGGACAGCTGGCGCAGGGGACGCGTCTTCCTGGCCGGCGACGCCGCCCACCTCATGCCGCCGTGGGCCGGCGCCGGGATGCAGTCCGGCATGCGCGACGCCCACAACCTCGGCTGGAAGCTGGCCCGCGTGATCAAGGGCGAGCTGCCGGAGGGCTGGCTGGACACCTACGAGGCGGAGCGCCGCCCCAACGCCGCCTTCTACACCGGCCTCGCGGTCGGCCTCGGCCGGGTCATCAGGCAGGTGGCGACGGACGAGGAACTGGCGGCGATGAACGCGGTGCCCGAGAACACGGTCACCCCCTTCGAGCCGCCGCTGACCGCTCCCCCGGTGCTGGAGGCCGGCTGGCTCCGCGGCCCGGTCGGCGACGCGAGCGTCGTCGGCCGGATGGTCCCGCAGCCGGTCACCGGCGACACCGCCGGGCGCATGGCACGTCTGGACGACCTCCTGGGCGACGGCTTCGTGCTGCTGGGGGACGACGTGGACCCCGCCACCCTGCTGAGCGCCGAGGAGAAGGCCGGGTGGGACGCGCTCGGCGCCCGCTACCTCGCGGTCCGCCCGAAGACCTCCTACACCCGGTCCGACGACGACCTGGTCGACCTCGACGAGGTCCTCCTGCCGTGGCTGCGGCGCTACGGCGCCCGCGCCGTGGCCGTGCGCCCCGACCGGTTCGTCGCCGCCGCCGACGTCAGCTCTCTCGCCGTTCCCGCCCTCTGAAGTACCCCCGCACCACCGGAAGTTAGGAGCAACGCCGATGTCCGGAGTCAAGGAACTCGGTTACGTCGTCTACGAGGTGAGCAGCCTCACCGACTGGGAGCACTTCGGTGTCGAGCTGCTCGGCATGCAGCTCGGGGAGAGGACCGGGGACGGCTTCACCCTGCGCACCGACGAGAAGGCCCACCGCTGGGTCGTCACCGAGGGCCCCGCCGACGACCTGGTGGCCACCGGCTACGAGGTCTCGGACGCGACCGCGCTGGAGGCGCTGGTCGCCAAGGTCCGCGCGGCGGGCCTCGAGGTGAGCGAGGGCGACGCGGCGCTGGCCGCCGCCCGCAAGGTGGAGCGGATCTTCGTCACCGCCGACCCGATGGGCAACCGGATCGAGCTGGTCACCGGCCTGGCCGACGCCGCCACCCCGTTCTCGTCCGCCAAACTGCTCGGCGGCTTCGTCACCGGCGCCGGCGGCGCGGGCCACCAGGTCCTGCTGGCGCACGGCGTGTCCCGCGAGACCTACCTGGCCTTCTACATCGACCTGCTGGGCTTCCGGATCAGCGACATCATCGTCGAGGAGCTGGCGCCCGGGATCGTCGCCGACCTGATCTTCCTGCACTGCAACGGCCGGCACCACACGGTGGCCTTCGGCGACATGCCGCACACGAAGAAGACCCACCACTTCATGGTCGAGGTGCAGGACATCCGCGACGTCGGCCTGGCCTACGACCGCTGCATGGACGCCAAGCAGCCGTTCGAGATGACGCTCGGCATGCACCCGAACGACCACATGTTCAGCTTCTACGTCTTCACGCCCTCGGGGTTCAGCGTCGAGTACGGCTGGGGCGGCCTGGTCATCGACGAGGAGACGTGGGAGGTGAAGACGCTCGACCGCCTGCACAGCTGGGGCCACCGCCCCTCGAGCGTGGTCGCCGAACTGCTCGCCGCCGCCCCCGCCCCCGCCCCGCACGAGGAGGACCACTGATGGCTCTCGACCGCCACGACATCGCCCGCACCGTCAGGACGGCCGACTGGGAGCTGCGTTACTACGAGGCGGGCTCGGGGCATCCGCTCGTGCTGCTGCACGGCAGCGGTCCCGGCGCCACCGGGTGGAGCAACTTCTCCGGCAACATCGAGGCGCTGGCCGAGCACTTCCACGTGTACGCCGTCGACATGCCCGGCTGGGGGGAATCCTCCGCCGCCACCGTCGACCAGCTCGACCACGTCGAGGCCGCCGTCCAGTTCCTGGACGCCCTCGGCATCGAGAAGGCGGCGTTCGTCGGCAACTCCATGGGCGGCCAGACCTCGCTCCGGCTGGCCACCGAACACCCCGACCGGATCACCCACCTGGTCACCATGGGGCCGCCGGTGGGCCGCGTCCCCACTCTCTTCGGCCCCGGTGACGGACCGTCCGAGGGGCTGAAGCACCTGATCGCGGCCTACCGCGACGCGAGCCCGGAGAACATGCGCCGGCTCGTGGAGATCATGGTCTACGACAAGGCCCGGTTCGCCACCCCCGAGCTGTGCGAGGCCCGTTCGGAGGCGGCGCTGGCCCGTCCGGAGCACCTGGCCAACTACGTCGACGGGCTGCCCAAGGGCGCCCCGCTGCCGAAGTGGGTCAAGCCGGAGCTGCTGCCGGGGATCAAGGTGCCCACGCTCCTGATCCACGGCCGCGACGACCGCGTGGTGTCGTTCGAGACCTCGCTGTTCCTGCTGGCCAACATCCCCGACAGCCGGCTGGTCGTCCTGAACCGCTGCGGGCACTGGGCGATGATCGAGCACCCCGACGAGTTCAACCGGCTGGTGACCGACTTCGTGGCCAACAACTGACGGCCGCGGCCGATGAGGTGGCGGCTCTCCGGGGCACCACCTCGCCGGCCCGCCGTCGGGGCGGTGTCGCCGAGACGCCACGGCGCCTGTCCGGTCACGCCCGGTCCGACGCCCGGGGCCCCCGCCCGGGCGTCGGTCCGGCGTGCCCGGGCACGCCCGGGGAGCGCGGGGACCACGAACCCCGCGCTCCCTTCAACACGTCGACCGCGGTGTTGACCGCGGTCAGCACCACGAGGGCGGCGGCCGTCACCCCCGCGCCCGGGAGTCCCCGCCGGCGGCCGTGTGCCCGGCCACGCCGAACAGCAGCGAGGCGCCTGCCGGGAGCAGTGCGGCGGCGGCCCGCCGGTACCGGTCCGGGCAGCGGACTTCGGGGCGGCGGGTTCCGAAGCCGCCGGTTCGGGGGCAGCGGGTTCCGGCGCCCGGGCGTCGCCGAGGCCGTAACCGGCCAGAGTGACGCCCGGGACGGCTGAGCCGCTTCAGGGCCCGGGCCGCACGTCCACGGACCCGGCGGCATCGAGGGCCGACCAGGGGACGAGGCGGTCGCACCAGCGGTCCAGCAGGACGGAGTCGTGGCCGACGGCGAGGAGGGTGGCGCCGGTGGTGCGGCGGTAGGTCTCCACGGCGGAGACCAGCGCGGCCGTCGTGGACGCGTCGAGCATGGCGGTCATCTCGTCGCAGATCAGCAGGCGGGGACCGAGGACGAGGGCCCGGGCGAGGCAGGCGCGCTGGAGCTGGCCGTCGCTGACCTCGTGCGGGCGGCGCGGCAGGAGGTCGGAGGTGAGGCCGACCAGTGGGGCGAGGTCCCGCACCCGGGCGGGGACCTCCGCGCGGCGGCCGGTGGCCCGCAGGGGCTCGGCGATCAGGTCGGCGAGGGTGAGCCGGGGGTCCGCGGCGAGCCGCGGCTGCTGGAGGACGACGCCGACGGCGGTGCGCTGCGAGCGGGGCGCCCGGTGCCGCCAGCCGGTGACGGGCACGCCGTCGAAGGACACGGTGCCGGAGTCGGGGCGGTGCAGGAGGGCGGCGACGCGGGCCAGGGTGGACTTGCCGCAGCCGCTCGGGCCGAGCAGGCCGACCGCCTCGCCGGAGGCGAGCGTGAGCGAGGCGTCCCGCACCACCGGGGCGGAGCGGTCGTAGCCCGCGGTGACGGACCGGATCTCAAGCCGCATGGACGACCTCACGGGGGTGGTGGCAGGCGATGCCCGACGTCGCGGACGGGGCGACGCCGCACGCCTGGTCGGCGGAGACGCACCGGGGGGCGAAGGCGCAGCCGGACGGGAGCGCGTCCAGCGGCGGCGGCATACCGGGGATCGGGGCGAACGCCCGCTCGGGCAGGGCGTCGAGGAGGCCCCGGCTGTACGGGTGGCGGGGGCCGGGCGTGCCGAAGAACGCCTCGGCGGTGGTGAGTTCGACGACGCGGCCGGCGTACATGACGGCCACCCGGTCGGCGACGCGCTCGGCGGCGGCGAGGTCGTGGGTGATCATCAGCAGCGCGCGGCCCGCGCCGTCGTCGACGTGGCGGCGCAGCTCGTCGACCGTGTGGTCGACCAGGTCGCGGTCGAGACCGGTGGTCGGCTCGTCGGCGAGCAGCAGGGGCGCGTCGCCGGCCAGGGCGAGAGCGGTGGCGGCCCGCTGGGCGAGACCGCCGGAGAGTTCGTGCGGGTGGCGGTCCAGGTGGCCGACGGGGAAGGCCGCCCGGGCGGCTGCCTGTTCGGCGGCGGCGCGCAGTGCCGCGCGGCCCCGTACGCCGGTGAGCTGGGCGACGGTCTCCTCCAGCTGGGAGCGGATCGTGCGGACCGGGGTGAGGTGGGCGGCGGGGCTCTGTGGGATCAGGCCGGCCAGGCGGCCTCGGACCTGACGGGCCAGTACGCGTTCGCCGGCGGTGAGCAGGTCCGGTCCGCCGAGAAGGGCGTGGCCGGCGGTCTCGGCGTTGGCGGGCAGCAGCCCGAGGAGCGCGGAGGCCAGGACGGACTTGCCGCAGCCGCTCTCGCCGACCAGGGCCAGGCACTCGCCGGCCCGGACGTCGAAGGAGACGTCCGTGACGGCGCGCACGGCGGCCCGCCCACGCGGCATGCGGAACCGGACGTGCAGGTTGCGGACGGACAGCACGACGGGGACACCCGTGGCCTCGTCACCCCCGCCGGTGGCATCCGCGGCAGCGGCGCTTGCTCCCCCAGCACGCGCGTCGGCGGAGCGAGCGACGGCGGCGGACGCGGCAGTGGCGCCCGCGTCGGTGGCGCGGGCGCTGCGAGCGCCCCCGGCGGTGGTGGGCGGGGTGACGCGGGGCGGGTGGGCGGCGTCGGTCACAGGGTCAGCTCCGATCGGCGGCGGGGGTTGATCCGCTCGCGCCAGGCTCCGGCCAGGCCGGCCACGGCGAGGGTGGGGATCACCAGGAACAGGCCGGGGAACAGGGTCGGCCACCACTGTCCGGCGAGCAGTGAGCCACGGGCGTCCTCGATGAGGTTGCCGAGGCTCGCCAGGTGGGTGGGCAGGCCCAGGCCGAGGAAGGACAGGGCCGACTCGTGCCACATGGCGTGCGGGACGGAGAGCACGGCGGCGAGCCCGGCCTGCGGCAGGACGCCCGGGACCAGGTGGCGTACGGCGACGCGCCACCGGGAGGCGCCGCCGGAGATCGCGGCGTCGACGTAGGGGCGGGAGCGCAGCGAGAGCACCTCGGCGCGCACGATCCGTGCCGTGGAGATCCAGTGGGTGGCCGCGACGGAGACCAGGACGGGCAGCACGCCGGGCCGCCACAGGGCGACCACGAAGACGCCGAGCAGGAGGTGCGGGACGGAGGCCACCGCGTCCACGGCCCGCATCAGGACCCGGTCCGCCCATCCGCCGAGGGTCGCCGCGAGGGTGCCGACGGCGGTGCCCACCACCGCGGCGACCAGGGCGGCGGCCACCCCGACGAACAGCGACACCCGCAGCCCGTGGACGCAGCGCAGCAGCAGGTCACGGCCCAGGTCGTCGGTGCCGAACGGGTGGGCCGGGCCGGGGGGCAGGAGCTTGGACCCCAGGTGCACGGCCTGCTGGTCGAGCTGGACCAGGGGCGGCACCACCAGCACCGCGAGGGCCACCACGGCGAGGACGCCGGCGGCGGATCCGACGCGCAGGGTGCGCCAGGAGCGCCGCGTGGGGCCGGCGGGCCGCCAGGCGGGGGCCTGTGAGGGCGCCGTCGCGGGCGCCGGGGACGCGTCACAGGTCACGGAAGCTCACCCTCGGATCGGTCAGGCCGGTCAGCAGGTCGGCGAGGAGGTTGCCGAGCAGGACGGCGACGGTGGCGAACGCGGTCAGCGCGGCCAGCATCTGGAAGTCGACCGAGGTGGCCGCGGAGACGGTGGCGGCGGCGATGCCGGGCCAGCTGAAGACGGTCTCCACCAGCAGCGCCCCGGTGATGAGTTCGGGCACCCGGGTGCCGATCAGGGTGAGGACGGGGAGGAGGCCGGAGCGCAGGGCGTGGCGCAGCAGCACGGTGCGCTCGGTGAGGCCCCGGGCGCGGGCGCCGCGCACCGGGTCCTCGGCGAGCGCGTCGGTCACCCCCTGGCGTACGTAGAGGACGAACCACGGCAGCTGGGAGACCGTCAGGACCCCGGCGGGCAGCAGGAGATGGTGGGCGACGTCGGCCGGTTGCACCGTCTCGCTGCCGGTGTCGGTCAGGCCGCCGGCCGGCAGCACGCCGAGCCGCAGGGCGAACAGCCAGACGGCGAGCAGCGCGATCCAGAAGACCGGGGCCGCCGAGAGGACGTAGGCGGCGGAGGTCACGGCCCGGTCGGTGAGCGACCCGGGGCGGCGGGCGGCGAGGACGCCGAGCGCGGTGCCCAGCAGGACGGCGGCGACGAAGGCGGTGGCGCACAGCAGGGCGGACCACACCATGCGTTCGGCGACGACCTGGGCCACCGGCTGGCGGAACACCGTGGAGTGGCCGAGGTCGCCGGAGAGCGCCGCGGTCAGCCAGTCCCACCACCGCGCCGCGAACGGCCGGCCGGCGCCGAGGTTCTCGGCCAGCCGGTCCAGGGTCTCCTGGTCGGCGGAGAGTCCGGCGGTTCCGGCGTAGGCGCGGACCGGGTCGAAGGGCGAGGCGGCGGCCAGGGCGAACACCGCGAAGGTGACGGTCAGGAGGAGGGGGACGGCGTACAGCAGGCGGCGCCCGGCCAGCCGGGCCGCGCCGCGCGCCGAGGGCGCGGTCACGGCTTCGGCTGCCAGTCCTCGACGTTCCACCACGGGCCGCTGGAGAAGCCGTGCTCGTGGGGTTCGACCTGGGTGGTCAGGTCCTGCCAGCGGTCGGCGAGGACGTAGACGTGGTCGAGGTGGGTGAGGAAGGTGTAGCCGGGGTCCTCGGCGAGCTCGCGCTGCACGGTGTCGTAGGCGGCCTTGCGGGCGTCGGTGTCGCGGGTGCGGCGGGCGTCGTCGAGGGCGCGGTCGACGGCCGGGTTGTCGTAGCGGGGCATGTTGTTGAAGCCGTCGCCCGCCAGGGACGAGTGGAGCAGGGTGTACAGGCCGAAGTCGGGGTCGCCGGTGCTGCCGAAGCCGGCGAGGACCGCCTCGCGGCCCATCCGGGGCTCGATGACCTCCCAGGTGGCGCTCTCCACCGTCACGTCGACGCCGATCCGCCTGGCGTCGGAGGCGTAGGCGAGAGCGAGGTCCTGGCGGATCCGGTCGCCGGCCGGGTGGTGGAGGGTGAAGGCGGCGCGGACGCCGTCCTTGACGCGCACGCCGTCCCGGCCGGCCTTCCAGCCGGCCCGTTCGAGGACGCGGGCGGCCTTCTTCACGTCGTGGGTGCGTTCGGTGCCCCGCGCGAACCAGGGGTCGTCGCTGGGCAGCGGGCCGTAGGCGGGCCGGCCGGCGCCGTCCAGGACCTTGTCGACCATGGTCGCGCGGTCCACCGCGAGGTCGAGGGCGCGGCGGACGGCGGGGTCGCCGGTCACCTCGTGGGCGGTGGGGAGGCTGACGGCGCGGTAGTCGTAGGACCTGGCGCGGTAGGTCTTCCGGTCCTGGTCTTCCTGGAAGGTCGCCGCCAGGTTCGGCGGCAGGACGGCGCCGTCCAGGTCGCCGGAGCGCAGGCGGGTGGCGCGGACGTCGTCGTCGGTGATGATCGCCATGGTGAGCGTCCGCACCGCCGGCTTCGGGCCCCGGTAGCGGGGGTTGGCCTTGAGGACGGCCTTCTCCCCCTTGCGCCAGTCGGCGAGGACGTACGGGCCGGTGCCGACCGGCCGGGTGTTGAAGGCACCGGTGTTGGGGTCCTGCCCGCCGGCCACGTGCTCGGGGACGATCGGCAGCACGGTGCGCGCCGCGAAGGCGGCGTAGGGGTACTTGAGAGTGAAGACGACCTTGTCGTCGGCGGTCGCGCGGACCGTGTCGACGGCCGCGAGTTCGCTGCGGTTCGGGTTGTTGGTCCCCTTGTCGAGGATCGTCCCGTAGGTGAAGACGACGTCCTCGGCGGTGAGCGGTTCGCCGTCGCTGAAGGTGACGCCCTCGCGCAGCGTGTAGGTGTAGGTGCGGCCGTCGGCGCCGACCTCGGGAAGGTCCTCGGCGAGGGCGGGCCTCAGTTCGAGGTCGGCGTCGAGTGCGAGCAGGCCGTCGAAGATCTTGGAGTTGCCGTCCTTGCCGTAGCCCAGGAGCGGGCTGAAGGTGTCCGGCTCCCAGGGGACGCCGATCACCACCGACTGCGCGGCGCCCCGTGCGCCGGTCCTCGCGTCACCGCCCGGCGCCGAGCAGGCGGTCGCCGCCACGCCCAGGGCCGCCGCCCCCGCGAGGGCCCGTATTCGTCGACCAGTCATCAGTTCTCCGCCCGTGCGCGCCGTCAGCTTTGCGGGTGACATGCTATTGCATATGACTCGCAATAAGCCGACGGGGGCCGGACGGCGTGGAGCAGGGGGCGCGTCCTGCCTGCGGAGGCGCCGCCCACCGGTGCGGGCGAGAGCCCCGCGCGCCGGTGAAGGCGAGAGCCCCGCGGAGGTGGCTCCGTGTCAGAACCAGCCCCGCGGAGGTGGCTCGGTGTCAGAACTCGACGATGGCCCGGCCGAGGATGCGCCCTTCCTCCAGGGCCACCCGGGCCTCGTCGATCCGGTCGAGGGAGAAGCGGTCGGTCACCAGCTTGTGGAGCGGGAACCTGCCGTCGCGGGCCCAGTCGAGGAAGAGGGGGAAGTCGGTGTCGGGCACCGTGGCGCCGAGGCTTCCGCGGTAGTGGCGCTGGTACAGGAGGATCTCGTTCAGGTCGAGCGGCACGTCGGCGACCGGGATGCCCAGGAGGACCGCGGTGCCGCCCTGGTTGTCGGCCCTGGGGCCTCCCTGCCGCACGGCCCGAAGGATCTGCAGGGCGGTGGCGGGGATGCCGACCGCGTCCATCGCGTAGTCGGCTCCGCCCGGGCAGATGTCCCGGATCGCCTCCACCGGGTCGGTGTCGGAGGCGTTGACGGTGTGGGTGGCGCCGAACTCCTCGGCGAACCGCAGCTTGCGGTCGTCCAGGTCCACCGCGACGACGGGACCGGCGCCGACGGCCGCGGCGGCCGCGACCGCCGACAGGCCGACGCCTCCGACGCCGAACACCGCCACCGAGCGCCCGGGTTCCACCTTCGCCGTGTGCAGCACGGCGCCGGCCCCGGTGAGCACCGCGCAGCCGATGAGGCACGTGACGTCGGTGGGTTCGGAGGGGGACATGGGGACGACCTTGTCGGCGAAGGTCACCATGTGCTCGCTCCAGGTGTACACGTCGCCGTCGGCGATCAGCGGCTCCCCGCGGAAGGTGGCGCCGGTGGGCCGTGGGACGGGCAGCCCGCTGACGGGCGTGCGGGGAACCCAGGTGGAGATGACGTGGTCGCCCTCCTTCACGTGGGTGACGTCCTTCCCCACCCGGGTGACGACGCCGCTCCCCTCGTGACCGAGGCCCATGGGCCTGGGCGCACCGGGGTCGCGCAACTGGTGGATCTGCGAGTAGCAGACCCCGCCGGCGAAGTTGCGGACGGTGACCTGGCCGGGGCCGGGGTCGGGAAGGTCGATCTCCTCGACCACCAGCGGCCCGCCCCGCTCCACCTGGATGGCGGCCCTGCTCTTCATGACCGGTCTCCTTCGGTCGGTCCCGCCGTGACATCAAGGGCACGGGCGGGCGCAAGGGGCATTTCGGTCCGCCGGTCAAGCTACGCCCGCCCGCCGGACCCTGCCACCGGCGGGCCGAGCCGCTCCCGCGGGGCCGGCCCTCCGCCGGCCGCGGCGTGCGCGACGGCCGGGTCACCCGCTCGCAGCAGTGCCGCCGCGACCGCCTCGCGCCCGCCCGCCCCCTCTGCGAGCGTGGGGCGAGGGCGCTGGACCACACCCACGGCTGCGGGGAGGAACGAGACCTCATGTACGACCCCGACCCACCGTTCCGGCCGATCCGCCGACGCGACGGTTACCTGCCGTTGGAGGACCTCGGGCTGATCGGCGACGGCACGACCTCGGCCCTGGTCGGACTCGACGGGTCGATCCCCTGGATGTGCCTGCCCCGGTTCGACTCGACGCCGCTGTTCTGCGGGCTCCTGGACCACGAGCGGGGCGGGCACTTCACCGTCCGGCCGGACGATCTGGTGGAGGCCCGGCAGTGGTACGTCGAGGACACCGGGGTGCTCGTCACCGAACTGCGCACCTCCGAGGGCCTGGTCCGCCTCACCGACGCCCTCACGCTGCGGCAGGGCGCGGACCTCAGTGACGACGCCCCGGCCGGGCGCGCCGAACTGGTGCGCTCCGCGCAGGTCCTGTCCGGCCGGGTCCGGCTGCGGGCGGACCTGGAGCCACGGGGCGGGGCGCAGGCGCGCGCCCTCTTCAGCGGCGTGGAGCTGCGGCCCTACCGGCAGCCCGGGCTGAGGCTCCATCTGCGCTGCAGCCGCCCCCTGGAGGGACTGCGCAACAGCTACGACCTGCAGAAGGGCGACCGCCTCGACCTGGTCCTGTCCTGGGGCCGCTTCCACCGGCACCACCGCTTCGACGCCGACGCCATGCTCGCGGCGACCGGTGACGCGTGGCGCCGCTGGATGGCCGGCTGCACGTACGAGGGCCCGCAGGGGCCCTTGGTACGGCGGTCCGCGATCACCCTGAAGATGTGCGACGACTGGTCGAACGGCTCGACGGTCGCCGCACCCACCTCCTCCCTCCCGGCCCCCGTCGGCGGGATCAGGAACTGGGACTACCGCTACACCTGGATCCGGGACGCGGCCTTCGCCGTGTTCGCGCTGCGCCGTATCGGCTTCCGGGGTGAGGCGGACGCCTTCCTGGGCTGGGTGCTCGACGCCTTCGAGCAGACCGGGCGGCCCCGCATCATGTACACCCTCGACGGACTTCCGGTCCCCGACGAGACGGTGGACGGCGAGCTCGAGGGATACCGGCACTCGGCCCCGGTGCGCTGGGGGAACGGCGCCACCGACCAGCGTCAGCACGACGTCTACGGCGAGATCCTGGACTGCGCCGACCAGTGGCTGCTGGCCGGAGGGGAGATCCAGCCCGCCCTGTGGTCCAGCCTCGCGAAGCTGGCGGACCAGGCGACCACCGCCTGGCACCAGCCCGACCAGGGCCTCTGGGAGGTGCGCAACGACGGCGGCGTCTTCACCTACTCGGCGGGACTGTGCCACGTGGCGCTGGACCGGGCGGTACGCATCGCCGAGCGGCACGGGCTGCCCGGACGGGTCGACATGTGGCGGGCCGCAGCCGACGAACTGCGGCAGCGGATCCTCGAGGACTCCTGGGACGAGGACACGCAGACCCTCAGCGTGGCGCTCTCCGGCGGGGGCGCGCTCGACGCCAGCCTGCTCGCCCTGCCGCTGCGCGGGGTCGTCCCGGTCGACCATCCGCGGATGGTCGCGACGGCGACCGCCGTGGCGACGCGCCTGTCGGCGGGCGACGGACTGCTGTACCGCTACCTGCACGACGAGTCCCCCGACGGTCTGGCCGGTGACGAGGGCGCGTTCGTGCTGTGCAGCTTCTGGCTGGTGGACAACCTGGCCGGTCAGGGCCGGCTGGAGGAGGCCGAGGAGCTGTACGCGTCCCTGTGCGCCCGCGCCAGCGCGACGGGGCTCCTCTCGGAGCAGATCCGTCCCTCCGACGGCGAGTTCATGGGCAACTTCCCGCAGGCGTTCAGCCACATCGGGATCATCGCCAGCGGGGTGAACCTCGGCCGGGCGCGCTCCCGCGCCGGGTGAACGGCCAGGACCCCGGGTCCTTCCGCTCGACGGCGGAAGGACCCGGGGCGTGGGCCGGACCGGTCAGCGCTGCAGGGTGAGCACGCCCGGCCGCCACGGCAGCTGGTTGTAGTCGCCGCCCGCGGTGGGCGACTTGCCCTGGTAGAGGAGCCGGAGGTTGCAGGGGTCGACGGTCATGGTCTGGTCGGGGTTGTCGCGGACCAGGTCGCCGTGGCTGATGTCGTTGGTCCAGGTGGCGCCACTGTTGGCCTTGCCTGCGAAGGGGTTGCTCTCACTGGCCGCCTGCGGGGTCCACGACCCGCTCAGGCTGGAGGACGTGAAGGAACGGAAGTAACGGCCGTTGGCGCCCATCGCCTCGACGATCATCAGGTACTGGTTCTGGCCCTGCACCTTGTAGACCTGGACGGCCTCGAACAGGTTGGCCTTGGTGTCGCTCATGATGGTCGTGTACGAGGAGCCGAAGCTGCTGGGGAAGTTCCCGATCGGCATGCTCGCCCGGTAGATCTTGCCGTTGTCACCGGCGAAGAACAGGTACATGTTCTGGCCGTCGGCGATCAGCGTCTGGTCGATCGGACCGGTGTCGGAGTCGGGGAGACTGCCGGTGAACAACGCCTGGGGCGAGGACCAGCCGTTGGGGTTGGTCGGGTCGCTGGAGGTGCGGTAGATGAACGGCCACTGCCCCCACTGGTAGGCCAGCACCCAGATGTTCTTGGGCGCGAAGTAGAAGAGCGTGGGCGCGACCGCGGCCTGGTTCATGCCGTTCTGGCCGGCCGACGCCATGTCGGACCAGTTGGTGAACGGGCTGAAGGCCATCGAGCCGTACGAGGAGCCCGCCACGTTCGAGCCGTAGACCAGGTACTGACCGTTGTGCTTCACGGCGGTGAAGTCCTTCAGCGACACCCACCCGTTCTTCGGCTGCGCCAGGACCCCCGTGGAGCTCCACCGGTACGTCGACGGGAGCGTGCAGCTGCCACCCGGCGGCGTGGTGGTGCCGCCCACCTTGACCAGCTGCCACTGCTGGTGGCCGGCCCCGGTGTCGGTGGACTGGACGATGTTCGTGCCGTCGGCGGTGGAGCCGTTCTGCGGGCCGATCGCCTTGCCGCTGTTGCGGTTGATCAGCCGCACGTACCCGTCGGAGGAGTCGGCGAGACGGAACTGCTGGTTGGCGCCGTTGAGGTCGGGCCACTGGACGACCTGGCCGTTGTCGGCGGTGGACCAGTTGTACACGTCCAGCACCTTGCCGGAGAGCTTCGACCTCAGCCGGTAGTAGCCGTTGCCGGAGTCGACGAACTGCCACTGCTGCTGCGCCTGGTCGTTGCGGGCCCACTGCACGATGCGGGCGCCGTCGTTGGTGGCCAGGTTGTACACGTCCATCGCCTTGCCGCTGTTGCGGTTGACGAGGACGTACGTGGCGCCGGTGTCGACCGTGGCGGCCGAGGCGGGGGTGGTGCCGAGCGCGAGGCACATCCCGGCGAGCAGGGCCGCGACGGCCGCTCCGACCGTCCCTCGCCGCCACCGCCATAACAGGCGGGCGCGTAACGGTTTCTCGGATCCCATGTCTTCCTCCTGGGGTAGCGGCCCGCCCGCCCCGCAGGGGCGTTCGGCGGAACCGGTGCGGTGGGGGAGCGCCGGGTCGCGGACATGCGGCTGCCACGCCGAGGACGGAGCCCGTGGAAGGGCCCGCGGTGTGGGGTCCGGCGTTCGGCAGCCAGTGTGAGCGCTAACAACTGGGGGTGCAAGAGGCCTGCGCCGGGCGGCTCGCCGACGTTCTCGGGGGCACGAAGGGCGGGCGACTGGGGGGACGACGTTCTCCGAGCTCAGGACCACTGCGGCTGTGAGCGATCACAAACGGGGGCCGCTCCCCCTTCCCGGTACGCCCGGACGGCCGCCCGCACCGCTTCCGCCGCCCGCGCCCCGCAGCGCGTAGAAGCACACCCCCTTGCCCTGCATATCGAGAATCGATAGATTCCCATCGCGATTCGATGGAGGGACAGGAATGGGAAAGCTGACCGTGGGGGCGCTGCGCGTCGTGCTCGTGGTGGTGCTCGCCGGCACCGTGTTCGTGCAGGCCGGGATGGTGTGGGCGCTGGCCTACGACCCGGAGGACGGGTCGCTCCCGCTCACCCCGCTGCGCCTGGTCACCATGCTGGGCATGGCGACGGTGCAGGTCGCCGCGGTCTGCGTCTGGCGGCTGGTGACGATGGCACGACGCGGGACGGTGTTCTCCGACGCGGCCTTCCGGTACGTGGACGGCGTGATCGGGGCCGTGGTGGCCGCCTCCCTCGTGTGGTTCACCGTCACGGCCCTCAACGCGCCCGGGCAGCGGGAGGATCCGGGCGTCACCGTCATCATGGCCGGGATCGGCCTGGCGATCCTGGGGGTCGCGCTGTTCGCGTACGTCCTGCGGACGCTGCTCGCCCAGGCCGTCGCGCGCCACGGGGAGGCGTCGCGGATGGAGGCCGAGCTGGACGAGGTGATCTAGACCGGCCGCTCCCCCGGACCCCGCCCCGGACCCCCCGCGCCTCCGTACAGGAGGGCGGGGGTTCGCCGTGCGGAGGGGGCCGGACGTGCCGCTGGAGGAAGATCCGTGAAGGAGCGGACCGAGATCTGTCCGCGGAGCGTGGCCCGCAGTACTGTGAGCGCTCACAAATTGACGGCGCATCAATGACCGGTCCCTGACGGCTCACCCCACCGACACGAACCAAGGATGGACGCCCATGCGCACGCGCAGAGCCACACTCGCCACGGCCGCCGCCGCTCTCGCCCTGGTACTGACCGCCTGCGGGCAGGACAGCGAGGGCGGCAGCGAGGAGAAGAAGGGTGGCCCCGAGGACGCCACCATCGGCATCGCGATGCCGACCAAGTCCTCCGAGCGCTGGATCGCCGACGGCAACCACGTCGTGAAGAGCCTGAAGGGCCTGGGCTACAAGACCCAGCTGGTCTACGGCGAGGACGATCCGGACACCCAGGTCGCCCAGATCGAGAACATGATCACTCAGGGCGTCTCGGCCCTCGTCGTCGCCGCCATCGACAACAAGTCGCTGGACAACGTGCTCCAGCAGGCGGCCGACGCCGACATCCCGGTGATCGCCTACGACCGCCTGATCCTCAACTCCCCCAACGTCGACTACTACGCCTCCTTCGACAACGAGAAGGTCGGCGAGCTCCAGGGCGGCTACATCGTCGAGAAGCTCGGTCTGGCCGACGGCTCGAAGAAGGGCCCGTTCAACATCGAGCTGTTCGCCGGCTCCAACGACGACAACAACACGAAGTACTTCTTCGGCGGCGCGATGAAGGTGCTTCAGCCCTACATCGACAAGAAGCAGCTGAAGGTCCGCTCCGGCCAGACCGAGCTCAACCAGGTGACCACCCTGCGCTGGGACGGCGGCACCGCCCAGAAGCGCATGGACGACCTGCTGACCTCGGCGTACAAGTCCGAGCGGGTGGACGCGGTGCTCTCCCCCTACGACGGCATCTCCATCGGCATCCTCTCGGCCCTGAAGTCCGACGACTACGGCTCCAAGTCCAAGCCGCTGCCGATCGTGACCGGTCAGGACGCCGAGGTCGCGTCGGTGAAGTCGATCGTGGCGAAGGAGCAGACCCAGACCGTCTTCAAGGACACCCGTGAACTCGCCACGTTCGCCGCGGGGATGGTCGACTCCGTGCTCAGGGGCGAGAAGCCCGAGATCAACGACGACAAGACGTACGACAACGGCGCCAAGGTGGTGCCCGCGTACCTCCTCGACCCGGTGAACGTGGACGTCTCCAACTACAAGAAGGTCCTGGTCGACAGCGGCTACTACACCGAGGCCGACCTCAAGTAACGGCGCGGGCTGTGGGAAAGGAGACGGCCCGTGGCGGGACCCGTCCTGGAAATGCGCTCGATCGGCAAGACCTTCCCCGGGGTGACGGCACTGTCCGACGTCAACCTGACCGTACGGCGGGGTGAGGTCCACGCCATCTGCGGGGAGAACGGCGCGGGCAAGTCGACCCTGATGAAGGTCCTCTCCGGCGTTCACCCGCACGGGAGTTACGAAGGAGAGGTGCTCTTCGAGGGCGAGCCGTGCCAGTTCCGCGACATCAGGGCCAGTGAGCGGCGCGGCGTCGTCATCATCCACCAGGAGCTGGCGCTGGTGCCGTACCTGTCGATCGCGGAGAACATCTTCCTCGGCAACGAGCACGCCCGGCGCGGCTTCGTCGACTGGACCGCGACGCTGCGGCACGCCGCGGACCTGCTGCGCCGGGTGGGCCTGCGGGACCGGCCGCAGACCCGGGTCGCGGACATCGGCGTGGGCAAGCAGCAACTGGTCGAGATCGCGAAGGCGTTGGCGAAGGAGGTGAAACTGCTGATCCTCGACGAGCCGACCGCGGCGCTCAACGACGAGGACAGCGGCAAACTCCTCGACCTGGTCCTGGAGCTGAAGGAGCAGGGCATCACCTCGGTGATCATCTCGCACAAGCTCAACGAGATCCTGCGGGTCGCCGACTCGGTGACGGTCCTGCGGGACGGGCGCACGGTGGAGACGCTGGACGTGAAGGATCCGGCGACCACCGAGGAGCGGATCATCGCGGGGATGGTGGGCCGCGACCTGGACCACCGGTTCCCCGAGCGGACCCGGTACGCCGCCCCGGCCGAGGAGGAGAGGCCGGCCCTGGAGATCCGGGACTGGACCGTGCACCACCCCATCGACCAGGACCGCAAGGTGGTCGACGGGGTGTCCCTGCGGGTCCGGCGCGGTGAGATCGTCGGCATCGCCGGGCTGATGGGGGCGGGCCGCACCGAGCTCGCGATGAGCGTCTTCGGCCGCTCCTACGGGCGCCACGCAGGCGGCACCGTCCTCAAGGACGGCCAGGAGATCAGCACCCGCACGGTGCCCGAGTGCGTGCGGCACGGCATCGCCTACGTCACCGAGGACCGCAAGCACTACGGGCTCAACCTCATCGACACGGTCGGCCGGAACGTCTCGCTGACCGCGCTCGGCAAGGTGGCCCGGCACGGGGTGGTCGACGAGCACGAGGAGCGGCGGGTCGCCGAGGGCTTCCGCACCTCGATGAACATCCGGACCCCCACGGTCTTCGAGACGGTGGGCCGGCTGTCCGGCGGAAACCAGCAGAAGGTCGTGCTCAGCAAGTGGATCTTCGCCGGGCCGGACGTCCTGATCCTGGACGAGCCGACCCGCGGGATCGACGTGGGCGCGAAGTACGAGATCTACACGGTGATCGACCGGTTGGCGGCCGAGGGCAAGGCGGTGGTGTTCATCTCCTCCGAACTGCCCGAGCTCATCGGCATGTGCGACCGGATCCACACCATGGCGGCAGGCCGCCTGACCGGTGAGTTCCTCCGCGAGGAGGCCACACAGGAGACGCTGATGCGGTGCATGACGGCGGACCGGAACGGAGGCGGCGGCAAGGGAAGCGGGCCCGCCGGCGCGGGAGAGGCGGAGGAACGATGAGCACGGTGGGCTTGGCGCGGCTGGTGCTGGACGGCATGCGCCGCAACATGCGGCAGTACGGCATGCTGTTCGCGCTCGGTCTGATCGTGGCGCTGTTCGCGGTCTGGACCGACGGCGACCTGCTGCTGCCCCGCAACGTCTCCAACCTGGTCCTGCAGAACAGCTACATCCTGGTGCTGGCCGTCGGCATGATGCTGGTGATCATCTCCGGGCACATCGACCTGTCGGTCGGGTCGCTGACCGCCTTCGTGGGGGCCGTCGCCGCGGTCCTGATGGTGGAGAACTCCCTGTCGTGGCCGCTGGCGGTGCTGCTGTGCCTGCTGCTCGGCGCGGCCGCGGGGGCGTTGCAGGGCTTCTTCATCGCCTACGTGGGCATTCCGTCGTTCATCGTCACGCTGGCGGGAATGCTGCTGTTCCGCGGGCTGACGGAGATCTTCCTGCAGGGCCAGACGCTGGGCCCCTTCCCGCGCGGGCTGCAGAACATCGCCAACGGTTTCCTGCCGGAGGTCGGCCCCAGGACGAACTACCACAACCTCACCCTGCTGCTGGGGCTCGGACTGATAGCCGTGGTGGTGCTCCAGGAGATACGGGACCGGCGCCGTCAGCGGGAGTTCGCCCTGGAGGTGCTGCCCACTCCGGCGTTCGTCCTCAAGCTGGTGGCGCTGGCCGCCGCGGTGCTGGTCGCGACGCTGCTCCTGGCCAGTTACAAGGGCGCCCCGGTGGTCCTGCTGATCCTCGGCGTGCTGGTGGCCGGCTTCGGCTATGTGATGCGCAACGCGATCGTCGGCCGCCACATCTACGCCATCGGCGGCAACCTTCCGGCGGCCAAGCTGTCGGGTGTGAAGGACAGGAAGGTCACCTTCCTGGTCTTCCTCAACATGGGCATGCTCGCCGCGCTGGCCGGCCTGGTCTTCGCGGCCCGCTTCAACGCGGCCTCGCCCAAGGCCGGCGTGAACTTCGAGCTCGAGGCGATCGCCGCCTCCTTCATCGGCGGCGCGTCGATGAGCGGCGGCGTGGGGACCGTCCTGGGCGCCATCATCGGCGGCCTGGTCCTGGGCGTGCTCAACAACGGCATGAACCTGGTCGGCATCGGCACGGACTGGCAGCAGGTGATCAAGGGCGCGGTGCTGCTGGCGGCGGTCGGTTTCGACGTGTGGAACAAGCGGAGGGTCGGTTCCTGAGCCACCGGGTCCGGCGTCCTCGATGAGGCCGGGTGCGGCGGAAGGCGAGGGCGGGTCCCGTGGGGGCCCGCCCTCGCCGTTTCGCCGGGGGCCGTCGTCAGCTCCGGCGGAGGCGGGCCAGGGAGGCGTCGAGGTCGGCTCCGCAGGGGCGGTTCCAGGGGAGCTTGGCGAGCATCGCGGCCATGCCGCAGGTGTTGGTCACCGCGGAGAAGACCAGTCCGGCGGCGATGCCCGCGGACAGCAGCTGGAAGGCCGGGTGGACCAGGAGGCCGAGGAGGAGGCCGAGCAGGACGAGGGAGCCGGCGGTGAGGCGGACCTGGCGGTCCATGGCCCAGGTCCGGCCGCCCTCGCCCTGCCGCGGGCGGTCGATCTGGTGGCCCTGCTGGGCCCAGGCGCCGGTGCCGCCGGCGAGGGTCGCGACGTGCACGCCGTTGTGGGCGAGCGTCCGGCAGGCGTTCTCCGAGCGGGCGCCGGAGGCACAGACGACGAGGACCTCGCCACGCGAGGCGGCGTCACGGATGTCGGGCAGGGCGCGGCCGAGCTGGTCCAGGGGGATGTTGATCGCGCCAGGGAGGTGCCCGCCGGCGTACTCGCCGGGCGTGCGGACGTCGATCACGGTGAGCTCGTCCAGGCGGGAGCGGGCCTCGCGGGGGTCGAGGGAGACGGGAGTGGTCATGGGGGTGCCGTCCTTCGGGGTGGAAGCAGGGTGGATGCGTGGAGGGTTCTTGGGTGTCCGGTCGCCGTGGTGGGGCCGCGGGACGGTCAGACGAAGGTGTCGACGAGCATGAGCAGGGCGACGGCCAGGAGCAGGTAGGCGAAGACCCGCTGGAGGGTCGGGCCGGCGAGCTTCTTGGCCTGGCGCTTGCCGTCCCACGCGCCGAGGATCGCCGCGGCGGTGAAGGGGGCGACGACCGCCCAGTCGAGCTGCAGGCCGCTGCCGGCCCGGGCGGCGAGCGCGGCCAGCGAATTGATCACGATGACCAGCAGGCTGGTGCCGACCGCCCGGCGCATCGGCAGGCGCAGCACGCCGACCAGGGCGGGCACGGCCAGGAAGCCGCCGCCCACGCCGAGGAAACCGGTGACCGCGCCGAGCCCGGCGCCGGCGGCGCCGGCCTTCACGGGGCGCACCTCGCCGGTCGTGACGGTGCGGGCGGGCCGCAGCATGCGCAGGGCCGCGCCCGCCGCGACAAGGGCGAAGGCGAGGGTGAGCACGGCCTGCGGAAGGCGGCCCGCGGCGGCGCCGGCGAGGACCGCGGGCACGATGCCCGCGCCGGCGAACAGCAGTCCGGTCCGCCAGGCCACGTTGCCGTCGCGCGTGTGTCCGGCGAGCGCCGTCAGCGAGGTGAGCGTGACGATGATCAGACTGGCGGTGGTCGCCTCGGCCGCGCCGAAGCCGGCCAGGTAGATCAGGGCGGGCACCGCCAGGACGCTGCCGCCGCCGCCCAGGCCACCGAGGGCCAGGCCGACGACCGCGCCGGCGAGGAGTGCGAGGAGGAGAACAGTCATGCGACGGAGCCGTCGTTTCCTCGTCCGTCGACGACCGTGTGGCCGGCGGCCGCCCAGTCGCGCATGCCGCCCACGACGTCCACCGCCCGCTCGCCGCGAGCGGTCAGCAGCCGCGCCGCCGTCTGCGAGCGGTTGCCGCTGCGGCAGATCACGACCAGGGGCCGGCCCTGGGCCGCGGCGGGCAGGGGCGCCCCGTCGGCCAGGGCGGACAGCGGTGCGAACAGCGCGCCGGGCGCGTGACCGGCGTCCCACTCGGTCTGCTCACGGACGTCGAGCAGCACGGCCGGGGCGTCGGCGCCCCGCGTACATCGCTCGGCCTCGTCGACGGCGACGCGGTGCACGCCGTCAGGGAAAAGAGACATCACGAACCTCGGGAGATCAGGGAGGGGGTGCTCGGGAGCCGGCCGGCGGGGCGGGCTCAGCCGGTGGTGACGGTCAGGCCCGCCTCGACGGCGGAGTCGAAGCCGTCGTCGACGGCCACCACGTCACGTCCCGCGGCGTCCAGCAGCGACGCGGCGATCCCGGCGCGCAGGCCGCCGGCGCAGTGCACCCACACGGTGCCCGCGGGCACCTCGTCGAGCCGCTTGTGCAGCTCGTGGATCGGGATGTGGATCGATCCCTCGACGTGCCCGCCGGCCCGCTCGGAGTCGCGGCGCACGTCCAGGACGACGATCCCGTCGGTGTCCTCCTCGGCGAGGCCGGCGAAGGTGGAGCGCGGGAAGGTGGCGAGCTCGGCGCCCTCGGGCACCCATTCCCGCGGGCTGCCGGTCGCCGCGGCGGCGGGCCGGTCGATGCCGACCCGCACCAGCTCGCGCTGGGCGGCGGCCAGCTGCTCCGGGGACTCGGCGAGCAGGGTCACCGGCTTGCCCCAGGGGATCATCCAGGCCAGGTAGGTGGCGATCTTGCCCTCGGCGTCGAAGTTGAACGACCCGGCGACGTGCCCCTCGGCGAAGGCGACCCGGTTGCGCAGGTCGACGACCCACTCGCCGGCCGCGAGCCGGGCCGCGATCTCGGCGGCGTCCGCGACGGCCGGGGGCGTCAGGTCCACCGGGGCGGGGCCTTCGGCGTTGGCCGGCCCCATGTGCGCGTAGTAGGCGGGGACGTCCTCGAGCCCGGCGAGGAGCTCGGCGACGAAGGTGTCCACGTCGGTGGTGAGCGCCGTGTTGGCGTTCTTCTCCCGGCCGATGGTGGTGTTCTCCCCCTCCGCCTGCGCGGAGGAGCAGAAGCTGCCGAAGCCGTGGGTGGGCAGGACGGCCGTCTCGTCGGGGAGCTCGGCCGCCAGCCGGTGCGCGGAGGCGTGCTGGGCGCGGGCCAGCTGCTCGGTCAGGCGGGGCTCGACCAGGTCGGGGCGGCCCACCGTGCCGATGAGCAGGGATCCGCCGGTGAACGCGGCCACCGGCGCGCCCTGCTCGGCGAGCACGTACGCGGTGTGGTGCGGGGTGTGCCCGGGGGTGGCCACCGCCCGCAGCTCCAGTCCGTCCTCGACCGTCACCGCGTCGCCGTCGGCCACGGGGGTCCGGGCGAACGACACGTTCGCTCCGGCGGGCACCAGGTAGACGGCGCCGGTGATCCGGGCCAGCTCAAGCCCTCCGGTGACGTAGTCGTTGTGCAGGTGGGTCTCGACCACGTGGGTGATGCGCACACCGCGCCGCGCGGCCGCCGCCAGCACCTGGTCGATGTCGCGCGGCGGGTCCACGGCCACGGCGGCCCGCCTGCCCCCGGCGAGGTAGTGCCGGTTGCCGAGGCCCTCGAGCTCGATGGTGTCGACGAAGAACACGCGGTCGCTCCCTTCCTGGAAAGTTACCTGGAGAATTACCCCCCTGGGTATGTATTCGACTGTAACACGGGTACCCCCGGGGGTATCCGGACCGTAGTCCCACACCCGTCCGGAGACCTCCGAACACGAACGAACCCCCAGGGCGGGTACCCCGGGGGTCCTTCGTTGACGAGTGGGTCAGTCGGCGAGCCGGACCGGGACCGTCTGCCAGCCGTAGGCGATGAAGGACGGCACCTGCGTCAGGTCGCCGGCGCCGAAGGCGGGGGTCAGGCCGGGGAAGCGGTCGAAGAGGGCGGAGAGCGCGGTACGGGCCTCCATGCGGGCCAGCGGGGCCCCGATGCAGCGGTGGACGCCGATGCCGAAGGACAGGTGGTCGTCGGCCGAGCGGGCCGCGTCGAAGGCGTCGGCCGTCTCCCCGTAGTGCCCCGGGTCCGAGCCGGCCGCGCCGAAGGTGGTGAGGATCGCGTCCCCGGCCGGGATGGTGACGCCGCCCACGGTGACGTCGGAGACGGCGAACCGGAGCGGGAGGGAGGCGATCGACGGGCGGGCGCGCAGCACCTCGTCGATGACCTGGTCCCAGTCGAGCCGCCCGGCGCGGACGGCGGCGAGCTGCTCGGGATGGGTCAGCAGTTCCACCACCGCGTTGGCGATCAGGTTCACCGTCGTCTCGAAGCCGGCGCCGATGACCAGCAGCAGCGTGAACAGCAGTTCCTCGTCGCTGAGCCGGTCGCCCTCCTCGTCGCGGACCCGGATCAGCTCGGTGGTGAGGTCGTCGCCGGGGTGCTGCGCCCGGTGGGTGATCAGGGCGGGGATGACCGTGCCGATCCGCTGCTGCACGAAGGCCGCGTGCTCGGCGCTCTGGTCGGTGGTGTCCATGATCGCCGCGACCAGCTCGACCACGTCCTGCCGCAGCTCGTCGGGCACGCCGAACAGCTCGCAGATGATCTGCATCGGCAGCGGGTGGGCGAACGCCTCCTTGAGGTCGACGACGGCTCCGTCGTGGCCCTCCTTCTCCATCGTGTCCAGGAGCTCGGCGGCGACGGCCTCGACCCGGCCGCGCAGCGCCTCGGTGCGGCGGGCGGTGAAGCTGGGCGCGACCAGGCGGCGCAGCCGGGTGTGGTCGCTGCCGTAGGTGGAGAGCATGTTGACCACGCCGATCCAGCCCAGCACCCACGCCCACTCCGGGTGCTCGCCGACCTCCGGCCACAGCCGCCAGTGCCTGCGCGGGTCCTTGCTGACCTGGGGGTCCAGGATCAGTGTCCGCAGCGCGTCGTACCCGGTGGGCGCCCAGGCCGGGATGCCGCCGGGAAGCTCCACGGGGACGACCGGTCCCATGGCCCGCAGCCGCGCGCTCTCCGCGACGATGTCGGAACCGAAGGGGTCGATGGGCACGCGCGGGGGCGTGGTGGTCATGCTCGGGCTCCAGTCTGGGTGGTCGGACGGTCGCCGGGCAGCCCGGCGGGGCGGTCGGGCGTGCGGGGGGTGAAGCGGACCGGCAGGGCGACCAGGGAGCGGTGGAAGGGGCCGGGCCGCCAGCTCAGCCGGTCGCGGGGCACGGTGGGCTCCATGTCGGGGAGCCACTGGGTGAGCCGCTCGATCGCCTCCGTGGCGATCAGCAGGCTCTCCTGCTTGACCGGGCAGGTGTGCGGACCGGCGCCGAACGACAGGTGCGAGGCGTCGCGCGGGTGGTGGGCGCCGCCGTGCTGCTCCTCGGCGAACATCGCGAGCGCCCCGTAGGAGACGACCACCGGCACCGCCGACTGCACCCACACGCCGTGGAAGCTGACCGGCTCGCGGGCGTAGAGCACGCCGTAGTTGGTGAGCGGGGTCTCGTAGCGGAGCACCTCGAGGACGGCGTCGCGCACGGGGCGGGAGCCGCTGGTGAGGGTGGAGTAGTACGCCGGGTTGCCGAGGATGCGGGAGAGCGCGTTGGTGACCAGGTTCGTGGAGGGCTCGTGGCCGGCGCCGAGGGTGAGGAAGACCTGCCAGGTCACCTCCTCGACGGTGAGCTCCAGCGGGTGGTCCAGCAGCCGGCTGGTGAGGTCGTCGCCGCGCCTGGCCTTCTTGGCCGCGATCAGGTCCAGCACGTACCTGCCGTACTCGGCCTCGGCGACGGCGGCGGCCTCGCCGCCCTCCATCAGCGCGCCGATGGCGTCGTTGAGCCGGTCGGCCTCGCCTTCGGGGAAGCCGAAGAGGCTGTTGAAGATCAGCGTCATCAGCGGGCGGGCGAAGTCGCGCACCAGGTCCGCCTCGCCGCTCGGCCCGAACCGGGAGACCAGGATGTGCACCGCCCGGATCACCCGCTCGCGCAGGTCGTGCGGCTCGACCAGGGCGAAGGCGTCGAGCAGGGCGGTGCGGTAACGGACGTGCTGCTCGCCGTCGGAGAAGAGGGTGTTGGGACGCCAGCGCATCATGCCGAGGACCGGCAGGTCCTCGGGGACCGTCTCCTGCCAGGCGCGCGGGTCGCGGGTCCAGGTCTTCTCGTCGTGCAGCATGTCGAGCGCGGCCTTGCGGTCGGTGACCACGTACGCCGGTACGCCGGGGGCCAGTTCGGCCCGGCCGACCGAGCCCTGGGCGCGCAGCGCCTCGTAGTAGCGGCGCGGGTCGGCGGCGAAGCCGTCCTCCCACAGCCGCACGGGGGCGGAGCGTTCGAAGGACTCCGAGGGGGCGGGGTACGTGGTCATCGGCGCACCTGTCCTGCCGTCGCGCGGGCGTCGAGGTCGATCAGGTGCTCCACCAGGGCGAGCAGCGCGTCGACGGAGGAGTGGGTGTCCCGGGCGTCGCACTCCACCAGCGGGGTGTCGGGCGCCAGGTCGAGGGACTCCCGCAACTGCTCCTCGGGGTAACGGCGGGAGTCGGGGAAGGTGTTGACCGCGACCGCGTACGTCAGCCCCGACTCCTCGACCAGGCCGAGGACGTCGAAGGAGGCGTCGAGGCGACGGCTGTCGACGAGCACGAGGGCGCCGAGCGCCCCGTAGGCGATGTCGGCCCACAGCGCGCGGAAGCGTTCCTGTCCCTGGGTGCCGAACAGGTAGAGGACGGTCTCCTCGCCGAGGGTGATCCTGCCGAAGTCGATGGCCACGGTGGTGGTCCGCTTGTCCCGGACGCCGTCGAGGTCGTCGACGGCGACGGACGCCTCGGTGAGGTGTTCCTCGGTGTGCAGGGGGCGGATCTCGGAGACCGAGTCGATCAGGGTGGTCTTGCCGACGCCGAACGGGCCGACGACGACGATCTTCACCAGCTCCTTGGCGGCGGCGGGGAGATGGAGGTCCCCGGCCCGGACGGCGTCGTCGAGGACCCGGCTCCCGGCGGGCGATACGTCAGAGCTTGAGGGCGCGGAGGCCATCGGCGACTCTCTTCAGCAGGTCGTGGTCGGGCTGGCCGGCGGACGGGACGGGCGGGCGCGCCGTCACCAGCCCCTGGTCGATCAGGGCGGCGGACAGGACCCGGACGGCGGAGACCGGCAGGCGCAGCAGCGCCGCCGCCTCCACCACGGTCAGCGAGCCGCCCTCCAGCCCGCCCAGCAGCGCCTGCTGGGCGGGCGGCAGCTCGCCGGGTTCCGGGCCGGCGGTGGAGGTGAGCACCGACAGGCGCTCCAGGCTGTTGCGGCTGGGCCGCGCCACCCCCTCGGTGGAGAGGTAGGCGGGCACCAGCGGCCGGCCGGCTCTGTGGCCCCTCATTGGGAGGCGCCGCCCTCGGCCGCGCGGGGCGCGGCGGCCATCACCTTCTCCCCGAGCCGGGCGACCTGCGAGTGCACGCGGTGCCCGAGCAGGTCGAGCCGGACCTCCGGGTCGCCGAACGCGGCGACGCAGGTGCCGTGGTCGGTGGGCGCGACCAGGATGTAGCCGTGGTCGGACTCGATCACCACCTGCCGCAGCTGGGCGGCCGGCATGTCGGCGAAGGCGGCGGCCGCGGTGCGGCAGGCGCCCTGCACGGTCGAGGTGATGGCGGCGACGCGGTCGGCCGAGTCCTGGGTGAGCGCCTCGGTGAAGCCGGACACCAGGCCGTCCCGGGTGAGCAGCACGGCGGCCTTCACGTGCGGGACCTCGAGGATCGGGTCGAGGACCCACGCGCTGTCACCGGTCTCGCGGTTCGTCATCGGGGATCGGTCCCTTCGGTTCGGGCCGCTTCACGGGCGGCGGCGGTCGCCGACTGGAGGGCGCCAAGGGCTGCGGCGCACTCCTCGGGCGAACGGGCGGGGGCGGCGGCCTCGGCCGCGCTCGGCCGGATCAGCGCCGCCTGGTCCGGCGACACCTGACGGCGACGGCGGCGCGGAAGGTCCTCGGCAGCGGGCTCCGGGCGGGCGGCGTCGGCGGCCCCCGCGTCCGGGCCGGACCCGGGCCGGTCGTGGGCGGGCTCCCCGTCGTCCTCGGGCAGGCGCGGTCTGGGCACCTCGCCAGTGCGGGTGGAGGGGGACGCGCTCGCGGCGGCGGGGCGCAGCTCCGGGTCGATGTGGCTCAGCAGGTGGCCGTGGACCAGCAGGACGGCCCGCACTCCCCCGTACGGGGACCGCGAGGAGAGGTCCACCGTGAGGTCGAACTGGCGCGTGAGTTGCCCGACCGCGGCGAGGCCCATCCGGGGCGGGTCGCCCAGGTCGGAGAACAGGATCGGGTCGGTGCCGGCGACCATGCGCTGCGCCGCGGCCCTCTCGTCGGGCGACATGCCGACGCCCGCGTCGTCGACGGTCACGGCGACGCCGTTGTCGACATGTTCGAGGTTCACGACCACCGAGGTCTCCGGCGAGGAGTGCCGCAGCGCGTTGTCGATGAGTTCGGCGGCGATGATCGCGACGGGCTCCACGGCGTGGGAGACCAGCGCGGTGCCGGGCAGGAGGTGGTTGTGGAGCCTGACCCTGCGGTAGCCGGCCAGCCGGGCCTGCCCTCCGGTGACGGCGTCGACGAGGTGGGACTCCTCGCGGGCCAGTCCCACCCACGCCCCGCAGACCACGGCGGTGACCTGGGCGCGGCGCAGCGACTGCTCGTTCTCGTGGTCGAGGGTGTAGAGGACCTGCGCCAGCTCGGGGTCGTCGTAGCGTTCCTGGAGGCCGTGCAGGAGGTCCTGAAGGCGGTACAGGCTCGCCTGGATCTCCCGGGTGGCGCCGCGCATCCCGGCGCGGGCGGCGGCGTCGACGCGCTTGCGCTCCTTCAGGATCGCGGCGCGCAGGGCCTCCAGCACCGGCTCGGTCGCGGCTCCCGCCGTGCCGGCCGGTCCGGGCACCGGGACGTGCGGGTGGGTGGCGCGGGTCGCCTCGGCCGGCATCCGCCGGGCGACGAGGTGCTCCAGCTCGGCCGTGAACGCCTGACGGACGCGCTCGGCCTCCTCGAGCCCGTCCCGGAGGGACTGCTCGGCCTGGTGGCGCAGCCCGGTCGTCTCCCGCCGGAGCCGGTCCTGTTCACGCCTGGAGCGCCACAGGCCCCCTCCCAGCGCGAACGCGCCCGCCGTCCCGGCGGCCAGGCAGCCGAAGGCCAGCTCCGGTATCTCGATCATGTATGAGGACCTCGGGGTCTCGGATACGACTGGGCGGCGGTGCACAGGTGTCTGTCGAGCAGATGGCAAACTACACACCATCACCGCCCGGTTGCACCTCGCCTGCGTCTAACTTGCTTGCAGATTTGGCTATTTGAGCGCAAGACGAGTCCGAAATTTTCGAAGTGCCACGGATCAGGGGGTGGCCGCCGGCGACGGGAGGTCCGCCCCGGTGACCGTCACCAGCACGACGTCGCCCGGGGTCCGGGTCACCGCCAGGGCGGCCTCCGGGGCCACGCCCTCCACCTCCCGGACGGTCACCTCCTCGGGCTTCTCCCCCGCGCCCGCTCCGCCGTCGTCGCACACCGGTACCAGCCCGGTGCCGATGGCCTCGCCGGGCGTGAACTCCAGGTCCCCGGCCTCGCGATAGGAACGTCCCTCGAACTCGACGACGTAGACGCACTTCGCGTCGGCCTCGCCGCCCGCCCGGAGTCCGCCCTCGGTCCGCGTCTGCTCGGCCCGTCCCCCGCCCGTGCAGCCGGCCACCGCCGCCGCCAGCAGGACCGCCACGCCCCGCACGCCCCGCTTCCGCGCCGATGCTCCCGTTCCCATCGTCCGTCCTCCCTCTCCCGGCCACCGGAGGGCCCGTCGGCCTCCCGTGTACGACGACGGAGCGGACGCCCGGTTCGTTCGACGCACCGCGGGACGGTTCACCCGCCGAAACAGGCAGATCTCCTCGTCCGCGTCCTGAAACCCCAGGTCATCCCGGTGACCGCGGCGCCGGGAAGTGGCGCAATGTTGCGGCAACCTACGGTCCGCGCCGGATCGTTATGGTTCGGGCCATGCCACCCACCGACCGCATCCGGGACCACGCCGGCCAGGGCGCGCCCACCGTCGCGGCCCAGCGCACACGGCGCCGGCTGCGCGCGGACCGTGCACGCCAGCTCGCCGACCTGCTGCGCCGTCAGCTCCTCACGGGTGGCTGTCCGGACGGGACCCTCCCGCACGAGTCGGACCTGGCCCAGGAGTTCCGGGTCTCGCGCAACACCGTCCGCCTCGCGCTGGACCTTCTGCGCGCGGAAGGGCTGGTGGAACGCCTTCCCGGTGTCGGCACCGTCGTCGTCGCCCAGAAGTACCCGCACGGCCTCGACCGCCTGATGGGTCTCGCCGAGACCCTCAACGAGCACGGGAACGTCACCAACGAGGTGCGCACCGTGGGCCTCATCCCCGCGCCCGCCCTGGTCACCGAACGCCTGCGCGTCGCGCCCGGCGCCGACGTCGTCTACATCGAGCGTCTGCGGCGCCTGAACGGCCTCCCTCTCTCCCTCGACCTCACGTACATCCCCCTCGACATCGGCACCGAGCTGCTCGGCGCCGACCTGGAGAACACCGACGTCTTCCGCCTGCTGGAGACCGTCACCGGCCGAGCGCTCGGCCATGCCGAGATCACCCTGGAGGCGGTCAGCGCCGACGCGCACTCCGCGGCCGTGCTGCAGGCTCCGCGTGGCGCCGCCGTCCTGATGCTGGAGCGCCTGACGCATCTTTGCGACGGACGCCCCGTCGACCTGGAGTTCATCCGCTTCCGCGGTGACCGCATCTCGATGAGCGGCCGGCTCCACCGCTCCCTGTAGCCCTCCCCCTCCCGTACCGCCCGACTTTCCCGGAGACAGCCATGCCCCTGGTGCCCCAACGGGCCGACGTGCCCGTGACCATCGACGCCACGAAGTGCATCGCCGGCTGCACGCTCTGCGTGGACATGTGCCCGCTGGACTCCCTCGCCATCGACGAGACCAGCGGCAAGGCCTACATGCACGTCGACGAGTGCTGGTACTGCGGCCCGTGCGCGGCCCGGTGTCCCACCGGCGCCGTCACGGTCGACATGCCCTACCTGCTGCGCTGAGAGGCCCGAACCCCCATGACCACGACTCCCCTGAGACGTCCGGCGGTCGCGCTCGCCGCGGGCGTCCTCCTGCTCCCCCTGTCCGCCTGCGGCGGCAGCGCCGAGGCGAACGGCTCCTCCACGGTCACCGTCACCGTCGGATACCAGTCGAAGACCATCAACACGGTCACCGCCGGCACCCTCCTGCGTTCCCTCGGCCACTTCGAGGAACAGTTGAAGGCCCTCGACGACGGCGTCACGTACAAGGTGGAGTGGCAGGACTTCGCCACCGGCGCCCCCATCACCGCGCAGATGACGGCCGGGAAGATCGACATCGGCTCGATGGGCGACTTCCCCCTGCTCATCAACGCGGCCCGGGGCAAACAGCTGGACCGGCCCACCCGCCTGGTCTCGGTCACCGGCTACAACCTGAAGGGCGGCCTCAACACGGTCGTCGTGGCCCCGGGGTCGAAGCTCGCCTCGCTGAAGGACCTGAAGGGCGCGAAGGTCTCCACCAGCGTCGGATCGGCCGCCGACGGCACGCTGGTGCGGGCCCTGCGGCAGGCGGGCCTGGACCCCGCACGGGACATCGAGAAGCTCAACCAGCAGCCCGCGGTGGGCGCCTCGGCCCTCGCGGCGGGCAGCGCGGACGCGCTGTCGCAGTTCGTGGCCTGGCCCGGGTTGCTCGCCCACCAGGGCAAGGCGAAGGCGCTGTACGACGGCGCGCAGCTCGACCTGCCCACCTTCCACGGCGTCACCGCCCGCCAGGACTTCGCCGAGCGGCGTCCGGCCGTACTGGAGGCGTTCCTCAAGGCGCAGGCGCAGGCGACCGATTATCTCGACGCCCATCCGGTGGACGCCGCGGAGAAGGTCGCCGAGGCGACGGGGCTGCCGGCCGAGGTCGTCTACCTCTACAACGGAGCCCACGGCATCGCGACCTTCGACCCGTCGGTCAAGCCGCGACTGGTCTCCGCGCTCGAACAGGACGTGGCGATCCTGAAGGCGGCGAAGCTGACCGGCGACATCGACGTGGACGCGTTCGTCGACGACCGGTACGTCAGGAAGGCCCTCGGCGCCGGGTACGCCGAGCGGCTACGGGCCGTCCCGCCCGCCGCCGCGAGCGAGGTGTGGCCCGAAGGGGCTTCCGGAACACTGGAGTTCGCCTCCCCCGACGAACTCCTCGCGCATCTCGCGCGCCACCGGGACGGGATCCGCGCGGCCTACGTTCCCGACGCCACCACCGGCACCCTCTGGTTCGCCGACAAGGCCGTCTGGGTGAGGGACGGCGAGCGGTCGCTGCCCTTCGTCGCGCCGGAGACGGCACGGGCCTACGTCGCCGGTCACGACGGCGCCCGGGTGATCAGCTACGCGGACGCCCTGGGACACGCCTCATGAGCCGGTACCCCGGCCGGCCGGGCCGGCTCGCGCTGCGGGCCGGCTCCCTGGCCGCCGCACTGGGCCTGTGGCAGCTGCTGACCGCCCTCGACGTGGACCTGTGGATGCGGTTCTCGCAGTTCCCGACGGTGACGGACGTGGCCCGGACCTTCGCCGGCCGGCTCTCCGGCCCCGACTACTGGACCGATCTCACCGACAGCCTCACCCGCATCGTGGCCGGGTTCCTGCTCGCCGCCGTCCTGGGCGTGGCCACCGGCGTGCTCGTGGCGCGCTCGCGGCTCGCCGAGGACGTGCTCGGCCCGGTCCTGGAGGTCGTGCGGCCCGTCCCCGCCATCGCCCTGGTCCCCGTCGCGATCCTGCTGTTCCCCTCCAACGAGCAGGGGATCGTCTTCATCACCTGCGCCGCCGCCTTCTTCCCGGTCCTCGTCTCCACCCGGCACGCGGTACGGGCGCTGAGCCCCGTGTGGGAGGAGGCGACGCGCACCATGGGCGGCGGCCGCCGGTGGATCCTCGGCTCGGTGATCCTGCCGGGCGCCCTGCCCGGCATCTTCGGCGGCCTGTCGGTGGGTATCGGCGTGTCCTGGATCTGTGTGATCTCCGCCGAGATGATCTCCGGCCAGTACGGGGTCGGCTACCGCACCTGGCAGGACTACACGATCGTCGACTACCCGGGCGTCTTCGTCGGCATGGTCACCATCGGCCTGCTGGGCTGGCTGACCTCCACCGCGGTCGAGCTGGCCGGCCGACGTCTGACGCGCTGGCTGCCGCGCACCTCGTACGTTCCGGGCGGCGGGTCCGGGCCCGGACCCGCCTCCCCGGCGTCCGCCGCCCCCGCGTCGTCCGCCCCGGAAGCCGCCGAGCCCGAGGAGGCACGTCGTGAGCACCTCGTCTGACACCCGGCCGGCCAGGTCCCGGTCCGCCGCCGAGGCGCCGTCCGGGACCCGTCTCACCCTTCGCGACGCCACGCTGGGCCGACCGGGTGTCCCGGCCGTGACCGGTGTGGACCTGGACGTCGCCCCCGGCGAGATCCTCTCGGTCGTCGGAGCCTCCGGCTGCGGAAAGTCGACACTGCTGCGCACCGTGGCCGGGCTGCTGCCCGTGCAGGCCGGGGCGGTGGAGCAGGACGGCCGGCCGGTGACCGGCCCCGGGGCGGACCGGGCGCTCGTCTTCCAGGAGGACGCCCTGCTGCCCTGGCGCACCCTGCGCGCCAACGTGGAACTGCCGCTGGCCATCCAGGGCGTCTCCCGCGCACGGCGCAGGGAGCAGGCCGAGGCGTGGCTGGAGCGGGTCGGCCTCGCCCATCAGGCGCTCCGGCTGCCGCACCGGGTCTCCGGGGGGCAGCGGCAGCGGGCCCAGCTGGCCCGCGCCCTGGCGGGCCGGCCACGCGCCGTCCTGATGGACGAACCGTTCGGCGCGCTCGACGCGCAGACCCGCGCCGGCATGCAGGACCTTCTGCTGGAGGTGCTGCACGGCACCGGCGCGACCGTGGTCTTCGTGACCCACGACGTCGACGAGGCCCTGTTCCTGGGCGACCGCGTGGCCCTCCTCGGCTCCGGCCGGCTCACCGCCCTGCGGGACGTGCCGCGTCCGCGGGAGCGCGCCGCCCACGACGACCCGGCCCGCGCGGCCCTGCGCCGGGACCTGCTCACCGCCCTCCGCTCCTGAAAGGCACCCTGGTGGACGCTTCCCTCGAGATCCCCGACCTCACGGACGCCGAGGAACTGACCTGTGACGTCCTCGTGGTCGGGGGCGGCACCGCCGGCACGATGGCCGCCCTGACCGCCGCCGAGAAGGGCGCGAGGGTCCTGCTGCTGGAGAAGGCGCACGTCCGGCACTCGGGCGCCCTGGCCATGGGGATGGACGGCGTGAACAACGCGGTGATCCCCGGCCGGGCCGAACCCGACGACTACGTCGCGGAGATCACCCGCGCCAACGACGGCATCGTCGACCAGTCCACCGTCCGGCAGACCGCGACGCTCGGCTTCGCGATGGTGCGGCGCCTGGAGTCGTACGGGGTGAAGTTCGAGAAGGACGAGCACGGTGAGTACGCCGTGCGGCAGGTCCACCGGTCGGGGTCGTACGTGCTGCCGATGCCGGAGGGCAAGGACGTCAAGAAGGTCCTGTACCGGCAGCTGCGGCGGCGGGAGATGCGGGAGCGGATCCGGATCGAGAACCGGGTGATGCCGGTGCGGGTGCTGACGGCGGGCGGCCGCGCCGTGGGCGTGGCCGGCTTCCACACGCGTACCGGCGCGTTCGTCACCGTCCGCGCGGGGGCGGTGATCCTGGCGACCGGAGCCTGCGGCCGCCTCGGCCTTCCGGCCTCCGGCTACCTGTACGGCACGTACGAGAACCCGACCAACGCGGGCGACGGCTACGCGATGGCCTACCACGCGGGCGCCGAACTCACCGGCATCGAGTGCTTCCAGATCAACCCGCTGATCAAGGACTACAACGGGCCCGCCTGCGCCTACGTCGCCAACCCGTTCGGGGGTTACCAGGTGAACCGGCACGGCGAGCGCTTCGTCGACTCCGACTACTGGTCGGGACAGATGATGGCCGAGTTCGCGGCGGAGGTGGCCGGTGACCGGGGACCGGTGTACCTGAAGCTCAGTCACCTCCCCGAGGAGTCGGTCTCGGCCCTGGAGTCGATCCTGCACACGACGGAGCGCCCGACCCGCGGCGCCTTCCACGCGGGCCGCGGCCACGACTACCGCACCCATGACGTCGAGATGCACATCTCCGAGATCGGCCTGTGCGGGGGACATTCCGCATCGGGGGTGCGGGTCGACGATCACGGCCGCACCACGGTTCCCCGGCTGTACGCCGCCGGGGACCTGGCCTGTGTCCCGCACAACTACATGATCGGCGCGTTCGTCTTCGGCGACCTGGCGGGCGCGGACGCCTCGCGGTACGCGCCCTACGAGGGCGAGCTGCCCGCCGACCAGGTGCGGGCGGCCCACGAGCTGATCTACCGTCCGCTGCGCCACCCCGACGGCCCGCCGCAGGCCCAGGTGGAGTACAAGCTGCGTCGCTTCGTGAACGACTACGTCGCTCCCCCGAAGTCGGGCGCCCGGCTGTCGCTGGCTCTGGAGTCGTTCGAGAGGATGCGTGCCGACATCGCCTCGATGGGCGCCCGCACCGCCCATGAGCTGATGCGCTGCGCGGAAGTCACCTTCATCCGCGACTGCGCGGAGATGGCCGCGCGGGCCTCCCTGGCCCGCACGGAGTCCCGCTGGGGGCTCTACCACGACCGTCTCGACCACCCGGACAGGGACGACGCGTCCTGGTTCCACCACCTGGATCTGCGAAAGTCCCCCGGCGGGGCGATGGAGTTCACGGCGCGCCCGGTGGCCCCCTACCTGGTGCCGGTCGACGGTTTCGCACCGGTGGGCGGGCCCTCCCGCCACCTCGGCGAGGTCCGCCCCGAGCAGGTGGCGACCGCGGGGGCCCGGGAGGTGGCGCCGGTGGCGGCGGGGCAGGAGCCGGTCGTGAACGCGGCCGTCCCGCAGAGCGGTTCGGGTGGTGCCGGCGTCCCCGGGGAGAAGGCGGCGGGCACACCCCGCCTGCTCGCGCTGCTCTCCCTGGCGGAGGCGGGTCCCGGGCTCGACGAGCTCACCCCCTACCTGGCCGACCCGGAGCCCGCCGTCCGCCGGACGGCCGTCACCGTCCTCACGGAGACCGTGCCGCCGGGCACCGGACCCGCTCTCGCCTCCGCGCTCACCGACGCCGACGCCGACGTCCGGGCCGCCGCGGCCGCCTCCCTGCTCGAACTGGTCGAGACACTGGAGCCCGAACCGGCCCTGCGCGACCGCCTCACCACCGCCCTGCGCGCGTCCGACCCGGTGTCCAGGGCGGCCGCCCTGGACACCCTGCGCTTCCTGCGACTGGGCGACGCCGGGCTGTTCGCGGGCCCGCTGGCGGATCACGACATCGCCGTCCGCCTCGCCGCGGTCCGCGCGCTGGTGTCGGTCGACGCGGTCGGAGAACTGGCCCGCGCCGCGGCAGCCGACCCCTCCCGCGAGGTCCGTGTCGCCTTCGCCAAGGCCCTGGCCTCCGTGGCGGCGGTACGGTCCGACGACGTGGCCACGGTGCTCGAGGCCCTCGCCGGCCTCACCGGCGACACCGACGCCCTGGTGCGCGCGGCCGCCCACGAGGCGCTGGCGACGACCGGCTGCCCTCCCCCGCTGGCCGAACGGTCGGAGGCGGCCCTCGCCGACCCGGCCTGGCAGGTGCGGGCCGGCGCCGCGGCCGCCCTGGCCGCCGCGGACCCCGGCGTCGCCGTCCCCGCCCTCGCCAAGGCCCTCGCCGACCCGAACGCCGACGTCCGCAAGGCGGCCGTCACCGCGCTGACCCGGCACCGCGCCCTCGCGGACGCCCGGGCCGCCCTGGCCTCCGCGACGGCGGACCCGGACGCGGACGTCAGGGCGTACGCGGTGCGGGCGTTGTGACGCCGCCCGGCGCCGGCGGAGCGGTGGGATGCGCGGGGAAGGCGTGACGGCGGGCGAGGACGACGACCAGCAGGCTCGTCGCGCCGAGGACCGCCGCCGCCACGGCCACCGAGGTCGCGCCGAGCCCCTCGAGCAGGACGCCGCCCACGATGCCGCCGAGCATCATCGCGACGTTCCACAGCGTGACGAGGACGGCCTGCGCGGTGTCGGCGGCGGCCCGGCCGTGCCGCAGACCGGCTCGGCCTGCGGCGGTCTGGAGCAGGGTGGGCACCCCTCCCCAGCCCAGGCCCCAGATGACGGCCGCCGCCCCGACCGCCCACGGCGCGGTGGTGAGCGCGAACGCCGCGGTGGAGAGGGTGAACAGGGCCGCCCCGCTCCACGCCAGGACCCGCAGGCCCCGGTCGACATGACGCCCGACGAACCAGATGCCCGCCAGGCAGGCGGCGCCGAAGAGCAGCAGGACCGTGCCGGTGGACCGGCCGAGGCCGGCCTGGCGCAGGTAGGACGCGATGTAGGCGTAGACGATCGTGTGGCCGAGCACGAAGGTCACCACCACCGTCATGACCGCGGCGACGCCGGGGACCCGAAGGGTCCGCGGCACCGTCGCCTTCGCCTCGTCCGCGGACTCCGGCCGGTGCGCCGCCGGGACGGACCGGGCGATCCAGCCGATGACGGCGAGGGTGGCCACCGAGACCGCCGCGAACGCCGCCTGCCATCCCGTGTGCCGGCCGATCAGGGTGCCGGCGGGAACGCCCAAAGACAGCGCCAGCGGGATCCCGGTCATGGTGACGGCGATGGCCCGCCCTTCCCGTGCGGCCGGGGCGATGCTCCGCGCGAGGCCCGCGAGGATCGCCCAGGCGAGACCGGCGGCGATCCCGGCGAGGAACCGGGCGGCCAGCAGCACGGCGTAACCGGGCGCGGCGGCGGTGAGTGTGTTGGCGACCAGGAAGACGGTCATGGCGGCGAGCAACAGGGACTTGCGCGGGACGGAGGTGGTGGCGGCCGCCAGCGGGACGGCCGTCAGGGCGGTGCCGGCCGCGTACACGGTGACGGCCTGGCCGGCCGCGCCGGCGCTCACCCCCAGATCGGCGGACATCTCCGGAAGGACCCCGGCGGGCAGGGTCTCGGTCAGGCTGGTGATGAAGACCGCGGTGCCCAGCGCGAGCAGCGCCGGCCACGGCAGGGCGGTGCGTCGGACCCGGGACGGTGTCGTGGTGGTCATGGCACGCATCCTGGAACCCTCACATCGGTGTGATGGTCAAGCCGCTTCCGGGTGGCTAGGCTGGGCGGGTGCGCATCGGTGAACTGTCGCGGCTGACGGGGGCCTCACGCCGGCTGCTGCGCTACTACGAGGAGCAGGGGCTGATCGTCCCGGACCGGGGGGCGAACGGGTACCGGGAGTACGACGAGCGGTACGTGGACCGGGTGAAGCAGATCCGCGGACTGCTGGCGGCCGGGCTGCCGACGCGGATCATCAAGCAGATCCTGCCCTGCCTGGACAAGCCCCGGTCGATCCACTTCCCGGACGCCACACCGGAGATGCTGGCACTGCTGACCGGTGAGCGGGACAAGCTCGGCGAGCGGATCGAGGTGCTGGTGCGCAACCGGGACGCGATGAGCGAGTACCTGGCCGAGGTGGAGAAGCACCGGGCCCCACCCACCGCGTCCCCCGGACCGGCCCCGGCCTCGGCCCCGCCCCCGGCCTGAGCCTCCCGCCCGGCGGTCAGCGCATCAGCGGCGTGAGGTCGCGGACGACGCGTACGGCGTCGTCGGAGAGGACCGCGGGCCGCAGGCGGACGCCGGAGAGGCCGTGATCCTCGCGCCAGGCGGCCAGTTCGGCGGCGAGCCGCTTCGCGTTGCCCGTGAAGACGCCGGTGTCCGTCGACCACGGCTCGCCGGCGGCGGCGTCCAGCCGCCCGAGCCGGTCCTGGGCGTGGTCCTCGCTGTCCCCCAGCACCACCGCGACGTCCGCGTACACCTGGGTGTGCGCGAAGTCCGGCGTGAGCGCCTCAACCTGACGGAATGCGGCGACCAGTGCGGGCAGCGGGTTCTCCGTCGTGGGCGTGAGGAACACGCGGTCGGCCACGGCGGCGGCGAGCCGGTACGGCTCCAGCGCGTGATGGGCCAGCACCGCGACCGGCGGTGGGGTCGCGACCGGCACGGTCAGAGGTCCGGCGGCCGGATACCGATGTTCACCCGCGGACGGCACAGGGCGGATGCGCCCGGGCTGCCAGAACGCGCCGTCCTCGCCGCCCAGCGCCGCGGCGGGGAAGGTCTCCCAGAGACGGCGCACGGTGCGCACGTGGTCCTCGGCGTCCCGGAACAGGTCGCGCAGCCGCCGCGCGATCCTGGTCGGCACGTAGACGTCCTCCGGCTCGAGGGCGGGTGTGGGAGCGCCTCCGACGACGGCGGCGTCCCGGGCGTCCGCCGAGACCTGCGGGCGCCACACCACCCGGCCGGGTCCGACCGCCGCCAGGGACGCGAGCTGCGCGGCCACCTGGAACGGCGGGGAGTGCGTCACGTTGCGGGTGACGACGACCTCCGGAATGCCGGTGGTCGCCAGCAGGAGCGTGGCGACCACCACCGGGTCCAGCCGCCCTCGCACCCGGCGGCCGGTGTCGTCGGGTGCGGTGCCGAAGCTGTCCGTCCACAGGCCCAGGCCGTCCTCGAGCGTCACGAAGTCGACGCCCCCGGCTGCCGCCGCCCGGCCCCAGCCGGTCCAGTGGTCCCCGGTGAAGAGCGCGGCCGGGTCCGGCCCCGGCGCGTGCGACCACGCCGCCGGGTGCCAGCCCACGCCGTCCAGTGCGATACCCACACGAAATGCTGATCGGTTCGTCATGACGGGATTCCACGACACTCACACTGGTGTGAAGGTCAACAGCGCTTTGTCGAACGCTCGTTGGGCTTGCCTTTGACGTGTACGTCAGGGGTTACGGTCGGCGCTCCGTCCGTCGGGCCGGGCCGGGCCGTCGTAGGCCACGGCCCCGCTTCCTCACCAGGAGTCACCCATGGCCGCTCCGCCCTCCACCACCCGTGCGATCCGCCTCGAGACCTCCCCCGACGGGCTCCCGAAGCCTGAGCACTTCGCCGTCGTCACCCAGCCCCTCGGGCCTCCGGGCCCCGGCCAGGTCGTGGTGCGCAACGACCACTTCCTGGTCTTTCCGGGCCTGCGCACGCTGGTGGGCGGCGAGGTCGAGGGGGTGCCGCTGCCACCGATCAAGGCCGGTGACCTGCTGTTCGGTCCCGCCGTCGGCGAGGTCGTCGCCGCGGGGGCGGACAGCCCGTTGAAGCCGGGGGACACCGTCACCCACCTGCTCGGCTGGCGCGGGCACGCACTGCTGGATGCGGACGCGTGCGCCCCCGTCGGAGAGGCGCTGCCCGACCCGGTGGCCCACCTGTCCTCCGGGTCGGCCGCCTACGGCGCGCTCACCCGGCTCGCCGAACTACGGTCCGGCGAAACGGTGTTGGTCACCGGGGCGGCCGGCGCGGTCGGGAGCCTGGCGGGACCGGTCGCCCGGCTGCTGGGCGCCGGGAAGGTCATCGGCAGCACGCGCTCCCCGGCCAAGGCGGACCGGCTGCTGAAGGAACTCGGTTACGACGCGGTGGTGGTGCCCGGCGACCCGTCCGGCACGCCGGCCGAACAGTTGCGCCGGGCGGCGCCCGAAGGCCTCGACGTGGTGGTGGACACCGTGGGCGGGGAGCAGTTGACCGCCGCCCTCACCGTGGCACGCCGCGGTGCCCGGCTCGCGTTGGTCGGCGCCCTCTCCGGTCAGCTCTCTCCCGGCCTGCGGGGCGGCAGTGCGCCCGTGGAGATCGACTCGTACCGCGTCCTCACCCACGGGATCACCCTGCGCGGCTACAGCGGCGTGGACCACCCCGACGTGCCGGAGGAATGGGTCGCACGGTTCGGCGCCTGGCTGCGCTCCGGGGAGATCTCGTTCCCGCACGTACGGATTCCGGGCATCGAGCGGGCCCCCGCGGCGTTGTGGGAACTGTTCGAGGGGCGGCACTTCGGCACCGTCGTCGTGGAGCTGCCCCGGGAGTGACGGATCGCCTCCGTGCCGTGCGGGCCGGGGCGTGGGACGGAGAGAGGCGGGTCCTCATGCGGATCTCGGACGCGGCGGCGGCAGCCGGAACGACCCCTCGGGCGCTGCGGTTCTACGAGGAGTGCGGCCTCCTGCCGCCCCCTGCGCGCACCCCGGCGGGCCAACGCGTGTACGGGCAGGCCGAGTTGGAGCGCGTCCGGGTGATCCGCGAGTTGCTGGCCCTCGGGCTCACCGTCCAGGACCTGCGCGGCATCGCGGACCGGCTCGCTCCCCTGGCGGAGAATCCCCGCCGGCGCTGCGTCCGAACCGACCCGGCGTCCCCCGCCTCGGGCGTGGTGGACCGCCGGCTGGCGGCGATCGACGCCGAGATCGATCGCCTGAGCCGGCTCCGCGGCAGGCTGGCCGAGCGGACGGGCCGGGACGCGACCCCCCGGAACGGTTCGGCCTCGAGGGGCTGACACCCACGGGTCCCGCCCGCGACCCGGGCACGATCCGTCCCCGGGGCCGGGCGTGGACGCCGGCCTCCCCAGGCCCGGACGGGCCCCCCGGCGCAGAGGTGTCACGCGGGGCAGAGAGGCGCGCCGGGTGCGTCAGAGGGTGTCCGCCCGGCTCGCGCCTCCGGTGCCCTGCACGGCCCCTCGGCCGGCGTCGGGGTGGGCGAGGCCGAGGTGGTCGCGCAGGGTGGTCCCCTCGTACTCGGTGCGGAAGACGCCACGTTCCTGCAGCAGCGGCACCACCGTGTCGGCGAACGCGTCCAGGCCGCCGGGGACCAGGTGCGGCACCAGGATGAAACCGTCGGAGGCCTCCGCCTGGACGAACTCGTCCAGGGTGCGGGCGACGGTCTCCGGCGAGCCGACGAAGGTCTGACGGTTGCCGGTGTGGATGACCAGGTCCCGGATGGACCAGTGGTTGGCCTCGGCCAGCTCCCGCCACTCGCGGGCGGTGGCGAGCGGGTCGCGGTACATCCGCACCTGGGCCCGCCCGCGGGCCACCGTGTGCTCGCCGACGACGGGGTCGACGTCCGGCAGCGGGCCGTCCGGGTCGTAGCCGGACAGGTCGCGGTTCCAGACGAACTCCAGGTGCCGCAGCGCGGTGGCGCCGCTGACCTGCTGCCGGCGCACCTCGCGGGCGCGTTCGGCCGCCTCCTCGTCGGTGTCGCCGAGGACGAAGGTGGCGGACGGGAGGATCAGCAGTTCCTCGGGGGTGCGTCCGTACCTGGCGAGGCGCCGTTTGACGTCGGCGTAGAACGCCTTGCCCTCCTTCAGCGTGCCGTAGCGGCTGAAGATGGCGTCGGCGGAGGAGGCGGCGAACTCCCGTCCCTCGTCCGAGTCCCCTGCCTGGAAGATCACCGGCCGGCCCTGAGGGCTGCGGGGGACGTCGAACCGTCCCTCGACGGTGAACTCCTCGCCCTTGTGGGCGAAGGCGCCCGCCCCTGCGTCCCGCAGGAACCGGCCGCTCTCCTGGTCGGCGAGGATCTCGTCGCCGCGCCAGGAGTCGAAGAGCTCGTTGGCGGTGGCCAGGAACTCCTTGGCGCGGGCGTAGCGGCGGGTCGACGGCAGGAACCCGCCGCGGCGGAAGTTCTCGCCGGTGAAGGCGTCCCACGAGGTGACCACGTTCCAGGCCGCGCGCCCGTCGGTGAGGTGGTCCAGGCTCGCGAACTGCCGTGCCACTTCGTAGGGTTCGTTGAAGGTGGAGTTGATGGTGCCGGTCAGGCCGATCCGTTCGGTGACGGCGGCGAGGGCGGCCAGCACGGTGAAGGTGTCCGGACGGCCGACGACGTCCAGGTCGTAGATCTGGCCGCCCTGCTCCCGCAGGCGCAGGCCCTCGGCGAGGAACAGGAAGTCGAACTTGGCGCGTTCGGCGGTGCGCGCGAAGTGGACGAAGGAGCTGAAGTCGATCTGGCTCCCGGAGTCCGGGTCGCTCCAGACGGTGGTGTTGTTGACGCCGGGGAAGTGCGCGGCGAGGTGGATCTGCTTGCGGGCTGTGCCGGCCCGGCCGGTGGCATTCATGGTGGACGGTCTCCTTCCGGTCAGGCGGTGGACGCGTAGCGGCTGGCGGGACGGTCGAGTCCGAGGAGCCCGCGCAGCGTGGAGGCCTCGTAGGCGCGGCGGAAGGCGTCGCGGCCGCGCAGCTCGGGGACCAGGCCGCGGGTGATCGCGGGCAGGTCGTGGGCGGCGACCGCGGGGCGCAGCCGGTAGCCGGCGAGGCCGCCCTCGCGCCAGTGCAGCAGCAGGTCGGCGAGCTGGGCGGGGGTGCCGGTGAAGATCTCGGCGTCGGAGGTGTACTCCTCACCGGCCAGGTCGTCGAGCCGGTCGCGGCGGGCGGCCGCGAGGGCCGGGGTCTCGTCGAGGAACACCACGAGGTCACCGAAGACGTGCAGGGGTTCGCCCTCCCGTCCGGCGGCGGCCTGTTCGGCGCGGATCTCGCCGACGATGCCGCGGGCGTCGTCCACGTCGTGCGGGGTGACGTAGCCGATGTCGGCGGAGCGGGCCACCAGCCGGTAGGGCGTGGTCGCGTGGGCCAGGGCGGTCACCAGGGGCTGGCCCTGCGGCGGGCGGGGGGTGATGGAGGGCCCCTTGACGCTGAAGTGCCGTCCCTCGAAGTCGATGTAGTGCACCTTGTCCCGGTCGATGAAGCGGCCGGTGGCGACGTCGCGGATCTCCGCGTCGTCCTCCCAGCTGTCCCAAAGACGGCGCGTCACCTCGACGTGGTCGGCGGCCTCGTCGAACAGTTCCTCCACGAGAGCGGGAGGTCCGGCGGCGCCCGGGCCTCCCGACACGTCCAGGGGCGGGATGTCGCGGCGGCCGAAGTGGGCCGTCTCGTCGGACCGGACGGAGACCTTCACCCGGAGGCCGGCCCGGCCGCCGCTCACATGGTCCAGGGTGGCGATCGCCTTGGAGATGTGGAACGGCTCCGTGTGCGTCGCCACCACGGTAGGGACCAGCCCTATGTGCCGGGTCAGCGGCGCCACGCGGGCGGCGGTCAGCACCGCGTCGAGCCGGCCGCGGACCTGGTCGGTGCGGTCGTCCCTGCGGGTGGGGTGCGAGGACTGCTGCGCGAGTCCGTCCTCGAGGGTGACGAAGTCGAGCAGTCCCCGTTCGGCCTCGGCGACCTGCTCCGCCCAGTGACGGGCGGTCAGGAGCCGGTGGGGGCGGGACTCCGGCTCCCGCCAGGCGGCGGGGTGCCAGCCCGCGCCGTCCAGGGCGACGGCGAGGTGCAGCGATGCGGGGCGGGAGACGGGGGCGGTGGACGACGCGGGCATGGCGGAGCCTTCCTGTCGGGCCTGGCGGGTGGGTCTACTGGTTGGTCTTCGGCAGGCCCGGCGGGTTGATCTCGGACTTGGCGACCGCCTCGCCGGACAGCCCCCACCGCTCGAGGACCTGGGCGTAGGCGCCGTTGCGGATGACCTCCTCCAGTGCGGCGTGCAGTGCCTTCACCAGGCCGTTGTCCTTCTTGGTGGTGGCGGCGATCAGGCCCTGGAGGGTGGCGCCGCCGCCCGAGTACGTCCCGACGATCTCGGTCCTGCCCGCAGAGGCCACGTGGTAGGAGGCGGTGGGGCTCGGTCCGAGCCAGAGGTCGATGCGCCCGGACTCCAGCGCGAGGTAGGTGTCCGCCTGGGCCTTGTAGTAGGCGATGTCGACCGGTTCCAGGCCGGCCTTCTTCGCCTGCTCGCTCCACTCGACCAGGATCTTCTCCTGGTTGGTGCCGGTGTCCACGGCGACCTTGCGCCCGGCCACGTCGCGGAAGCCGCGGATCTTCAGGCCGCTGCCCTTGCGGGCCTCGAACGCGAGGTCGTCCTTGCGGTAGCTGGCGAAGTCGTACTTCTCCTTGCGTTCCTCGGTGACGGTGATGTTGCTGAAGCCGACGTCGTACTTGCCGCTGTCCAGGCCGACGAAGATGTTCTCCCAGGAGACGGGGGTGTACCGGAGCTTCAGTCCGAGGGCGCCGGCGACCAGGTGGGCGATGTCGATCTCCACGCCGATGCGGGTCCTGTCGTCGGTGGCGTAGAAGCCCAGCGGCGCCGAGCTGTCGGCGGAGCCCACGATCTCCAGCGTCCCGCGGGCCCGGATCGCCTTGGGCACCAGGGCGGCCGCCGCGTCCGACTTCGGGGTGGTGACGCGTTTCTGGTCCGGCGAGTTGTTGATCTTGGTGGTGCCGGATCCCTTGGGGTCCCGCACCTCCGTCGTGCCCCCGTCGTCGGGGCCGGCGCAGGCGGACAGCGCGACGCCGGTGATGAGGGAGAGGGCGAAGGCGCGGCGGTTGATGGGGGCCATGGCGGGCGGGACTCCTCGGGTGTGGGCAGGACGGGGTGGGAAGGGAGGTCAGAGCACCTTGGACAGGAACGCCCGGGTGCGCAGGTGCCGGGGCCGGTCCAGCACCTCGGAGGGCGGGCCCTGTTCGACGACGACGCCGTGGTCCATGAACACGACGCGGTCGGCCGCCTCACGGGCGAAGCCGATCTCGTGGGTCACCACGACCATGGTGGTTCCGGTGCGGGCGAGGTCCTTGATGACGTCGAGGACCTCGCCGACCAGTTCGGGGTCGAGCGCGGAGGTCGGCTCGTCGAAGAGCAGCACCTTGGGCTCCAGGGCGAGGGCACGGGCGATCGCCACCCGCTGCTGCTGGCCTCCGGAGAGCTGGCGGGGGTAGGCGTCCGCCTTGTCGGCGAGGCCGACCCGGTCCAGCAGCCTCGCGGCGGTGGCCACGGCCTCCTTGCGGGGGCGGCGCAGCGCGGAGACCGGAGCCTCGATCAGGTTCTCCAGCACGGTCAGGTGCGGGAAGAGGTTGAAGTTCTGGAAGACGAACCCGATTCGGGTCCGCTGGCGCAGGACGTCCTTCTCCTTGAGCTCGTGCAGCCTGTCGCCGCGGCGGCGGTAGCCGACGAGTTCGCCGTCGACGCTGATCCAGCCCTGGTCGACCTTCTCCAGGTGGTTGATCGTCCGCAGCAGGGTGGACTTGCCGGAGCCGGAGGGGCCGAGCACCACGGTCACCTCGCCGGCCCGGACCGAGAGGTCCACGCCCCGCAGCACCTCCAGCTGGCCGAAGCTCTTGCGCACGCCGCGGACGTCCAGCATCACCGGCCCCGCCTCGGGCTCGGGGGTGTTCGCGTGGTCGCTCATGAGGTGCCTCCGGGGCGTCCGTGGGTGTCGCGGGCGGCAGGGCCCGCCTCGGCGGAGCGCAGGGTCCGCACCAGCCGGCGGGCCCGCTGCAGCGGGGTGGGGGGCGGGGTGCGGTCGGCGCCGCGGGCGTAGCGGCGCTCCAGGTAGTACTGGGCGATGCTGAGCAGCGAGGTCAGGAAGACGTACCAGGCGGTGGCCACCATCAGCATCGGGATCACCCGGCCGTTGCGGCCGTAGACCACCTGCACCTGGTAGAAGAGCTCGCCGATGGCCATCACGTAGACCACCGAGGTGCCCTTGAGCAGGCCGACGACCTCGTTGCCGGCGGTGGGCAGGATCGCCCGCATGGCCTGGGGCAGCACGATCCTCCGGACCTGGCGCGCCCGGGGGATGCCCAGCGCCGCGGCGGCCTCCAGCTGCCCGCCGTCGACGGCCAGCACGCCACCGCGCACGATCTCGGCGGCGTAGGCCGCCTGATGCAGGGAGAGCCCGATGAGCGCGGCGCCCATGGTGCCGATCAGGTTGTTGCTGTCCACCGACCACAGCACCGGTCCGAACGGCACGCCCACGCCCAGCTCACGGTAGAGGGCACCCAGGTTGAACCAGAACACCAGTTGGACGATCATCGGGATGGAGCGGAAGACCCACACGTAGGTCCAGGCCACCGTGCGCAGCACGGGACTGCGGGACAGCCGCATGAAGGCCAGCAGCGCGCCCAGAAGGAACCCCAGCACCGTGGCGAACGCCACCAGTTGCAGGGTGACGCCCACCGCCTCGACGATGGTCTCGGACAGGACGTAGGAGAGGAACACCTCCCACTCCCAGACCGGGTTGGTCACCAGGCCGTGGGCGAACTGCGCGCACAGCACCAGCACGGCCAGGACCGCCGCCCACCGCCAGGGGTGGCGTGCGGGGACGACCGTGAGACCGGCCAGGGGGTCGGCGTCGGGCGGGGCCTCCTGGCCGCCGCCCGGCACGGCCGCGCGGGTGGGCGCGGAGTCGGTGGTGAATGCCATGGGTCGTGTTCCGATCGGTGAGGTCGTGCCGGCGGGCCGGCGGGACGGTCCGCCGGCAGGGGCGTTCAGCGCTGCTCGGGCGGGTTGATCCGTGACTTCTCGATGGCGGACTCGGCGGTGCCCCACTTCTCGAGGATCCGGGCGTAGGTCCCGTCGGCGATCAGCTCGTCGACCGCCGCCCGGAAGGCGGGCGTCAGGGGCGACCCCTTGCGGAAGGCGAAGCCGACGTCCAGCCGGTGGTACTCGCCGAGGAAACGGGTCCCCGCCGCGGGTTGCGCGGCCTGGTACCTCAGGCCGTTGATCGTCGACATGACGACGTCGATCCGGCCCTGCTGGAGCGCCGTGACCACGGCGCCGTTCTCGGAGTACACCTTGACGTCGTAGGGCTCGCGTCCGGCCTTCGCGCACGCGCCCTTGTTCTCCTCCAGGGTGGCCTCGAAGGTGGTGCCCGCCCCGGTGCCGACCGTCAGGCCGCACAGTTCGGTCAGGTCCTCGACCTTCCCCTTGACGCCGGTGCTGCCCTTGCGCACGGCGAAGCCCTGGCCGTCGTTGACGTAGGTGACGAAGTCGATGGTCCTCAGGCGTTCCTCGGTGACCCCGAAGTTGCCGGTGCCCACGTCGTACTTGCCGCTCGACAGGGCGGGCAGGATGGTCTCGAAGGACGCGTCCTGGCGCTGGAGCCGCAGGCCCAGTACGCGGGCGACCGCCTCGGCGATGTCGATGTCCTGGCCGGCGGGCGGCCGGTCCTGCCCGTTCGGGTAGTAGGCGGCCGGCGGGGAACCGATGGAACTGCCGATCCGCAGCGTGCCCTTGGCCCGCACCTCGGCGGGGAGCAGGGCGGCCACCGGCTCCACCTCGCGCACCTCGGCCACCGGGTCGTCCGACGGGGCGGGCGAACCCGCTCCCGCCGGCGCGGCTCCCGTGCCGGGGCCGGCCGTGCCGGAATCCCCTCCCCCGCCCCCGCACGCCGTCAGCCCGATGGCGGACAGCAGTGCCAGAGCCGTCAGGGCTCGGCGGAGGCGCGGCGCGGTACGCGTTGAGGTCACAGGTCCAGGGCCTTTCCGGTGGCGACGCGGGACGGCAGGTGTTTCTCGAAGGGGAGCAGGCCGACGTGCTCCGGGTCGGCCTCGGTGTCGAAGAGCGGCGTGTAACCGGTGGTGAGGTAAAGCCCCCGCGCCTCGGGCTGGCGCGGCCCCGTGGTGAGGAAGAGGCGGTGGTAGCCGGCCTGCCGTGCCTCGCGCTCCAGCTCGGCGACGACGCGCCGCGCCAGACCGCGCCGCCGGTGGGCGGAGTGCGTCCAGATGCGCTTGAGCTCGGCCGTGCGGGCGTCGTACCGGCGTAAGGCTCCGCCGGCCACCGCCTCGCCGTCGTGCAGGAGCAGGATCAGCAGGCCGCCGTGGGCGGGAGTGAACACCTCGTCCGGGTAGCGGCCGAGCTCCTCCGCCGCGTCGCCGCCGTAGCGGCTGGAGTACTCCTGGCGCAGTTCGTCCAGCAGGGGCCGCACCCGCGGGTCGGACACCTGGACCCGGAGCACGGACAGGTCCCGCGCGGCGGGAGGGGAAGGGTCTTCTGACGTGGTGGTCATGAGGGCACGCCTCTCTCGGCTCCCGGGCGGGAGCGGAAGACGGGTATGCGGAGGGAGCCGCGCCAGGAGCGCGGCAGGGCGGCGATCGCGAGAGACGGAGCGCCGGGACGGGCAGCGTGCGGCCGGCTCACACCCGTGGCGGCGGCCGACGCGGACGTCGGGCGCTCAGAGGTGCGACAGAGGGATCTCGGCCCGCGACGGGGTCACCGAGGGAGGGATCGGGCCGTTCCTGACGGCCTGCGACTGCCCGGTCAGCAGGGGCGACACGAGGCGGACCACACCCGACCGAAGTCGATGTGGCCGCGCGTGACGAGGCGCTGCTGGCGGGAATGCATGCGGACCATTGAGCATCACCCAGGGCGGTTCGTCAACAGGCCGTCCACGGCGCGGACTTGTTGACACGTGTGCGGGACGGCGGCGTACGGTGGGCGGGCCGGCCGTGTTGAGGGACACGCCGGGCGTGACGACCACCGCCCCCGGGCGCGCACCTTCCCGCGCCCTCGGGACGCTCTCCGACGCCCCGCCACTCCCTCCCGGAGGACCTCCATGGTCACCCCGACCGGTACTGCCTCCTCTCCCCCGGCCACGCCGCTCCCCTTCCCGCGATCTCCCGTCGACCTGCCCGCCGTCGTGCCCCGCAGGCGTCCCGGCCGCTGGGCCGCCGGCGCTCTCGGGCTGCTCGTCCTCGCGATGGTCCTCAACTCGGTGGCCCGCAACGACGCGTTCCAGTGGGACGTGGTCGCCCGCTACTTCACCACCGCCGCCGTGCTGGACGGGCTGCTGCTCACCCTGTGGCTGACCGCCGTGGTCATGGTGCTCGGCTTCCTGCTCGGCACACCGCTGGCCGTCATGCGGCTTTCGTCCAACCCGGTGCTGCGCACGCTGAGCTGGGGCTACGTGTGGATCTTCCGCTCCACGCCGCTGCTCGTGCAGCTGCTGTTCTGGTTCAACATCGGCGCCCTGTACCCGCGGCTCGGGCTCGGCGTGCCGTTCGGACCGCAGTTCGTCTCCGTCGAGACGGTGAACCTGCTGGGGCCCACGCTCACCGCGGTCGTCGGTCTCACCCTGCACGAGGCCGCCTACGCCGCCGAGGTGGTCCGCGGCGGCGTCCTGTCGGTGGACGGCGGGCAGACCGAGGCCGCCCAGGCCCTGGGCCTGAGCCGGTGGCGGACCCTGCGCCGCGTCGTGGTCCCCCAGGCCATGCGCTCGATCGTGCCGACCGCCGGCAACATGCTGATCGGCACCCTCAAGGGCACCAGCATCGTCAGCGTGCTGGCCGTGCACGACCTGCTGTTCTCGGTCCAGCTGGTCTACAACCAGACCTACCAGGTGATCCCGCTGCTGCTGGTGGCCACCCTGTGGTACGTGGCGGTCACCACCGTGCTCGGCGTCGGCCAGTTCTACGTCGAGCGCCGGTACGCGCGCGGGGCGGCGCGGGCCCTGCCCCCCACCCCTCTGCAGCGGTTGCGGAGCAGGCTGCGGCCGACGGCGCCCGGCAGCCGCCGGGTCCCCGGCCCCGCGGGCGGTGAGCGGTGAGCGCCGGGACGCGCCCCGCGGTGCTGGCCGTCGTCGGAGCGGGCCCCCGCGCCGTCGGCCTGCTGGAGCGGATCGCCGCGAACCTGCCGGAACTGTGGCCTGGCGATGCCGAGTTGCACGTCCATCTGGTGGATCCGCATCCGCCAGGGCCGGGGCGGATCTGGCGGCACGACCAGTCTCCCCTGCTGCGGATGAACTCCATGGCGGAGGACGTCACCATGTTCACCGACGAGTCGTCCACCGTGGAGGGTCCGGTACGCACCGGTCCCTCGCTCGCCGAGTGGGCCGCGCAGTTCTCCGGGCGGGCACCCCGGCAGGATCCCTACGTGGAGCCCGCCGACCCCGGGACGCTGGCCGAACTCCGCGGCCTCGCGGGCTCCGACTTCCCGACGCGGAGGGCGCAGAGCGCCTATCTGGACTGGGTGTTCCGCCGGGTACTGGCCGAACTCCCGGCCCGGGTGCGGGTCGAGTGGCACGCCACCACCGCCACCTCGGTCACCGGTCCGCCCGACGGCCCGCAGCGGGTCCACCTGGCGGACCGTGCCCTGCCGGTCACCGCCGACCTCGTCGTCCTCGCCCAGGGCCATCTGGACGCGGCGCCGCCCGCCGAACACGACGCACACGCCGAGTTCGCGCGCCGGCACGGCCTGTTCCACCTCCCACCCGCCTACACGGCGGACGTCGACCTGTCCGGGCTGCGCCCGGGGCAGCACGTGCTGGTCCGGGGTTTCGGCCTCGCCTTCGTCGACCTGATGTCCCTGCTCACCGAGGGCCGCGGCGGCGTGTTCCGCGAGGGGTCCGACGGCGAACTCGTCTACCGGCCGTCCGGCCGCGAACCGGTGCTGCACGTCGGGTCGCGGCGCGGCGTGCCGTACCACTCCAAGACCCACTACCCGCTCCAGGGACCCCGGCCCCCGCTGCCGCGGTACTTCGGCCCCGCCCAGGTGGCGGAGCTGGCCGCGACGGGCCCGGTCGACCTCCGGCGCGACGTCCTGCCGCTGATGGCGAAGGAGATCGGCTTCGGGCACTACCACGAACTGTTCCTCGCCCACCCGGAGCGCACCGCCCTGCCCTGGCCTGAGTTCGAGGCCGCCTACGACCGTCTCGAACCGCACGGGACCGGCCTGGCGGAGCTGGTCGCCACGGCGGTGCCGGACCCCGCAGACCGGCTGGACCTGGAGCGGCTGGACCGGCCGCTGGACGGCCTCTCCTTCGCCACCCCCGAGGCGTTCCAGGAGCACCTGCGCCGCTACGTCTCCCACGACGTCGCGCGGCGCGCGGACCCGGCGCACAGCGCCGACCTCGGCGCGTTCCTCGCGCTGCTCTCGGTCTACGGGAACCTCGCGCGTCTCGCGGCGACGGGAACCCTGACCGCCCGCTCCGTCGCCCGCGACCTCGACGGCTGGTGGCAGGGCTTCTTCAGCTTCCTCGCCTCCGGCCCGCCCGGCTTCCGGCTGCGGCAGCTCCTCGCCCTCTCCCGGGCGGGCGTGGTCCGGTTCACGGGAGCGGACCTGCGGGTGGGGACGGACGAGGGGACCGGCACGTTCACCGGTGTCAGCCCGTCGGTCCCGGGGCACACCGTGCACGCGACGGCGCTGGTCGAGGCCCGCCTCCCCCGCTCCTCCGTGCTGCGCACCACCGACCCCCTCCTGCGGGACCTGCACCGCAGGGGGGCGGTCACCGAGGAGGTGCTGGCCGACGCGACCGCCACCCACCGGTCCGGGCTGCTGACGGTGACGCACCCGGACGGCGGCCTGGTCGACCCCGGGCTGGGCGGCCGTCCGCACCCGCGCCGGGTGGCCCTGGGCGCGCCGACGAACCAGCGGGCCGTGGCCGCCTTCGCCAGGCCCCTCACCAACGCGCCGGGATTCCAGCAGAACGACGCGACGGCCCGGAGCCTGCTGCGGTCCCTGGCCTCGCTCCCCCGGGAGACCGGCGCGCCGGGCGCCCCTGGCCCGGCCGACGTCCCCGGCGCGTCCCGCGTTCCCGGCGTTCCCGGCACAGTCGGCGTCCCCGGCGCCTCCGCCGCGGCCGGCGCTTCCGGTGCCGTCGACGTCCCTGACGTTGTTCGGTGTCCCTGACGCCGTCGCGTCGCTGACGTCGCCGGTGCGGTCGGCGCCACCGGCGCAACGGGCAAGCCCCGCGCGGTGGGCATCCCCGCCACGGCCGGCATCCCGGCGCGGTGGGCGCCCTCGCCGCGGCCGGCGCCTCCGGCGCACAGGGCGCGTCCGCCGCGCCGTCCCGTCCCCGGACATCGCCGCGGACGGTGCAGCCCCCGGATGCCGGCGGCCCCCGCGCGTTCCTCGCCGACCGACGCGTCGTCTCTCACACCGAGGGGGACCGCCCGCCGGCCCCGCCCGTCCCGTACGCACACGCCACCCGGCAGCCGGCCGCGGCGACCCCGTCCCGCCGGCCCCACGGACTCCGGGAGGGGTCGCTGCGGGAACGGGGGACGGGGACCGGTGTCCCGGAGAGGGGCCGAACGCAGCGGCCGCGGGCCGGAACCGCACCATGGGTCCCGGCCCGCGGCCGTCGGTGCGCCGGCCGCACCGGTCAGCCGGGCTGCCGCACCGGCTCGGGCGCCGTCCGCCGCGCGTACGCCGCCCAGTCCACGATCTGCACCGCCGCGCCCGCGGCCTCCTCGCCCCGGCAGCGCGCGTGGTGCCTGCGAGCGATGCCGTCCAGGTCGAGGTGGGACCCGAAGGCGGGGTGCGCCGCGAGTCCCCGTGCGTACGCCCACAGCCGGGGATGACCGGTGATCCGGTGCACCGCGGCGGCGTCCAGGTGGTGGCGGTGCACGGTGTCGAGCTGCAGCAGCGTCGCCCACACGTGGACGTCCGCGAGGGTGAGCTCGTCGCCCGCCATGTGGTCCTGGAGGGCTAGCCGCCGCTCCAGCGCCTCCAGACCCTCCAGCAGGGTGGCCAGTGCGGCGTCGCGCGCCTCCTGGTCCGTGCCGGGCAGCCCGGCGCGCTGGGCCGCGCGGCCCATCTCCTCGCAGAGCCGGTCCACGCCCCCGATCGCCTCCTCGGCGCCGTGCGGGAGCAGGTCGGGGTCGCCGGCGCCGAACTGCCGGACCAGGTCGCGCAGGATGTCGGGTGTGTGGGTGCTGACGATCCGTCCGGTCCAGGTGTCGTGGAGCACGGGAGCGGCGGCCGGTCCCGGGTACTGGTGGGAGCTGGCCTCGTACAGCGGGCGCAGGAGCCGGTGGCCGCCGTCGGGACCGTCCGGCACGGCGGGCAGCAGTGTGACCGGCAGGCCGTCGCCCAGGCCGAGCAGGCTGTGGGTGACGGCGATCCGCAGGCTCTGCGGACAGGAGACGGAGAGGTGGAGCCGGTAGCGACGCGCCGCGGCGTAGTAGCCGCTGCGGGCGTCGCGGCCGATGCGGCCGCGGAAGGACGGCACGGCGGAGGGCGAGATGGCGGACATGGGTCTCCCTGGGATGCTCGGCGCGGGTGCGGGAAGGCGCCGGCGCGCGCGGTCCCGCGCGGCCGGGACGGGATGCCTGCGCCAACCGGTCAGAGGTGACCGGCGGCGACGGCACCGCCGTGCGGGCGCCGTGCGGCACTGCACACACGCATGAGATCGATGTGGCGGCGGGAGGTCAGCAGGGGCAGCGGGCGGACGGCGACGCGGACGGCGTCGCTCCCGAGGTCCGGTCCCGCACGGCCCATGTGATCCCCCATCGATTCACCAGGGTTCCTGAACGGAGTGTCAGGCGGTCCTCGAGCGGCGTCAAGGGACCGGGTACGGTCCGTCGCCGGCGTCTCACCCTGTGGAAGGAGGAGGTCCACCCCCGGGCGGCCCGGGACGGCCCGCGAAGGCGTCCCGGAGGAACGACGCGGACGCCCCGCCGGCGGACCGGCGGGGCGTCGTGGACGGCCGTCACGGGCGGGCGGCCGCCGGCACGGATCACAGGGCGGAGCAGGCCGCCCCGTTCAGGGTGAAGGTGGCGGGAGCGGTGTTGGCGCTCCCCTTCGAGGCGAGGAAGCCCAGGGTGACGGAGCCGCCCGCCGCGATGGTGGTGGTGTAGGAGGCGGGGGTGACGGTCACCGCGGCGCCCGACTGGGCGACGGTGCCGCCCCACATGTTGCTGATCTTCTGGCCGTCGGCGAAGGAGAAGGCGAGCTTCCAGTTGCTGACCGCCGTGGTGGCGGTGTTGCGCAGGACGATCTCGCCCTGGAAGCCGCCGGACCACTGGTTGGTGATCTTGTAGCCCACCGCGCAGCTGCCGCTCGGGGTGTCCCCGCCGGGCTGCGTGGTGACCTGCAGGGTGGCCGAGTTGGCCGAGCGGTTGCCGGCCGCGTCGCGGGCCCGGACCGCGAAGGTGTAGGCGGTGCCCGCGGACAGGCCGCTCACCGTGGCGGAGGTGGTGGCCGAGGTGGCGACCACGGTCTGCGAAGAGCCGTCGACGCGGACCACCTCGTAGCCCGTCACGCCAACGTTGTCAGACGAGGCCGACCAGGTCAGGGCCACCGAGCTCGAGCTCACGGTGGACGCCTTCGGGGTGCCGGGGGCGGTGGGCGCCTGAGTGTCGCCGCCCGTGCCGCCGGAGTAGATCGTGGCCTCGCGGGAGGTCTGGGCGATGCCGTTGGCGCCCTTGAAGAAGCGGGTGCCCCAGCTGGTCAGGGAGGCGGCGTCGAAGGTGGTCGCCATGTCGAGGTACTCGACCCCGCCGCCGTTGCCGCTCCACGACCAGCCGATGTAGCCGATGCCGAGGGACTGCGCGGTCGCCATGATGGCGTCCTCGTCCGGGTTGCCGTCGCTGTGGTCGTGACCGAACTCGCCGACGACGATCGGGAGTTTGTTGGTGACGAAGGTGTTCAGGTAGCTCTGCACCTCGGCCGCCGTGTCGTACACGCCGTACATGTGGATCGAGAAGACGGTGTTGCGGTCCGGGTCGGAGGCGAAGACCGAGGCGGCGTTGTCGCGCATCGTGTTCGACCAGTCCTGGCCCCAGTTGGGCGCGTCCACCATCAGCGCGTGCCGCAGGCCGGCGCCGCGCAGTTTGGCGATCGCGTTCTTGGTGGCGTCCGTCCAGCCGGTGTAGTTGTTGTTGCCCCACGGCTCGTTGCCGATGTTGATGACAACGTAGTCCTCCTGGCCCGCGAGAACGTCCTTGAGGCCGATCCAGTAATTCGCGGCCTGCTCCAGCGTGCCCGCGGCGGACTCCTCGCCGTACCCGGTGGTGTCGTGCACCTCCAGGACGCAGATCAGCTTGTTGGCCTTGCAGCGGTCGACCACGGCCGCCACGTCGGAGGCGCTGTTGGCGGTCCACCGGTGCCCGTCGGCGAGCACGACGCGGACGGTGTTGGCGCCGAGCGCCTTGATGTCGGCGAACGACTTCGTCTGACTCTGGTACCAGGTGTGCGCGTGGTTGACCCCGCGCATCACGAAGGGGTTGCCGTTGCTCTCGACCACGCGGCCGTCGGTGACGCGGAGGCCGGCCGGGGCGGCCGCCGCCTGGGCGGGCTCCTTGGCCTGGGCGGGTGCGGCGCCGAGGGCGAGCAGCCCGAGGAGCGTCGCCAGGGTGGCGATCACGGCCGCGAGGGGCCGTCGTCTTGGTGCGCGTGCGGTTCTCACTCTGCCTCCAGCAGTCCGGCGCCGGCTGTGTCCGGCCACCGGTGAGGGGGATGCGCGGATAGGGGGACAGCAGGTTCTCGGGCCGTCGGCGCGAGAGGGTGGAACGCATACTTGGGAGCGCTCCCATGAATCCAGCCGGAAGGGTCCACGTCAAGGTTGAGGATGCGCCAACCGCACGAACTGTTGTATGCGACACGGGACTTGACCGACCCGCACGTCACGGGGGTCGCACGCGCCCCCGCCACCCCGCACGCCCCCGCAACACCCCAGGGCGAGCGTGGCGCGATCGGACGTTGCCCTTCCGCCGCACTTTACGCACCCTTGACGTGGGAGCGCTCCCAACGAGCCCGACGCTGAAGCGACGTCAACTCCGCCCCGTGATCCACCCCGGCACCACGCTTGATCCATTCCGACCTGCGCGTCGTCGACGGTTCCGCTCCGGCGAGGCGCCGTGTTGCGGGCCCGTGAGGCGAAAGTTGCGACGAAGTTTCGTAACAAAAATTGTCCTCCGGGGCGCAACTCCCCGTCCTGTTCGCTAATTTCTCGCCTCGCAGCGGTAAACGGCGCCTCACGGCACAGCTTGCGTTTCGATGCGGTACGAAAGTTTCGGTGAGGCGCCGTCCAAGCCGACCGTTGCCTGTTCGATCCTGGCCACCCCCAGCGAAGGGTCGCAAGACAATGAAGATGCAGTCCTTGTGGCACACAGCCGCAAGAAAGGCGGTCGTCCTCGGGACGGCGGGCGCCATGGCCCTCGGAGGAATGGTCGCCCTGGCCGGCTCGGCCGAGGCGGCGACCACCCTCGGCGCCGCCGCCTCCGCGAAGGGCCGCTACTTCGGTACTGCGGTCGCGAACAACCGGCTCAGCGAGACGGACTACGTCAACACGCTGAACACCGAGTTCAACTCGGTGACGCCGGAGAACGAGATGAAGTGGGACGCGGTCGAGCCCAGCCGCGGCAGCTTCAACTTCGCCAACGCCGACAAGATCGTCAACCATGCCAAGAGCCGCAGCATGCAGGTCCGCGGCCACACCCTGGTCTGGCACTCGCAGCTGCCCAGCTGGGTCGGCTCGCTGAGCGCCGACGAGCTCCGCAAGGCCATGACCACCCACATCACCGAGGTGATGACCCACTACAAGGGTCAGATCGCGGCCTGGGACGTCGTCAACGAGGCCTACCAGGACGGCAGCAGCGGCGCCCGCCGCAGCTCGCCCTTCCAGGACAAGCTGGGCGCGGGGTACATCGAGGAGGCGTTCAAGATCGCGCGCTCCGTCGACCCGGCGGCCAAGCTCTGCTACAACGACTACAACACCGACGGCGTCAACGCGAAGTCGACGGCCGTGTACAACATGGTCAAGGACTTCAAGTCCCGTGGCGTGCCGATCGACTGCGTGGGCTTCCAGGGGCACTTCAACTCCAACTCCCCGGTGACCGCCGACTTCCAGCAGAACCTCGAGCGCTTCGCCGCTCTGGGCGTCGACGTCCAGATGACCGAGGTGGACATCGAGGGCTCCGGCTCCACGCAGGCCGCCGACTACGAGAAGGTCGTCAAGGGCTGCCTGGCGGTGAGCCGTTGCACGGGCATCACCGTCTGGGGCGTCACCGACAAGTACTCCTGGCGATCGAGCGGCACCCCGCTGCTCTTCGACGGCAACTACCAGAAGAAGCCGGCGTACACCGCCGTCCTCAACGTGCTGAACGGCGGCACCACCACGCCTCCGACCAGCCCGCCGCCGTCGACGTCGCAGCCGCCCACCAGCCCGCCGCCCGCCGGCAGCGGTTCCTGCACCGCGAGCTTCAAGGCCGACTCCTCGTGGTCCGGCGGCTACAACGCCACGGTGACCGTCAAGGCCGGCAGCGCCGCCATCAGCAAGTGGACCGTCACGCTGACCATGCCCTCCGGGCAGACCATCGCCTCGCTGTGGAACGGTGTCGCCACCACCAGCGGCAGCACGGTGACGGTCAAGAACGCCCCCCACAACGGCTCGCTCGCGGCCGGCGCCTCGACCAGCTTCGGCTTCACGGCGAACGGTGGCAGCACCGCTCCGACCGTGGCCGGGTGCTCGGTCTCCTGAACCCAGGCCCTCGGGCCTGACGGGGGACCTGCCGGTCCTGCCGGGACGGAGGACGTGCCCCCCTCCCCCGGCAGGCCGGTCCGGTTCCCGTGACCGTGCCCCCCACCACGGTCGGCCGCCGGCCACACGCCTTGTGGCCGGCGAACACCCCCCAGGCGCCCCCGCCGGATTCTCCGGCGGGGGCGTCGGCGTTCCGCGTTCACACCGTCCGTGGCGCGTGTCCGCCGGTCACCGGCTGCCGAGGCATTCCCAGAAGCGCTGGACGACGCCGTCGAGGTAGTTCTTCCCCTCCTCGCCGGAGGTGGCCGCGCCGGTGGCCCGGCTCAGCGTCCTGGCGATGAGGTTCTGGTACTCGCCGTGCATGAGGCGTAAGGGTTCCTGCAGTTCGCGTTTCTCCATCGACAGCAGCCGCGCGACGGCACGGATGTGCGCCTGCCACCGGGTGGAGACCGCCTCCACGAGCAGCGCCGCGAGCTCACCCTCGAGACCGGTGACGGCGACCATGTCGGGCGCCGTCAGCTGGAGGGTGCGGCCCAGCTGGGTGGACTGGTACGCGCTCCCCGTCCACCGTCCGGTCTCCTCCATGCGGAGGTAGTCGCCCACGCCCATGCCGATCGAGTGGGCGACGTCCTCGGGGGCCATCCCGCGGGCCAGCCGGTGCTCCCGCAGGGTGCGCGGCGCGCCCATGAGGTCCCCGGGAGCACACCACAGGGCGCCGGCGAGCGCGGTCAGTTCCTGGAGGCTGGGCATGGCGACGCCACGTTCCCAGGCCGCGATGTGATCGGGCGTCACGTAGCTCATCCCGTAGGAGGCGCGCATTCCGTAGGCGACATGACCGGGGGCCATCCCGAGCCTCTCGCGCAGTGTGCGGGCAGCGCGTGCGTTGAAAGGGAGTGGTGGGTGCACGGGCGGAGACTATGCAGTCACGGGGCGTTGTTCCATGGCCACTGTCTGCGGTGTCCCGGTTGGGCGGGATAGATCACCACGAGGTTCGTAGCTACCTACGAGAACTTGATGCATGATCAACTCGGCGTATACACAGAGGAGTTGTGACCTGACGCGGGATGCGTATGATCCGCACCGCGAGACGCCGCACACACGTTCGTCACATCGTGCGGCGTGCTCCGTCCACGACGGCGCCCTCGCATCTCCCCCTGCCCGTTCGTCCCAGGAGACGTCATGCACAAAACAGATGCTGGTCCCGCCGCGCCGCCCTCCGGCGGCGGTGGTGGCGGCGGCGGTCTGGACCGGTTCTTCCGCATCAGCGAGCGGGGATCGACCCTCGGCCGGGAGGTCCGCGGCGGACTGGCCACCTTCTTCACCATGGCGTACATCCTGGTGCTCAACCCGATCATCCTGGGCAGCGCCAAGGACAAGTTCGGCGACCAGCTCGACGTCCCGCAGCTCGCCACGGCCACCGCCCTGGTCGCCGCGGTGATGACGGTGATCATGGGTGTGGGCGGCAACCTCCCGCTCGCCCTCGCCGCCGGTCTCGGGCTCAACGCGGTCGTCGCCTTCCAGATCGCCCCGCTGATGGCCTGGGACGACGCGATGGGCCTCGTCGTGCTCGAGGGCCTGCTGATCTGCGTGCTGGTGATGACCGGTCTGCGCGAGGCGATCATGCACGCCATCCCGCAGCCCCTGAAGCAGGCGATCAGCGTCGGCATCGGCCTGTTCATCGCCTTCATCGGCTTCGTCGACGCCGGCTTCGTCACCCGCATCCCGGACGCCGCCAACACCACCGTGCCCGTGCAGCTGGGCACCGGCACCCTCGGCGGCTGGCCGATCCTCGTCTTCTGCCTCGGCGTCCTGGTGACGATCGTGCTGCTCGCCCGCAAGGTGAAGGGCGCCATCCTCATCAGCATCGTCCTGATGACGCTGCTGGCCATCGTCATCAACGCGCTGGCCGACGTGAAGAGCTGGGGCCTGACCACCCCGGCGCTGCCCGACAACCCGGTCGCCAGCCCCGACTTCGGGCTGCTCTTCCAGTTCGACCTGCTCGGCTCCTTCGGCCAGGTGACCGTGCTGACCGTGGTCCTGCTGATCTTCACGCTGATCCTGTCGGACTTCTTCGACACCATGGGCACGGTCGTCGGCGTCACCGCCGAGGCCGGACTGCTCGACGAGCGGGGCCAGGTTCCCGGCCTGAGCCGCGTCCTGCTGATCGACGGCGCCGCGGCGGTCGCCGGCGGTGTGGCCTCCTCCTCGTCCGCCACCACCTACGTGGAGTCCGCGGCCGGTGTCGGCGAGGGCGCCCGCACGGGCTTCGCCAGCCTGGTCACGGGTGGCCTGTTCGCCCTCGCGCTCTTCTTCACCCCGCTGCTGACCATGGTCCCGATGCAGGCGGCCTCCCCCGCGCTGGTGGCGGTCGGCTTCCTGATGATGACGCAGGTCCGGCACATCGAGTGGGACCGCTACGACGTGGCGATACCCGCCTTCCTGACGATCACCGTCATGCCGTTCACGTACTCGATCACCAACGGCATCGGCGCCGGCTTCGTCGCCTACGTGGTCATCAAGGCGTGCCTGGGCCGGGCTCGCGAGGTCCACTGGCTGCTGTGGGGCACCGCGGTGCTCTTCCTGGCCTACTTCGCCATCGGCCCGATCGAGATGCTGCTGGGCGTCAAGTAGGGCGCGCCTCCCCCGCGACCGGTGTCCGGAGGCGGCCTTCGCGGCCTCCGGACACCGGCCGTGACCGATGACCGGATCGGTCCGCCGCCGGACCCGATGGGGCCTGTCCCGGGCCTCCGTCGGTGGCCGAGGCTTGAGGGCATGAACAGAGCGCTGATCGTCATCGACGTCCAGGAGTCCTTCCGTGCCGGCCCGCAGTGGGAGGCGATCTCCGACCCGGAGATCGCCGGCAAGGTGAACCGGCTGGTCCGCCTCGCCCGCGCCGCCGGCGACCTGGTGGTGTGGGTGCTGCACTCCGAACCCGGCACCGGCGGCCTCTTCGACCCGGCGCTCGGCCAGGTGCGCCTGATGGAGGAGCTGCGGCGGGCGGAGGGCGAGCCGCTGATCCACAAGACCTCCCACAACGCGTTCACCACCACCAACCTGCAGCAACTGCTCACCGAGCGCGGCATCGGCGAGCTCACCGTGTGCGGCATCCGCACCGAGCAGTGCGTGGAGACCACCACCCGGGTCGCCGCCGACCTCGGCTACCGGGTGACCTTCGTCGTCGACGCCACCGCCACCGGTCCGATCCCGCACCGCGACGCCCCCACCGGCCGGAGCGTCGCCGAGATCCTGGCCGACCCGCGCACCCTGCCGGCCGAGGAGGTCGTCCGGCGCACCGAGTACGCCCTCTCGGGCCGGTTCGCCACCGTCACGACGGTCGGCCGGCTGGAGGCCGGGGCGGCTCTTCCGGCATGATGACCGGATCGTGAGCCGAGTCGTCTTCCTCCTGGTGCCCGGAGTCCATCTGCTGGACCTGGCCGGCCCCGCGCAGGTCTTCTCCACCGCGGCCGACCAGGGGCACCGCTACAGCCTCTCCTACGTGGCCGAGCGGTCTCCGGTCGCCACCGCGCAGGGTCTGCCGGTGGCGGCGGACACCGCGTGGCCGCCGCTCTCCCCCGAGGACCTGGTCCTCGTCCCCGGCTGGCGGACCGACGGCCGCAGCGGCGGCCCGCAGGCCGGGGACCCCGCGCTGCGGGTGCTGCGGGAACACCACGCGCGGGGCGGCACGGTGGCCAGCGTCTGCGCGGGGGCGCTGGCGCTGGCCCGGGCCGGTCTGCTCGACGGACGCACCTGCACCACCCATCACGACGTGCAGGAGGCACTGGCCAGGAGCCACCCGAAGGCCCTGGTGGTGCGCGACGTCCTGTTCACCACGGACGACAGGGTGATCACCTCGGCCGGCATCGCCAGCGGCATCGACCTGGCCCTGCACCTCGTCGCCACCCGCCACGGTCCGGCGGCCGCCGCGCGGGTGGCCCGGCAGATGGTGGTCTACGCCCGCCGCAACGGCGACCAGCCGCAGGACAGCACCATGCTCCGGCACCGGTCCCACCTCGACGACGTGGTCCACCGGGCCCAGGACGTCCTGGACGCACGCTTCGACCGCCCGCTGCGGCTGGCCGCCCTGGCCGCCGCCGTCGGCGTCAGCGAGCGCACCCTGTCCCGCCACTTCCCCCGGGCCACCGGCCTCACCCCGCTGCGCTACCAGCAGGCGCTGCGGCTGGAGCACGCCGAGCACCTGATCGGCCACGGGGCGACGGTGGAGGCGGCGGCCCGTTCCGCCGGGTTCGAGGACCCGCGCATGCTGCGGCGGCTGCGGGGCCGCGCGTCCTGAGGACGGGGAGGGCGGCGCCCCGTACGCGACGGCGCCGCCCGGTCGCCCGGCCTCCGGCGGGGTCGGCCGGGGCGGTCCTGGCCGAGGGGGGCCGGGCGGTCGTGCCCGGCCCCCCTCGGATGCGCTCAGTGAGCGTCGGGTCCCTCGAGGACCACCGGTACCTCCTCCCCCGGTGCGACGACCAGCGTCTGCGCCCGGTGCCGGGAGACGTGACCGTCGGCGTAGGTCTCGCCGGTGACGGTGAAGGTCAGCGGGGCGTGGCCTTCGCGGAGGGTGGCCAGCGGGGCGTCGAGCCGGTCGAGCCAGCGGATCAGCTTGTGCCCCAGCCGGTGGACCACCTGCGGCTCGCGGGCGGCCAGGTCGTCCTGCTCGCCGATGTCGGCGACCACGTCGTACAGCTCCCAGCGCCGGCTCTCGTAGTCGTAGATCAGCTTCCAGCGGCCGGACCGGACCACCGACTGCGGATGCTGGTCACGGGCCTCGTCGACGAGGTAGCCGGGCAGGTGCCAGTACAGGGCGTCCCGGTCCGGTGCGCCGGTCGCGCCGGAGAGCAGCCCGCTCAGGTCGGCGCCGTCCAGCGGCTGGTCCGCCGGGACGTCCGCACCGCCCAGGGCGGAGAAGGTGGCGTGCAGGTCGGCGCTGTAGACCGGCGTGTGGTGCACGGTGTGCCCGCGCACCAGGTCCGGGTCGCCGCTCCAGGCGATGAGCGGGACGCGCAGGCCGCCTTCCCTCAGCTCCCCCTTCTCGCCGCGCAGCGGGCCGTTGTCGGTGAACCGCCCGACGCCGCCGTTGTCCCCGGTGAAGACGACGACGGTGTTGTCGGCGAGGACGTGGCCCGGACGCCGGGGGTCGGCGGTGGTCTCCAGGTGCTCGACCACCCTGGCCACGCTCTGGTCGAGCCCTTCGACGAGGGCCCCGTAGGCAGGGTCGGACGGGCCGGTCCCCGGCGCCTTGGCCCGGTACTTGGCGAGCAGGTCCGCGCGCGCCTGCTTGTCCCCCACCGGCGTGTGGACGGCGTAGGGGCTGAGGAAGGCGAAGAACGGCTGGGCCTTGTTGCGGTCCACGAAGTCGATCGTGGCGTCCGCCAGCGCGTCCGAGACGTGCTTGTCGGTGCCGACGAGGGCGTCGACGGCGGCGGGGTCGGTGCCGTGGGCGTACGGCTTGATGTTCTCGTCGACGTACCGCTGCGTGTAGTCGGCGGCGAAGGCGTCCAGCTCCGGTCCGATCTGCTGGACGAACCTGCCGTTCTGCGCGTGGTAGGCGCCGGGGGCGCCGGCGTGGGTGCCGCCGACGTTCTCGTCGAAGCCGTGCAGCGCGGTGATGTCGGACGGGGTCGCCGCGACGTGGAACTTGCCCAGGTAGCCGGTGGTGTAGCCGGCGCCCTGGAGTCGTTCGCCGACGGTGACCGCCGCGGCGGGCAGCGCGACGTCCTCGTCGGGCAGGCCCTGCGGGGGCCCGACCAGCAGGGTGTCGTCACCGCCGCGGTTGAGGTCGTCGACGAGGTAGATGTTGTTGGTGGGCCGCGGGGCGTAGAGGCCGGTGAGCAGGGCCGCGCGGGTCGGCGCGCAGTTCGGGGAGGCGTAGGCGTTGTCGAACGCGGCTCCCTCCTGGGCCAGCCGCTCCAGGGTCGGCGTCTCGTAGAAGTCGTTCGGGTTGCCCTGGTTGGTCAGCGGGCTGCTCAGGTCGGTCCAGCCGAAGTCGTCGCCGAGGACGAACACGATGTTCGGGCGTTCGCCCGCCGGCTGCTGTGCTCCGGCCGCCTCCGGGGTGGTGGCCGGCGGACCGGCGGCGGTCAGGGTGAGGGCGACCGGAAGGGCGAGCAGGCCCAGGCGCCGGGAGTGGCGGTGTCTCATGACGGGTCCTCGGGGGTGACGGGGTGCACGGGTCGGTCAGGGGAGTCGTTGGCGCAGCGGAAGCCGATGTTCCCGGTGGCCGAGTCGGCGGTGTTGGCGGACCGGGCGGCGACCCGGTAGCGGTAGCAGTACGAGTCGTGGCACAGGTAGGAGCCGCCCCGCATGACACGGGGCGCCGAGCGGCCGGGGTCGTGCCAAGGGCCCCGGGGGTCGTCCACGGGGGTCTTGGCGGCACGGTCCGCGTAGGCGTCGGCCGCGAAGGTGTCGGCGCACCATTCCCAGACGTTGCCGACCATGTTCCACAGCCCGTAGGCGTTGGGCCGGTAGGACTTCACCGGCGCGGTCGTGACATGGCCGTCCTCGGCCGTGTTGTGGGTGGGGAAGGTGCCCTGCCAGATGTTGCACATCCAGCGGCCGCGCGGAGTCCGCTCGTTCCCCCAGGGGAACCTGGCGCCCTCGAGGCCTCCGCGGGCGGCGAACTCCCACTCCGCCTCGGTGGGCAGCCGCTTGCCCGCCCAGGCGCAGTACGCCTGCGCGTCGTTCCAGCTGACCTGTGTCACCGGGTGGTTCTGCAGGCCGGCGACCGAGGACAGCGGTCCGGCGGGCCGCCGCCAGGAGGCGCCCCGCACGGTCAGCCACCACGGGGTGCCCGCGGCCTGCCCGAGCACGTCGGAGCTGTCGGCCCGGACCGCGAGGTGGAAGACGGCCGAGACGCCGAGCCGTTCGGCGTCGGTGACGTATCCGGTGTCCTTCACGAACGCGGCGAACGCGGCGTTGGTGACCGTGGTCGCGTCGATCAGGAAGGACGGCAGCCGCACCGCGTGCACGGGTCCCTCGCCGTCGGCGGCGTACCCCTCGCCGTGGGCGTCGCCCATCGCGAACGTGCCGGCCCCCAGGCGCACCTGGCCCCGGGTGGTGCGGTCCGCCGGCGCGGGGCGGAAAGGGCCGGGAGGCCCGACCGTGACAGTGGCGACCAGCGGGCCGCCGCCGGTCCGCGGGGCGCCGCACGACCCGTGGCCGTGGCCGGCGTTCGGGCTGTGGCTTCCTGCCGAGGGTGCGCAGCAGCTCACGGTCGGCCTCCCGCCACCGCGTCGGCGAGCAGGCGCTCCGCCTTGCGGACGAGCGCGGGGTGCCGCGCCGCGAGATCGGTGCTCTCGCCGGCGTCCTGGTTCAGGTGGTAGAGCTCGACCGGACCGCTCTTGGGCCGCACGGCCTTCCAGTTGCCGAACCGCACGGCCTGGTCCTTGCGGTCGTGCTCCCAGAACAGGTAGTCGTGCGGGGGCTGTTCGCGGCCGGTCAGGGCGGGCACGAAGGAGATCCCGTCCAGCGCGGGCGGGACGGGCGCCCCGGCCACCTCGGCGAACGTCGGGAGGAAGTCCCAGACCGCGACCGGGTCGTGCACGACGGAGCCCGGCGCGACGCCGCCCTCGGCCCTCAGCGCCTCGGGCAGCCGGACGATCAGCGGGATCCGGATGCCTCCCTCGTACACGGTGAACTTGACGCCGCGCAGGGGGCCGTTGCTGTCGAAGAACTCCGGGTCGTGCGGCAGGGTGCTGCCGACGTGCTCGAAGCCCGCGCCCGCCGTGTGCGGTCCGTTGTCGCTCGCCACCAGCACCAGGGTGTCCTCGGCGAGACCGAGTTCGTCCAGCCGGGAGAGGACCCGGCCGATCTCCGCGTCGACGTGGGTGATCTGGGCGGCGTGGTTGCGTTCGCCCTGGGGCCAGTCCTCGGCGCTGTACGGGGCGTCGCTGGGGATCTCGTTGGGGGCGTGCGGCGTGGTGTAGGCGAGGTTCAGGAAGAACGGCTCGTCCCGGTGGCGCTCGATGAAGTCCAGCGCCTCCTGGGTGAACAGGTCGGTGGCGTAGGTGACGTCGGCGTCCGCGTTCTCCGGGAAGCGGACCTTGACGCCGTCGCGCCAGAGGTAGGTGGGCCAGTAGTCGTGGGCGTGCGTCTGGTTGATGTAGCCGAAGAAGTGGTCGAAGCCCTGGCGGTTGGGGTGGCTCGGGTTGTCGCCGTTGTCCGGGCCCAGGCCCCACTTTCCGACGATCCCCGTGGTGTAGCCGGCGTCGCGGAGCACCTCGCCGACCGTGACGTCCTCGGCCCGGAGTCCCTTGCCGGCGTCGCTGTTGGCCTTCACCGTCGCGTGGCCGGTGTGCAGTCCGGTCAGCAGGGAGGCGCGGGTGGGCGCGCAGGAGGGCGCGGCGTACGCCTGGGTGAAGCGGGCGCCCTGCGCTGCGAGGTCGTCGAGCACCGGGGTGCGGATGGTCCGCTGGCCGTAGGAGCCGAGTTCGCCGCTGCCGAGGTCGTCGAGCAGGATCAGCAGGATGTTCGGCGCCCTGCGGCCGGCGGTCCGGGAGTCCGCCGCCTCGGGCGCCCCGGCGATCGCGGAGGCGGGACGGGTCGTCGCCGTGGCCAGGGCGGCGACCGCCGATGCGGCCGCGCCGGCCAGCAGTGCTCTTCGGGAGAGACCGGTGCGGGGCGTCGTGCTCATGGAAGGACCTTTCGACAGGGCGGGCCGCAGCGCGGCGGATGGGGTGCGGGGTGGCGGGGCGGGCCGCTGGACGGCCGGATGGGGTGCGGGGTGGCGCGGGGAACGGACGGCCGCGCACGCATCCGACGGTCCGCCGGGCTGCGCGACGGGGTCCGCGCGGCCGGACGGGGTGCCGGCCGGCGGAGGGAAGAGGCCTCGGCCGTTCGCGCGGGGACGCGCCGTTCGGGCGCGTGCCGACGGGGGCGGTGTCCGGGCCGGCCGGCGGGTGGCGGTGGTCCGGGAGGAGGCGTTCGCGGGCGTGCGGGGACCCTGCGTGGGGAGTCGCGACGCAGGTCGTGGCTCAGCGACAGATCTGGTCGAAGTGGTCGGCGCGGCGCGTCGGCCAGAAGGGGTCGAGCGGCACGGGCCGGCCCGCACAGACGAACGGCATGAGGCGATTCGATCACGCGATCGACGCCGGCTCCACGGTCCCGGCGGGGATGCAACACGACTGCCACACGGCCGTCACGACCGCCCGGGTCCTGCCCCGCGGCCCCGTCCGGACCCGCGACGGCCACAAGTTGTGCCGTCCCGCTGACGGAGCGTCGCCATTCGTTCTACAGTTCGGCTCCCGAGTACGTTCCGTGCGTTCCGGAGGCGAAGACATGGGGCCGGAGTGAGAAGGGGTGCGGCCGCCCTGCTGTGCGCGGGGCTGGTGGTGCTGGGAAGCCCGTGGGTGGCGGACCCACTGATGGAGCTCCCGCCCGACGAACCGGTCCTGGCGGTGCTGAGCAGGGCGCTGCTGTCCGTCCGGTGGGACCTGTCACCCGGCCCCGACGAGTGGGACCAGGCGTACTCCCTCGCGGGGCGCACGTTCCTGGTCACCGTGGTGGTGGGGATCATGCTGCTCGCGCCCCGCGTCCTGGGCGGCGCCTCGCCGGCACGCGTGCGGTGGGCTGCCGCCCTGGGCCTGGCGGTCGCTCTCTCCCTCGTCGCCTCGGTCGTCTCCTGGCTGTCGCTGCTCACCCGGGACGGCTCCACCTGGGTCCTGGGCCTCGGCCCCGAGCAGGTCTTCCTGAACTTCCTGGTGGACGGGCTGCTCCTCGGTCTCCTGCTCGGCCTCGTCCTGGCTGCCGTCGCCGCCGCCCGGCCCCGTGCGTCCGCCCCCGTACCCGGCGCGGCGGCCCACCCCGTCGCACCGAGATTCGTGCGAGAACGGAGCAGACTGATGCGCCTCTCCGTCCTGTCCTCGTCGGCCGGCCTGCCGGGCGGCGTGGTGGCCGGCGGCAGCGTGCCGGGGGACGCCACCCGGTACCTGTGCGCCCTGGCCCATCTCGATCCCGTCTTCGCCCGCCGGGTGGTGGACGGGGTGCTGGACGACGAACTCGGCGCCGTCGCCCCGTCCCCCGGCGTGGACCTGGTGCCGGTCGTGCGGCACGCGCTCGCCGCCCGTCGCCGGCACGCGGCGCTGAGCCGACGGCTGGCGGCCGTCTGGTGCCTGATCGGCGTCCTCGGCCCGCTGTGGCTGCTCTTCGCGGCCTTCGCCTTCCGCGCCCTGGGCGCCGCTCCGGCACGCGTGGCCCGCCGCGGACGGGCAGCGCGGGCGGACCTCTGGTCGGCCCGGGGCAGTGAACTGCCGGATGTCCGCGCGACCTTGCGCGGCACGATCGGCACCGCCGCGTCCCTGCTCGTCGCGGGACTGCTGCTCGGGCTGGGCCTCTCCGCCCTCCCGCTCCCCGGCTTCGCGGCCTGGCTGGTGGGCGGCTACCTGGGAGGCGTCCCGCCCCTGCTCGCCGTGGTGGCGGGCGGTCTGGTGGCGTTCCGGGTGCTGCTGCGCGACGAGGAGGAGCTCGACGCCCGGCTGCGGGCGAGCCTGCTCCGCGACACCTTCGACCCGCGCTCCGCGCCGCTCCCCTGGCCGGACCCGCACCTGGCCGCACGCGTCGAGGCGGTGGCGGAGGCGCAGCACGGCAACGTCACGGTGTACAGCGGCTTCGACCCGTACGTCGGGTGGGGGTCCCGGGACTCGCAGTGGGCGTTCTCCGTCCCGCTGCTGCCCGCCTCCCCGGGCGAGGCCGTCGACGCGTTCGACGCCTGGGACGTGGTGGAGCGGCTGAGGGTCCGTCTGGCGGAGACGGCGGGCGCGGCCGGAGCGGTGGTGAAGGACCGGGTGTTCCTCGCGGGCACCGAGCTGGAGGGGCACGCAGACCTGCTGCCGGACCTCATGCGCGCCCCGGCTGCCCGGCTCGGGCCGGACGCCGTGCGGGACATCGCGCGCACGCCGGCCGGCCCGGCCCGGCACTGCCTGACCGCGCATCTCCCGCTGTGGGGAGGCGAGGTGGTGCCCAGTCACCTGCTGCACGTCTCGGTGGCCGACCGGACGCTCCACCTGCGCTGCGAGCGGTACGTGCTGGCACCCGTCCGGCGCGACGCCCACGAGATCGACCTGCGAGGCTCCGTTCCCCCCGAACTGTTCCGGGGCACGCTGCTGGTGCGGGCGTTGCGCCGGACCGGCGGGGTACCGGGGGGCGCCGTCGGGTCGTTCCTCGACCACGCCTTCGAGGGCCGGCGGCGCGCCCGGCGACTGGACCGTGACCGGGGCGCGGCGGTGACCGACCCCGCCTTCGACCGCGGGGCCCGGCTGAGCGTCCGGGAGCTGGGGCAGGGCGGGGAGTACCTCAACCACTTCCAGCGCTCCGACGCGGAGGAGGCCCTCGCCTCGCTGGACCGGCACACCCTGGCGGCGGTGCGGGACTTCCTGGACGAACGCGGGGTCAGCACCGAGGACTTCCGCAGCCAGGCGCAGACCATCCTCAACCACGGGGTCCTCCAGACCGGCGGGGTGAGCGTGGTGGGCAACCAGGCCGTCGGGCAGGGCGCCCAGGCACGGGCCGGCACGGCGAACGCCCAGGCGCCGGGGCCGCGGACCGGCGCGGGAGCGGCCACGGGGCCGGGAGCGGGCCCTGCCGGCGGCGCCGGCGGGGCAGCGCGGGGGTAGGGCACGCGATCGCGGAACGTACGGCGACACGCAGGCGGGCGAGACGTAGGGAGGGAGAGTCGTGTCCGACCAGGAGAACGGTCAGATCCGGCAGATTCACGCGCAGGCACAGGCGCGGGCGCGGGCACAGGATCAGGCGAACGGTCAGGATCAGGCGAACGGCCAGGATCAGGCGAACGGCCAGGACCGGGCCGCTCAGGTGAACCACGGGATCCAGCAGTACGGGGGCCACAGCCAGGTGGGCAACCAGGCCGTCGGGCAGGGCGCACGCGCCGAGGCGGGGCAGGTGGCCGTCGGAGCGGCCTTCACCGGCGAGCAGTCGGCCCGGGTGGAGGAACTGCTCACCCGCATCGAACTGCTGCTGGACCAGCATCAGGACGAGCTCGCTGACGGCAGCACACCGCGGGTGGAGCTGCGCAGGCTCCGCGAGGAACTGGCGGAGAGCGAACCGCAGCCGGGGGTGCTGCGCAGGGCCCTGGACCGTCTGACCGCCATCGCCGAGCCCGTGGTCCCGCTGGCGACCGCGGTCGGCGAGCTGGCCCGGCTGGTTCAGGGCGGGTGAGGCAGTGAACCCACGGTGACACGCCGTCCGACGACGGGACGTCAGCGCAGCGGCGGGTCCGGGGGGAGTTCGGCCGGGTCGAGTGCCGGGCCGAGGGCCGTGAGCGCGCCGACCGGGTCCGGATCGGCGGCACCGCGCGGCCACCAGTCGTCCGCGCCGGGTTCCGACTCGTAGGCGTACCAGAGGTTGTCCTGGCCGAGTCGTAGCTGGGCGTGCCCCACCGGGTGGGTGAGGCGGTTGCACCAGGGGCGGAACGGCGGCAGCCCGGCGGCCGTCAGGAGTGGGCGGGCGCGGTCGAAACGGCCGGCCGGCGGGTTCCACGGCTCGCCCTCCAGCACGGCCAGGCCCGCGAGGCCGCCCTGCCGCCAGGCGGCGACCGCGCGCGCCAGGTCGACGGGGGTGCGGCCGGACGCTGCGGCGAGGGACGCGTAGAGGGTGCGGGTCGTGGCGGTCAGCCCCGAACCGGGACGGGCCGCCGCGATGCGCACGGCGTCCTGCCAGAGGGTCAGCTCGCCCACCGGGTCCTCGCCGGTGGTGAGCAGGGCGAGGGCGCGGGCGGCGGCGTGCGTGGCCAGCTGGTCCAGCGCGTAGGGGTCGGGGCCGCCCGGGGCCGCGGGGTAGGCGGGCGGATGACCAGGGTGCGGGGGCGGCGGCAGCGGGGCGGGCAGGGGCGGCAGCCCCGACGCCCCACGGGCCAGCGCCTCCGTGGCCCGCACGCCCTCGAGCACTCCCCCGTCACGCCCGCCGGCCGCGTTTTGGCGGGCGGCGTGCGCCTCGGCCGCCGCCCGGGCGGCGTGGGCGGCGTTGCGGCGGGAGAGGGCGTCGAGGATCTCCTGCTCGCCCCGGCCGCGCAGCAGGAGCAGCGCGAAGGGGTCGGCGTCGAGGAGCCGGGCGGTCTGGTAGCAGAGTGCGGCGGCGTGCTTGCAGGGGCGGCCGGTGTCGGGGCAGCCGCAGAACGGCAGCAGGTCTCCCCGGCGCGGCAGCAGCGGGGCGCCGACACCGCCCTCGATCAGGGCCTCCGGCAGCTGCCGGTCGAGCAGCGCGGCGATGTGGGCGGGCCGCTCCGCCACGGCGTCCAGGAACGCCTCCCACTCGTCCTCGTCGAGGGTGCGGACCCGGACCTGGGCACGGTAGGGGCGCGGGCGGCTGCCGTGCACGTACGCGAGGACGAGCCCGGGCGTCACGGTGACGGAGTCGACCCGGCCCTCCTCGGCGTAACGACGGCCCCGGGCCAGCCGGGCGGGGTCCAGCGCCCGCTCGGTGAGCGCGGTGATCCATGCCTCGCCCCAGGGCGTGCCGGCGAGGGCCGCGCCCTGCTCGCGCGGGGGCAGCCGGTCGAACGTCTTGCGGAGCTCGGCACCCGCACCGCGGGGCCGGGTTGCGGGCGCGGGATCGTCGTGCGGGAGGGTGTCCTGCACGGGGGGTCGCGGCGGCCCGGCCCGGCGCGACGCGGCGTGCCCCTCCCCGGCCTCACCGGCCGGTATGCCGATCCCCGACCGGTCGCGGGCCGAGGCGTCAGCCGCGGGGACGTCATGGTCCTCGGGAAGATCCCCGCCTGCGGGAAGTTCCCCGAGGGAGCCGTGCTCGGTGGAGCGGTCCTTGGCGAAGCCGTGCTCGGCGGAGCGGTCCTTGGCGGATCCGTGCTCGGCGGAGCGGTCCTCGGCCAAGCCGTCAGCTGGGGTGCGGTCCTCAGCGGGACCGTCCGCGGTGGAGCCGACCTTGGCGGAGCGGTCCTCGGCGAAGCCGTCAGCAGGGGTGCGGCCCTCAGCAGGGCCGTCTGCGGTGGGGGCGGCCACGGCGGAACCGGCCGCAGGGGCGCGGCCCTCGGTGGAGCGGGCCTCGGAGGTGTGGCCAGCAGCAGAACCGTCAGCGGTGGGACCGTCCGCGGGGATGCCGCCCGCGGCCGCGGACCGATCGGGCAGAGCCGCACCGCCCCGGGGCACGGCGGCGCCCAGATCAGCGAGCCTCCTCACGGGCGACACCGACGTCTTGCCGTCAGCGGCCGACGAGGCGTCGACCGCCCGGTCGTTACCCGCTCCCGCAGCCGCGTCCTCCGTCGAGCCCGCCCTGTCCGTACGGGCCTCCGCTGCCCGGGCGGCGCGCAGGGCCTCGCGGGCACGTTCCGCCGGCCCCGACCGAACGGCTCCCTCCGCCCCGTTCCCGCCGTGTTCGTCCGGTCCCTGTCCTCGCCCGGTCGGGGCGTCCGCAGCCGCCGGACGGCGACGGATGGCCGCGCGGGCAGCAGCGGAAGGGCTCGCCCCGGTGGCCGGAGCGGGGGTCACGGCCGGGCCGGAACGCTCGGTGCCGCGTTCCCCCGGCGTCGCGGGGCGCGCCAACGCCCGCGCCACCCGCAGCGCACGCCGCGCCGCCTCTGCCGGGTTCCCCGCCGGGTCCGGGTCCGCCACCGCCGGATCCGGCGCATCCGGTTCCGCTACCTCCGGGTCCAGCGCATCCTCGCGACGGACCACGGGGCCGCCGCCGGTCCCGTTCGTGCCGGGGCAGCCGGGATCGTCGCCGGAAGCCGGGCCACCGCCGGAGGCCGCCCCGTCACCCGAGGTCGCGTCCTCCTCGGGCCGGCCGCCCGGGTCCTCCCCCGGGACGGCCGCCCTGCCCGTGCGGCCCAGGTCGTCGTCGGCGGCGTCGCCGTGGTCGGGAACGTGCGGCGGGGTCATGCCGGCCTCCGGAGGGAGACGAGATCGGTGAGTTCGCGGTCGGTGAGCTCGGTCAGGGCCGCCTCGCCGGAACCGAGGATCGCGTCCGCCAGCGCCCGCTTCGCCTCGAGCATCTCGGCGATGCGGTCCTCCACCGTGCCCTCGGTGATCAGCCGGTGCACCTGCACCGGCTGGGTCTGCCCGATGCGGTACGCGCGGTCGGTGGCCTGCTCCTCCACCGCCGGATTCCACCAGCGGTCGAAGTGCACGACGTGCCCCGCGCGGGTGAGGTTCAGGCCGGTGCCGGCCGCCTTGAGGGAGAGCACCAGAACGGGCGTGCCGCCCTCCTGGAAGCGGTCGACCATCCGCTCCCGCTCGGGGACGGGGGTGCCGCCGTGCAGCATCTCGGCGGGGACGGACCGGGCGGTGAGGTGCGCGGTGATCAGCCGGGCCATGCCCACGTACTGCGTGAAGACCAGCATCGATCCGTCCTCGGCGAGCACCGTGTCCAGCAGCTCGTCGAGCAGGGTGAGTTTCCCGGAGCGGTCGGCGCGGGCCCGGTCCGGCGAGACGCCCTCCTTGAGGTAGAGCGCGGGATGGTCGCAGATCTGCTTGAGCGAGGTCAGCAGCTTGAGGACCAGGCCACGGCGGGCGATTCCCTCGCTGCCCTCGATGACCAGCATCGACTCGCGGACCACCGCCTCGTAGAGCGACGCCTGCTCGCGGGTGAGCGGAACCGGGCGGTCCGTCTCGGTCTTCGGCGGCAGTTCCGGCACGATGCCGGGGTCGGACTTGCGGCGGCGCAGCAGGAAGGGCCGGACCAGCCGGGCGAGCCGCTCCGCGGCGTCCGGGTCCTCGCCGCCCTCCACCGCGCGGGCGTGCCGGGCGCGGAAGGACTTCAGGGGCCCCAGCAGACCCGGCGTGGTCCAGTCGAGCAGTGCCCACAGCTCGGAGAGGTTGTTCTCGACGGGGGTGCCGGTGAGCGCGACACGCGCGGGTGTGGGGATGGTGCGCAGGGCACGGGCCGTCGCCGAGTACGGGTTCTTGATGTGCTGTGCCTCGTCCGCCACGACCATCCCCCACCCCGCCTCGGCGAGCTCCTCGGCGGCGGAGCGCATGGTGCCGTACGTGGTGAGGACGAAGCCGCCGTCGAGGTCGGCGAGGGTGCGCCCGGCGCCGTGGAAGCGGCGGACGGGAACGCCGGGGGCGAACCGGTGGATCTCGCGCTGCCAGTTGCCGAGCAGGGAGGCGGGGCAGACCACCAGCGTGGGCCTGCCGGCCCGCTTCCCGCCGGCCGGGTCGCCGTCCACCGGGTCTCCGTCCACCGGGTCCCCGCCGGCCAGGTCGCGCTCGGCGCGCCGCAGGTGCAGCGCGATCAGGGTGATCGTCTTGCCCAGGCCCATGTCGTCGGCGAGGCAGCCGCCGAGTCCGAGCGAGGTCATGAGGTCGAGCCAGGCGAGACCGCGCAGCTGGTAGTCGCGCAGCTCGGCGTCGAGGCCGGGGGGCGGGGAGGTGGGCTGCGGGCCCGCCACCAGGCGGTCCCGCAGGGCGGCGAGGGCGCCGGCCGGCACCGCCTCGACCGTCTCGCCGTCGACCTCGGCGGAGCCGGTGAGGGCCACGGCGAGCGCGTCGACCGGGTCGAGCAGGCCGAGGTCGCGCTTGCGGGCCTTACGGGCCAGGGCGGGGTCGACGACCACCCAGCGGTCGCGGAGGCGCACGACGGGCCGGTGGGCCTCGGCCAGGGTGTCCATCTCGGCCTCGGTCAGGGGCTCGCCGCCCAGCGCGAGCTGCCATTCGAAGCGGAGCAGGTCCTCGCTCTCGAAGAACCCGGTGCCGTCGGTGGCGGAGCCCGGGGCGGAGCGGACCACGGCGGTGGCCGCGAGGTCCTGGGCGAGGTCCCGGGGCCAGTGGACGGTGACCCCGGCGGCGGCCAGCCGGGAGGCGGCCACGCCCAGCAGGTCGGCGACCTCCTCCTCGCCCAGGGCCATCACGTCGGGGACGTGCTGCTCGGTGAGGCGTTCCAGCGGCGGCCAGACCCGGGCGGCGCGGCGGATCGCGAGCGCGGCGTCGACGCGCGCCCGGGGGCCGAAGGCGTCGGGGGCCTCGCCCGCCCAGAGCGCGGCGGCGTCGACCATCAGCGTCGGGTCGGCGAGGCTGTGCACCTGGACGACGGCGGCGCCGGCGCGGCGCGTGACGGCGCCGGCTGCGTGGCCCTCACCGGCCGGGCCGGTGGCTCCGCCGTCGGAGTCACCGCTGTCGAAGAGGCTGAACGCGGACAGGTCCAGGCGCAGCGAGACGCGGACCCCGGCGTCCATCCCGGACGCGACCTCGGCCGCCCATTCGTGGGCCCCGGGCAGGTGCTGGGCCTCGGGCGCGGCGAAGGGGCCTCCGACGGCGTGCGGGGCGGCGGGGGTGCGGGGCAGGGCGTCGGCCACCGCGTCGACGAAGGCGCGGACCAGCGCCTCGGGGCCGGGCAGCCGCAGCGGGGCGGGGCCGGGCAGCGGGACGGCGTGGCCCTCGGGCGGGAGGGCGGCCGCGACCGCCCGCAGGTGGGCGGCGTCCTCGGGTTCCAGCGGGCCGGCGCGCCAGGCGTCGTACCCCTCGGGTGTGAGACCGGGCAGCAGCCGGCCCCGGGCGACCAGTCTCAGGGCGTGCAGCGCGGCGGCGCCCCAGCAGACGGTGGCGGGATGGGCTCCCGGGTCCTGACGCGCGCGCACCAGCAGCGGCAGGGCCGCGACGACGGGGAGGACGACGGCGGGGACGGTGCGACGGCGGACGCCCGCTCCGTGGGCCCGGACCACGGTGAGCTCCGTGGTGGGTGCGCCGTCCGGCGGCGGCTCCCCTGCCGGGTCCCAGAAGGCGACGCGCCCCTCGCGGGGAAGGGTGGCCGGGAGGAAGACCGCGGCCAGGCGTGCGAGTGCCGTGGTGGTGTTGCCGGTGCCGTGCATGCCTCTGCCCTCCTCCTCTTCCGCGCCCCGGCCGCGAAGCCGTTCTCACGGGTCGACCGCCGGGATGGTTCGCCCCGGCGCTTCCGCCGGGTCGTTCGCCAACTGTTTTCGACTCTACGTTCGGGTTCCGACAACCGGCGCGCGCCGCGGTCCCCCGACACGGCAGGAGGGTCGTCCACCACCCTGCGACGGGCGGGGAACGACCCCTTGCACCCTACGTACCCACAGGTCAGGGCGTTGCGCGAGAAACCACGTACACCATCGGGTTAGCCGGATCCGACATGTTGACGACCACGTCCTGCGTGGGGAGCGGGTCCTCCTGGGCGTGGGTCAGCCCGTACCAGGGGCCTGCCCCGCGGAACTCCCACCCGGCGGTGCTCCGGTCGCGGTCGCTGATGGTGATCCTGCCCTCGACCAGGTCCTCGCGGGTGACGCCCATGGACCGCAGGAAGGTGTCCAGGCCCGCGTCGGTGGTCAGGAACTGGACGTGCAGCCGGCTGGTCCGCCAGTTGTTGGTCTCGTACTGGGCGACCAGCTCCGCCGGGTGCGGGATGGGCACCTGGTAGATGCGGCGTTGCACCTTGGAGGGCCAGCCCCAGGTGAGGCCGGTCGCGGAGTAGCGTGCCTCCTTGTCCTTGCCGCTGTCCCGGCTCTGGGCGCCGGAGATCACCAGGTAGACGGCCGGGACGCCGATCAGCAGCACGATGGTCAGCAGTGTCAGCGCGCGGCGCCGGATCACCCTGCGGCGGGCCTCCGGGTCGTCGCCGGCCAGCAGCAGCGGGTCCTGGGGCGCGTCCGGGCGGGACGGCTCGACGTCACCGCCGGGCTGTGGCGGCCGGGCGTCGGTCACAGGCCGTCCCCGGAGGTGCGGGCGGCCGCGTCGGGGACCCGTTCGAAGCGCTCGGTGCGGCGCCGCTTGGCCCGGCGGAAGCGGCGGGCGACCAGCCGGGACAGGTCGGCGGCGCCGACCATGCCGGCCTCGGGGCCGAGCTGGGCGCGGGCGATCCGGGCCTCGGGGCGGTAGCCGCGGCCGGTGAGCTGGCGGCGGAAGGCGTCCCGGGCCGGGCCGATCAGCAGGTCGTCGGCGGCCGAGACGCCGCCGCCGATCACGAAGCAGGACGGGTCCAGGGCGGCCGCCAGGTTGGCGATGCCGACGCCGAGCCACTGCCCGATGTCCTGGAGCAGCTCGACGCACATGGCGTCGCCCTCGCGGGCCAGCTCGGTGATCATCGGCCCGGTGATCGCGGAGATGTCGCCCTTGACGTGCTCGAGGACGCCGTAGGCGACCGGGGAGTCGGCCGCGGCCAGTTCCCGGGCCTCGCGGACCAGGGCGTTGCCGGAGCTGTACTGCTCCCAGCAGCCGCGGTTGCCGCACGGGCAGCGGTGCCCGCCGGGGACCACCTGCATGTGGCCGAACTCCCCGGCCACGCCGAACTTGCCCCGCTTGACCCGGCCCTCCTCGAGGATGGCGCCGCCGATGCCGGTACCCAGCGTGATCATGACGAGGTGGTCCTCGCCCTTGCCTGCCCCGAACCGCCACTCCGCCCATGCCGCGGCGTTGGCGTCGTTGTCCACGAGCACCGGCACCGAAAGGCGCTCGGCCAGCCGGTCGCGCAGCGGCTCGTTGCGCCAGGACAGGTGCGGGGCGAAGAGCACGCGGTTGAGGTCGGCGTCGATCCAGCCGGCCGCACCGATCCCCACGGCGTGCACGTCGTGCCGGTCGGAGAGGTCCAGGACCAGCTCGGTGATGGTGTCCTCGACGACCTTGGGGCTCTTGGACTTGTCCGGCGTCTCGGCCCGGAGCTTCTCCAGGATGTTGCCGTCGGCGTCGACGACGCCGGCCATCACCTTCGTACCGCCGATGTCGATCCCGACCGTGGGCACGCGGGGCGCCGACAGGTGCGAACGGCGTTCCCGGGAGCCGACCGTCCTGAGGACGGGGGTACGGCGCGAGCCGATGGGGGCTCCGGCCGCCCTGGCCGGGTTCAGCGCCCGGGGCAGTGCGAGGTCGCGGTAGGTGCTCATCGCGCCGATTCTGCCTCAATCCGAGGAGCCGCCGCATGGCGCCGCCCCACCCGGCCCGTCCGCCCCGGGCGTCCCGCCCGTCCCACCGGCCCCGGAACCCCGGTCCGTCCTGTCGCTCCGGTCACGGCCGCGGACGCTCCTCGTCCGCCCCCTTCGCGGCCTCCGGGCCGCCGGGAGCGGGCGGTCCCGGACGCTCCAACTCGTGCCGCAGGTCCTCCAGCTCGTCGCCGCCGGCCATCTGCCGGGTCAGCTCGTCGAGGGTGATCCTGTCGCGGGTGTGGTGGCCCGCCATGGTGCCGCGCTTGAGCAGCACGAAGCGGTCGCCGACCAGGTGGGCGTGGTGAGGGTTGTGGGTGATGAACACAACGGCCAGCCCGGCGTCCCTGGCGGCCGCCACATATTTGAGGACCACACCCGACTGCTTGACGCCCAGCGCCGCGGTCGGCTCGTCGAGGACGAGCACCTTGGCGCCGAAGTACACCGCGCGGGCGATGGCCACGCACTGACGCTCGCCGCCGGAGAGCGTGCCGATGGGCTGGTCGACGTCCCGCAGGTCGATGCCCATGCGCAGCAGCTCGGCGCGGGCCGTGCGGCGCATGAGGTCGACGTCCATGCGCCGGAAGGGGCCGCGCCCCTTGACGGGCTCGGAGCCGAGGAAGAAGTTCCGCCAGACCGGCATCAGCGGGACGACCGCCAGGTCCTGGTAGACGGTGGCGATCCCGCGGTCCAGTGCCTCTCGGGGGCCGGCGAGCCGGGTCTCCTCGCCCGCGATGCGGAAGGAGCCGGCGTCGTGACCGTGCAGACCGGAGATGATCTTGATGAGGGTGGACTTGCCCGCGCCGTTGTCGCCCAGCACGCAGGTGATCTCACCGGCCCGTGCCTGGAGGGAGACGCCCTCCAGGGCGCGCACGTTGCCGTAGTACTTGCTGACCCCTTCGAGCTCGACCAGGGGGGCCGCCCCGGGGGTCCGCTCGGCGGTCGGTTCGGTCGCCGTGGTCACTTCGTCGCCTCCGCGCGCTTGCGGACCCAGTGGTTGAGCAGGGTCGCCAGGAGCAGCATCGCCCCGAGGAAGAACTTGAACCAGTCCGGGTTCCACTCGGCGAAGACGATGCCCTTGCTGGTCATGCCGAAGATGAGCGCGCCGACCGCGGAGCCGACGGCGGACCCGTACCCGCCGGTGATCAGACAGCCGCCGATCACCGCCGCGATGATGTAGATCAGCTCGTTGCCGACGCCCTCGCCGGACTGGACGACGTCGTAGCTGAAGAGCAGGTGCTGGCCGGAGATCCACGCGGCCAGGGCCACGCCCATGTACAGGCCGATCTTGGTGGCCCGCACCGGCACGCCGACCGCCCGGGCCGCCGTCCCGTTGCCGCCGACCGCGAAGATCCAGTTGCCCGCCCGGGTGCGCAGCAGGATCCAGGAGGCGACGGCGATCAGCGCCAGCCACCACAGGATGGTGATCTTGAAGTTGATCCCGCCGACGGTGAGCGTGGAGGCGAACACCGCCTTGGCCTGCGAGAAGCCGTCCATGTCCGCGATGGACCGGGTGGAGACGGTGTCGCTGATCAGCTTGGTGAACCCGAGGTTCATGCCGATCAGCATCAGGTAGGTGCCGAGCGTGATGATGAAGCTCGGCAGCTTGGTGCGGGTCAGCATGAAGCCGTTGAAGGCGCCGACGGCGAGCGTCACCAGCAGGGAGACGCCCACGCCGACCCAGACGTTGGCGGTGGTCTGGTAGCTGAACATCGACGAGATCAGCGCCGACGAGGTGACCAGCACGCCCGCGGAGAGGTCGAACTCGCCGCCGATCATGAGCAGCGCCACCGGGACGGCCATGATGCCGATGGTGGAGGCGGCGTACAGGACGGTGCTCAGGCCCGCGCCGGTCAGGAAGCTGTCGGCGGCGAAGGCGAAGAAGACGAGAACGGCGACGGCGCCCACCACGGCGCCCAGCTCGGGCCTGCCGAGCACCCGCCGCAGCGGCGAGGTGCGCAGCAGTCGTTCGTCCACCGCGGCGACGGCCGGGGTGGTGGTGCTCATCGGGTTCCCCGCTCCGCGTACTCGGCCAGCTCGGCGGCCTGCTCCTTGGTGACGATCTGCGGGCCGGTCAGGACGGGCTGACCGCCGCCGAGGACGTCGGCGTTGTACTTGTACAGCCACAGCAGGTCGACGGCCTGGTAGCCCTGGAGGTAGGGCTGCTGGTCCACGGCGAAGCCGAGGGTGCCGTCCTTCAGACTGGCGGCCACCTTGCCGTTGAGGTCGAAGGTGTCGATCTCGGCCTTGCTGCCGGTCTCCGCCTTCGCCTTCGCGGCGGTGTCGGCGAAGGGGGCGCCCAGGGTGACGATGGCGTCGATCTTCTTGTCGGCCTGCAGCTTGGCGCCGATGGAGGACTGGACGTCGGGCATGTTGGTGCCCTCGACGTAGAGGTTCTCGACCTTGCCGTCGAAGGTCTCCTTCACGCCGTCGCACCGCTGCTCGTGACCGACGTTGCCCTGCTCGTGCAGCACGCACAGGACCCGCTTGCGCCCGCGCTCGTTGAGCTCCTCGCCGACGGCGCGGCCCGCCACGGTCTCGTCCTGGCCGATGTGGGTGAGGGCGCCGAAGTCCTTGGAGACGTCGGAGCCGGAGTTGACCGTGATCACCGGGATGCCGGCCTTCACGGCGCGGTCGACGGCGGCCTTCATGGCGTCCGGCTTGGCGAGGGTGACGATGATGCCGTCGACCTTCTTGTCCACGGCGGCGTCCACCAGCTGGGCCTGCTGCTGCGCCTCGGCGTCGTGGGAGTAGAGGAAGTTGATGTTGTCCTTGGCGGCGGCCTGCTCGGCGCCGTTCTGCACGATGTCCCAGAAGGTGTCGCCGTCACCCGAGTGGGTGATCATGGCGAACGTCCACTCGGGAGTGTTCACCGCCGCCTTGCCCTGGGACGCCGAGGCCTTCCGGGCGTCCTCGGCGCGCTTGCCGCCGGTGCTGCTGCAGCCCGCGACCGAGACGCACAGCGCCCCCGCCACCGCGATACCCACCCAGGTCCGAAACCGTCCCACGAGGCGTGACCTTCTTCCTTCTCGTTTCCACGGATCTTCGTCCGCGTTGTGCGGCACCGGGTGCGGCCACCGGCGGCCGCACCCGAACGCAGCATTATCGAACATCCGGATGGGGGGAAGGTCGGCGGGGGGAGGCATCGCGGGCCTTCCCGCCGAAGGCGTGGAATGCGTCACGCCGACGCCCGGACGGGCCGGCACAGGGGCATCGGGCCTCCCGGTCGCCGGGCGCGGGAGGGCGCGGCCGATCGGTGGTGGAAGTGAAACCGTATGTCCGGTCAAACGGACATGCGCTTTGACATCACGTCAGGTGAGGGCCATTTTTTGTCCTCATGCGCATCGGAGTCATCGGTACGGGACGGATCGGGGCCCTGCACGCCCACGTCCTCAGCCGACACAGCGAGGTGGGGTCCCTGGTCGTCACCGACACGGACCAGAACCGGGCCCACGAGATCGCCCAGCGGCTGGGGGCGACGGTGGCGCCCGGTGTGAACGAGGTCTTCAGCTGGGGCGTCGACGCGGTGGTCATCACGGCGGCGACCTCGGCGCACTCCGACCTGATCCGGCGCGCCGCCCGGTACGGGCTGCCGGCGTTCTGCGAGAAGCCGATAGCGCTGGACCTGCGGTCCACGCTGGAGGCGATCGCCGATGTCGAGGCGGCGGGCACGGTGCTGCAGATGGGCTTCCAGCGCCGCTTCGACGCGGCGCACGTGGCCGCGCAGGAGGCGGTGTGGAACGGCAGGCTGGGGCGGCTGCACACGGTGCGGGCGCTGTCCGCCGAGCCGGCGCCGCCGCCCGCGGAGCACCTGGTGCTGTCCGGCGGGCTGTACCGGGACGTGCTGATCCACGACTTCGACTCGCTGCGCTGGGTGACCGGCCGCGAGGTGGCCGAGGTGTACGCCGCGGGGTCGGCCGCCGGTCCCTCGATGTTCCGGGACGCCGGGGAGGTGGACACGGCGGCCGTGGTCCTCACCCTGGACGACGGGACGCTGGCCACGGTGACCGGGACCCGGCTGAACGGCTCGGGGTACGACCAGCGGATGGAGCTGGCCGGGGAGCTGGACCAGATCGTGGTGGGCCTCGACGAGCGCACGCCGTTCTTCTCCGCCGGGCCGGGTGGCCCGGCCGCGGCGGAGAAACCGTGGTCCGGGTTCCTGGAGCGGTTCGCCCCGGCCTACCAGGCGGAGCTGTACACCTTCCTGGACGTGGTGCGGGGCGACCGGCCCAACCCGTGCGACGGCCGGCAGGCGCTGGAGGCGCTGCGCGTCGCGGAGGCCTGCGAGCTCTCCCGCCGCGAGCGGCGCCCCGTCCACCTCGGCGAGATTCCCTCCGGGCTGTACTGATCCCGGTGGGCCGGCCCGCGCGCCACGGGACGGCGGCCGCCGGGTCTCCCCCGGCGCGCCGCGAGCCCTGAGCTGTCACCGGCGTGCCGCGGGCCCCTGAGCTGTCACCGGCGCCGAGGCCCGCCCGTCACCACTTCAGCGGCAGGGTGCGCAGGCCGCGGACGAGCATGCCGGGCAGCCACTCGCCGGGCGGGCCGTCCAGGGCGAGGCCGGGAGCGCGCCGCAGCAGGGAGCCGATGGCGATCCGGGCCTCGAGCCGGGCCAGCGGCGCGCCCAGGCAGAAGTGGATGCCGTGGCCGAAGGCCAGGTGCCCGGTGCTCACCCGGCGTATGTCGAAGCGGTTCGGGTCCAGGTGACGGCCGGGGTCCCGGTTGGCGGCGGCGAGGCCGATCATCACCTGGTCGCCCCGGGCGACGGGCACGCCGGCCAGCTCCAGCGGCTCGGCGGCGAAGCGGAAGGTGGCCGTCTCGACCGGTCCGTCGTAGCGCAGGGTCTCCTCGACGGCTCCCTCGAGCAGCCCCATGTCCGCGCGCAGCAGTTCCAGCTGGTCGGGGTGGGTGAGCAGGGCGTGGACCCCGCCGGTGATCAGGTTGACCGTGGTCTCGTGTCCGGCGAGCAGCAGGACGAAGGCCATGCCGATGAGCTCCCGGTCGGAGAGGCGGTCCCCGTCGTCGCCGGCCACGTCGATGAGTTCGCTCAGCAGGTCGTCGCCGGGCCCGGCGGCCCGCTTGTCCTCGATCAGTCGCGTGAGGTAGGTGCCGAAGGACTCCGCTGCCTTCTGCCGGTCGGCCTCGGTGGCCGGCGCGACGGCGTCGTTGGACATGGTGCGGAAGGCGGCGCGGTCGCCCTCCGGGACGCCCAGGAGCTCGCAGATCACCGCCATGGGCAGCGGGTAGGCGAGCGACTCGACGAGGTCGGCGCGGCCCGCGGGCAGCATCCGGTCGAGCAGTTCGTCGGTGATCTCCTGGACGCGCGGGCGCAGCGCCTCGACCCGGCGGGGCGTGAACGCCCTGGAGACCAGGGTGCGCAGTCTGGTGTGCTGGGGCGGGTCGGAGGCCAGCATGTGCTTGCCCACCGGGTCGCCGTCGAACCTGCTGGAGCCGAGCTTCTCCGGGTCCTTGGACAGCCGCGGGTCGGCGAGCGCGGCGCGCGCCTCCTCGTGCCCCACGACCAGCCAGGTCTCGTACTCGTCGGGCGCCGGCAGCAGCACCCGGTGCACCGGCCCCTTGCGCCGTAACTCGGCGTACACCGGGTGCGGGTCGGCGCGGAAGCTCTCGCCGTACTGCCGAAGGTCCACCACGTCCGTCATCGGATCCCCCTGTGCGTCGCTCGGGGACGCCCCGTGCCCCCCGGCCCGTAGAACGGGTGGGGGGCACGGCGAGTTCCGGGAGCGGTGGGGCGCGCGGGCGTCAGCGGTCCGGTCCGCGCAGCCGGGCGATGAGTGCCTGGGCTCCGTCCTGGGTCAGGGCGCCGTGGAGGCGGAGACGGGAGATTCCGCCGTCGGGGTGGACGTCGAGGCGTGCGTGGGTGCCGGTGGCCGGGCCCGGCAGGAGGAAGCGGTGGTTGGTGTCGGGCTGGAGCCGGGTGCGGGGGACGATCTCGGTCCAGGGGCCGTCCTCGCCGTCGCGCAGCGAGACGGACGCCCAGCCGGCGCTGTTGCCCTTGAGGCAGGCGGTGTCGATCTCGACGGCCCGTACCGACGCCTGGGCCGCGAGCCGGTAGGTGATCCAGTCGTGGCCGCGGTCGCGCCGCCGCCGGGTCTCCCAGCCCTCGTCCATCCGGGACGACCGGCCGGGCAGGATCGTGTGGGAGGCCGGGGAGTAGAAGCGGTCGGAGACGTCCTCGACGACGCCGCCGTTGGCGAGCGCGACGACGTCGAAGACGCCCAGCGCGGTCAGCCACCCGGGGTCGGGGACGACCTCGCCGTGGACCCGCAGCCGCGCGATGCCGCCGTCGGGGTACTGGCGCACCCGCAGGTGGGTGAACCGCTGCTCGACGGACACCTCGAAGCCGTTGGCCGCGTGGCCGCCGACGGGGGTGCGCGGCACCAGTGGGGTCCACGGCACACCGTCGGCGAGCAGCTCCCCGGGCGACGACGTGCCCGGCAGGGCGGTGCCCTCGAGGGAGATCGCCTGCGGGTGGTTGCCGCGGAAGTGGGCGGTGTCCACCACGACGCCGCGGACCACGCCGGGGGCGCCGAGACGCACCAGCGCCCAGTCGTGGTCCTCGGCAGTGGGCCAGGGGTGTTCGGCGGAGGCGCCGCGGCGCCGGCGGGTCTCCCAGCCGTCCATCACCTTGCCCTTGTGGCCGAAGACGTCCGGCTCGAAGACGGCGGGCCCGGGCAGCAGCAGGTTCTCCCGGGGGGCGAAGAACTCGTCGTTGGCGGCGATGACGGCCGCCCCGAGCCGGCGGTCCGCCAGGTCGGGCAGGCCGGAGAAGGGGAACCGGGCCGTGCGGTGGTCGGCGTAGGGGTCGCCGCCCCGGTAGGGCTCGGCGGGGCCGGTGAAGCGGGGGATCGCCGTCACGTGAGGGGGTCCTGCCTTTCGGGCGTGCGGTCGGCGGTGCGGCGGGCGGTCGGCCGGGAGTCCAGCAGGCGGCCCGAGGGTTCGGTGAACGCGCCGTCCCGGTGGATCCTCCGTCCGCGCAGCCAGGTGGAGCGGACGACACCCCGCAGGGTGCGGCCGGCGTAGGCGGTGACCGGGTTGCGGTGCTGGAGGCCGGCCGGGTCGACGGTGAACGAGGCGTCCGGGTCGAAGGCCACGAGGTCGGCGTCGCGGCCCGCGGCGAGGGCTCCCTTGTGTTCCAGAGCGGCGAGGGCGGCGGTGCGTTCGGCCATCCAGCGCACCACGTCGTCCAGTCCGTGCCCGCGGCGGCGGGCCTCGGTCCAGACGGCGGACAGGCTGAGCTGAAGGGAGGAGATGCCGCCCCAGGCCGTGGCGAAGTCCGGGGTCTTGAGGTCGGCGGTGGACGGGGAGTGGTCGGTGACCACGCAGTCGACGGTCCCGTCGGCGAGGCCCTGCCACAGCAGGTCCTGGTTGGCCGCCTCGCGGATCGGGGGGCAGCACTTGAACTCGGCTGCCCCGTCGGGGACCTCCTCCGCGGTGAGGGTCAGGTAGTGCGGGCAGGTCTCCGCGGTGACCCGGGTGCCGGCGGCCCGGGCGGCCGCGACCAGGGGCAGGGCGCCGGAGGAGGACAGGTGCAGGATGTGCACCCTGGCGCCGGACTCGCGTGCCAGGGCGAGGACCTGGGCGACGGCGCTGTCCTCGGACCCGCGGGGCCGGGAGGCCAGGAAGTCGGCGTACCGGGGACCGCCGCAGGGCGGAGCCTCGGAGAGGCGGTGGGGATCCTCGGCGTGCACGACGAGCAGGCCGTCGAAGGCAGCGATCTCGTCCATGGCGTGGGCCAGCCGCCCGAGGTCCAGCTCGGGGAACTCCTCGACGCCGGAGGGTGAGAGGAAGGCCTTGAAGCCGTACACGCCCGCCTCGTGGAGCGGACGGAGTCCGCCCGCGTTGGCGGGGACGGCTCCGCCCCAGAAGCCGACGTCGACGTGGACGCGGCCCCGTGCGGCCTCCCGCTTGATCTCGAGGTGGCGTGGGGTGGTGGTCGGCGGGAGGGAGTTGAGCGGCATGTCGATCAGCGTCGTGACGCCGCCGGCCGCGGCGGCGCGGGTGGCGGTCCAGAAGCCCTCCCAGTGCTCCCGGCCGGGGTCGTTCACATGGACGTGGGTGTCCACCAGGCCCGGGAGGACGGCGAGGTCGCCGAGGTCCTCGATGCGGGCGCCGGCCGGGACGGGGGCGTCGTGACCCGCCACGTCCGTGATCACCCCGTCGGAGACGGAGACCATGACGGAGGCGGGGCGGATCCCCTCGGGGGTGACCACGCGGGTGGAGCGCACCACCAGTTCCGTCCCGGGCGTTCCTGCTTCGGGCACGAGGACGGCCCCCTCTCCCGCTCCGCGCGCCGGACCGGGTGAACCGGCGTGCTTCAACGATTTGTTGAAGGATTCCTCCGCGCCCCCGCCCCGTCAAGAGCCACCGGCCGACGCCGCGCCGCAGCGTGGTGCGGCTACGCTTCCCCCGTTCCGGACCCCGGTCGAAAGGACCATGCCCGTGCCGACGCCCAGCTCACCGAGCGGATCGGTCCAGTCCCTCGAGCGCGCCTTCGACCTGCTGGAGCGGATGGCGGACGCGGGCGGCGAGGTCGGCCTGAGCGAACTGGCGACGGACAGCGGCCTGCCCCTGCCGACCATCCACCGCCTGATGCGGACCCTGGTGACCTGCGGTTACGTCCGTCAGCAGCCGAGCCGCCGGTACGCGCTCGGGCCGCGGCTGATCCGGCTGGGCGAATCCGCGTCGCGGCTGCTGGGCTCGTGGGCGCGGCCGTCCCTGGCCCGGCTGGTCGAGGAGACCGGGGAGACGGCCAACATGGCGCTGCTGGACGGCGACGAGGTGGTGTACGTGGCCCAGGCGCCGTCCCGGCACTCGATGCGGATGTTCACCGAGGTGGGCCGTCGGGTGCTGCCGCACTCCACCGGCGTGGGCAAGGCGCTGCTGGCCGACTCCTCGCCCGAGGAGGTGCGGGCGCTGCTCGCCCGCACCGGGATGCCGGCGGCGACGGACCGGACCATCACCACGCCCGACGCGTTCCTCGCGGCGCTGGAGGAGGTCCGGCGGGCCGGGTACGCGGTGGACGACAACGAGCAGGAGATAGGCGTCCGTTGCCTGGCGGTGGCGGTGCCCGGCTCGCCCACCCGGACGGCGCTGTCGGTGTCCGGGCCGGCGGGACGCCTCACCGACGAGGCGACGGAACGGATCGTGCCGGTGCTGCGGGCGGTCGCGGCCGAGCTGGGCGAGACCCTGCGGGGAGCCGCTCCCACTCCGTGAGCCCCGCCGCCGTGGTCCGCCGTGGTGGTCCGCCGTGGTGGTCGTCCCGGCGGCCCGGCCGACGGGCGGACACCGCGTCAGGCGGACATCGGAGGGCGACGCCCCGGTCCGCCTGGGGCCGCCCTCGCCGCCCGGCCGACGGCAGCACCGGCGAGGCGCCGGCCCACCCGACGAACCGACCGAAACCGACCGACCTGCAGCGGGTGGGCATCGGTCCGGCGGGCCACAGCGGGCGGGCCCGCGTCGCAGGCGCGTCCGGGACGCGACGGCCCGGCGCAGTGACACCGCGCGGGGCGGATACTCGGGCGCGGCAGCAGCCCTACCGGGCAGGCGCCGAACCGGAGTTCGGGCGGACGTCCCCGTAGGGGCAACCGATCGGCGGCGGACCCGGCGGACCGCCTGTCGAGGCGACCGCCCGTCGAGGCGGACCGCTCGTCGAGGCGGGCGAACCTGACGCACGGGCGACCCGGCCCCAGGGCCCTGGCGGCCCCGTCGGCCGCCCCGCCACACGCACCCCCTGCGGATCGGACAGCCCGACCCGGGACGCACCGTCGGCGGTCGCCCGCCCCGGCTCCGGCAGCGCGGGCAGCACCGCCACCCCGCGGCCCCACAGCCCGCCGCCCCGTCGCCTCGCCGACCAGCGGCGCACCCGGACGAGCCGTCAGACTGTAGCGGCCGGGGAGTCGAACCGCTCCACCGCGTGGCGGACGTCGCGCATGCCGCCGGCCAGGGCGGAGACGGATCCGACCGCGCTCGCGATCAGCAGCAGCGACCGCCGCAGCCGGGCCGGATCGGGCGAGCCCTCGGCCGCGAGCGCGGCGAGACCCGCGATCTCCTCCTCGGCGACCGCCCGGTCGGTGAACTCCACCTGATAGGACGCCAATTCCCGCCGCAGCCGCGCCACGGCGGCCTTCAGCCCCGCCACCCGCGGGTCCTCCCCCCGGCCGTCGGCCGGCGGACGTTCCAAACTCCGCAACACCGCACTCCCCCTCACGTCGTCGGCCGGGCACCGTGTTCGCACGTCGACTCCCCTGGGACCAGGGCCACGAGCCGCCGCGCAGATCATGCGCTCGCTCATGCGCGACCCCTCCCGCGCACGGCACTGGTCAGGCGCCGAGGAACGCGGGGCAGCCAGTAAACGCCACCCCGGCGCGCTCGCGCCACTCCAAGGCGACAAATTCCACCCATAGGGTTCACTCCCGGCAACGAAGCTGCCGGTTGTCCACAGGCCCGCGACGCCGTTCGCCCAGGTCAGGTATGCAATACCCATGACAGACACTCATCGGGCCCCGGAGACCGCCGAGAAGGTCGCCGGACTGCTGCTCGCCGCGGGCGGCGGGCGGCGGCTCGGGGGCCGCCCCAAGGCCCTGCTGGAGGACCGCGGCGCCCTCCTCGTGGAGGGTGCGGCCCAGGCCCTGCGCGCCGGCGGCTGTGCGCGCGTCCACGTGGTGCTCGGCGCGGCAGCCGAGGAGGTCCGGGCGCGGGCCCGCCTGCCCGACTGCGTCCTGGTCGACAGCCCCGACTGGCAGCAGGGCATGGGGGCGTCGCTGCGCGCCGGACTGGCCTCGCTGGAGGGGACCGGCGCCGAGGCCGCGCTGGTTCTCCTGGTGGACCAGCCCGGCATCGGCGCGCCGGCCGTGCGGCGGGTGCTGGAGGCGGCTCTCGCCGAGGGCGCGCGGGCGCTTTCGAAAGCGCTGGTGTCGGCGGCGTACGCCGGGGCACGCGGCCATCCGGTGCTGTTCGGCGCCGCGCACTGGCCGGGGATCGCCGCGGATGCCGTGGGCGACCGGGGGGCACGTGCCTACCTGAAGGCGCGCGAGGCGGAGGTCGTGCGGGTGGAGTGCGGGGATCTGGCCCATCCCTACGACATCGACACCGCGGCGGATCTGGCCCGGCTGCGGCCTGGGCGTTGACCCCGGCTTTCCGCCATGAGGAAACTGTTGTCCACTGTCCAGAAGTACTGACGTGCAGATGTACGGAATGCCCAGAAGTGCCGTGCCGAAGGAGTCCGCTGATGTCCGCTACCGCGCCGTCCCCGGCCGTCGTCGTCGACGCCGAGCCGCTGCCCAGGCAGGAGGAGGTCCTGACCGGTGAGGCGCTCGCCTTCCTGGCCGAGCTGCACCGCCGCTTCGCCCCGCGCCGCGGCGAGCTGCTCGAGCGCCGCGCCCGGCGCCGTGAGGAGATCGCCCGCACCGCCTCCCTCGACTTCCTGCCCGAGACGGCGGCGATCCGCGAGGACGACACCTGGCGCGTGGCCCCGTGTCCCGACGCGCTGCAGGACCGCCGGGTCGAGATCACCGGCCCCACCGACCGCAAGATGACCATCAACGCGCTCAACTCCGGCGCGCGGATCTGGCTCGCCGACTTCGAGGACGCCCTCTCCCCCACCTGGGAGAACGTGGTGCTCGGCCAGGCCAACCTGACCGACGCCTACACGCGGAGCATCGACTTCACCGATCCCGCCTCCGGCAAGTCGTACGCGCTGCGCCCGGACGAGGAGCTGGCGACGGTGGTGATGCGGCCGCGCGGCTGGCACCTGGAGGAGCGCCACCTCGAGGTCGACGGCGAGAAGGTGCCGGGCGCGCTGGTCGACTTCGGCCTGTACTTCTTCCACAATGCCCGTCGTCTGCTGGAGATGGGCAAGGGTCCGTACTTCTACCTGCCCAAGCTGGAGTCCCACCTGGAGGCCCGGCTCTGGAACGACGTCTTCGTGTACGCGCAGGACGCCCTGGGCGTCCCGCAGGGCTCGGTGCGGGCGACGGTGCTGATCGAGACGATCACGGCCGCCTACGAGATGGACGAGATCCTCTACGAGCTGCGCGACCACGCCTCCGGGCTGAACGCCGGCCGCTGGGACTACCTGTTCTCCATCGTGAAGAACTTCCGTGACTGCGGACCGAAGTTCGTCCTGCCGGACCGCAACTCGGTCACCATGACGGCCCCGTTCATGCGCGCCTACACCGAACTGCTGGTCCGCACCTGCCACCGGCGGGGCGCCCACGCGATCGGCGGCATGGCGGCGTTCATCCCCTCGCGGCGTGACGAGGAGGTCAACAAGGTCGCTCTGGAGAAGGTGCGGGCCGACAAGGACCGGGAGGCCGGCGACGGCTTCGACGGCTCGTGGGTGGCGCACCCGGACCTGGTGCCGCTGTGCCGGGCGTCCTTCGACGCGGTGCTGGGCGAGCGCCCGCACCAGAAGGACCGGCTGCGCGAGGAGGTCGAGGTGCGAGCGGGCGACCTGCTGGCGGTCGACTCGCTGGAGGCGCGGCCGTCCTCCGCCGGTCTGGTCAACGCGGTCCAGGTGGGCATGCGGTACATCGAGGCGTGGCTGCGTGGCCTGGGCGCGGTGGCCATCTTCAACCTGATGGAGGACGCGGCCACCGCGGAGATCTCCCGGTCGCAGATCTGGCAGTGGATCAACGCGGGCGTGGAGTTCGAGAACGGTGAGAAGGCCACCCCGGAGCTGGCGCGCCGGGTCGCCGCCGAGGAGCTGGAGAACCTCCGCGCCGAGCTGGGCGAGGAGGCGTTCGCGGCGGGCCGCTGGCAGGAGGCGCACGACCTGCTGCTGAAGGTGGCTCTCGACGAGCAGTACGAGGAGTTCCTCACGCTGCCGGCGTACGGGCACCTGGCCGGCTGACCGCGCGGGCTGCGGCGCGCCCTCCCGGCCGCCGCACACCGGTCACGGCCGGCCTGCGGCTCCGGGGTGTCCCCAGGGGGCGCCCCGGGGCGGGGTCAGCTCGCGTCGTCCAGGTGGGCGGACCAGTCCTGGGCCGCGGCAGGCTTTCCGTGGAGGTCGGGGACGCGCTGGAGCCACCCGGGGCGTCCACGCCGGCTCTTCTCCCGCCGGGCGTGCTCCTCCGCGGCGAGCTGGTCGCCGCTGGGGAAGTCGACGGGCAGCCAGGCGGCCGAGGAGGCCGCCCGCGCGGTGAGCCAGGCGACGTAGGCCTCGCGGAGCGCGTCCGGTCCCGGGAAGCCGGGCTCGGCCTCCAGCCACTCGTCGGGGACCTCGGCGGCCACCTCGCGCAGCAGCGCCTCGGTGACCCGGGGCGCCAGTGCGGCGTCGGCGGCGCGGGTGTCCGGGGCGTAGCGGCCCAGCGCGTGGTGGCGGAAGTCGTAGGCCTTGTCGGGTGCGGTGTCGTCCCACCGGTGGTGGAACACCAGGGCGGCGCCGTGGTCGATGAGCCAGAGGCGGGCCGGGGCGGTGCCGCGGGTGGGCCAGACCATCAGGTTGGAGCTGTGCACGGTGCGGTCGACGTTGGCGGTGAGGGCGTCCAGCCAGACGACCCGGCCGGCTTCCAGGGGGTCGACGGTGAAGGTCTCGGCCAGCTCCGGGGTGAGGTCGGCGCCGCCGGAGAGGAGGTCCATGCCCAGGTTGAGGCCCGCGCTGGCGTCCAGCAGGCCGCGGACCTCGGCGTGCGGCTCGTCGGCGCCGAGGGCGGGGTCGAAGCGGACCCGCACCAGTTCGGGCACCCGCAGCCCGAGCCGGCGCCCCAGCTCCCCGACGATCACCTCGGCGACCAGCGCCTTGCGGCCCTGCGCGGAACCGGTGAACTTCACGACGTAGGTACCCAGGTCGTCCGCCTCGACGACCCCGGGGACCGATCCACCGGTCCGCAGGGGTTCGACGTAACGGGTGGCAATGACCTCTCTCAGCATGTGTCCCAGGCCCTACCGGTCGTCGCCTCGCCGTCACGGCCGGCTCCTGAGGGGGTGGGCGCCCGCCCGGGGTGCCTGCCTCGCCTGCCGCCTCCGGCACGAAGGAAGCATGGTAACCGGGCGGGGACCCGGGGGTCACGCCAGCGGGTCGTGGCCCCAGTTCATGAGCGAGTGCCGCCAGCGGGTGTCCCGCACGTCGCCCGAGGGGCGCTGGGCGAGGTGCCGCCGGACGTAGCCGACCACCTTGCGCATGTGCCCGTAGTCCTCGTCGGAGAGGTCGCCCTTCTTCGCGCGCAGGATCTCGACGATCCTGCGGCCGGAGGCGTGGCCGGTGGACTCGCCCCCGTCCTTGTGCCGGCCCGCCTCCTGCGACTCCTCGGAGGCCAGCCACTTCTCCAGGTCGGAGGGGCTCATGTTCACCAGCTCGCGGAACTCGCCCCAGGTCTCCTCGCGCTCGCCGTCGTCCACCGGCGTCACTTCTTCTTCAGTGAGGACGGCTTGTGCACCGCCGACCGGCCGGACTTCTCGCTGCGGACCTTGTACTGCGGGTCGTCCGACGAGGCGTCCACGGTGCGCCCCGCCGCCTCGGTCCGTTCGGTGATCTTCTTCTCCACCTTGCCCTCGGTCTCGCTGCCGTGGCTGCTCCAGGCGACCTTGTCGCCCTTCTTCAGCTTCTTGCCGCCGCCGTCGCTCTTGGCCATCGGGCACTCCCTCGCCGGTGCGCCGCGCACCGCGCGCGACGTCTCCTCCCAGCGTGGGGGCTCGGGGCCAGCTCCGCAGGTCCGGTTCTCCCGCCCGGGGCAACGGGCGACGGGACCCGCCCGCGCGGCCCCGCGGCCCGGACCGGTTGCGTCACGCCGTCGCCGACAGCGGGTTCGGCAGCGGGAGGTAGCGGGCGTCCGCCCCGTCCGCTCCGGTCCACCGCAGCAGCAGATTCGTCTTGCCGGGCACGGTGGGCTGGGTGAGCAGCCGCCGGGCCTCCGGGAAGTCGTGCCGGGCGACCTCGCGCCGGACCGCGGGCCACGGGTCGACCTCCGGGTGCCGCTCACGCAGAGCTTCGGCCACTTCGCCCAGATGGTTGACGAGCAGGCAGTAGACCAGCCGCTCCCAGCCCGCGGCCCTCCCCTCGGCGCCTCCGGCCACGCCCTCCGCTCCCCCCGCCCTCTCCACGCCCTCCGCTCCCCCCGTTCCCTCCGCGGGCACCGTCTTGACCCCCTCCGCGTCGCGGAAGAGGGCGCGCACGGGCCGTCCGTCGGGGCCGACGGCGATCAGGCAGTTCTGCAGGTGGGCCTCCAGGACCACGCCGTGCCGGTGGAAGAGGTGGAACGCGGGCGGGACCACCGCCCGCAGGTACGCCCTCCACCAGGACAGCGGGTCGTCGCCGGCCCGGTCCAGGGGACTCCCGTCGAAGCCCTCGGCGAGAGCGGCGGCCAGCAGGGGGGTGGAGCCGGGCGGAAGGTGCGCGGTGAGGCCGTCGCGGACCAGCACGGCCAGCTCCTCGAAGGCGAAGGACGCCGTCCGGTAGCCGCGGTCGCTCAGCCAGGCCGCGCCCGCCGCCTCCTCGGCCGGCAGGGCGGCCAGCGCGGTGGTGACGGCGGAGTCCGTGCGGCGCAGACGCAGCAGGTCGTGCCGCCACAGGCGCCGGACGTCGTTGGTGATCCGCACGTCGAGGCTGAACTTCAGGAAGAGGTCCGCACCCGACAGGTACAGGGTGCGCACGGCGGCGGTGGGCCAGGCGGACTCGGCGGTGCGGCCCAGGCGCAGCAGCCGCCCGTCGGCGAAGGCCCGGCGGACCTCGGGGTGGCCGGACACCAGGTCCAGCTGCCAGGGGTGGGCGGGGAGCAGCCGGTAGCCGGGCGGGGCCTCGCCCAGGGCGTCCAGGGCCCGGACGTCGCCCTCCTCGACGACGGCGTCCTCCCGGACGGCGAGCAGGGTGAGCGGGAAGCGGGCGTGGGCCTCGGGCGCGTAGGGGAGCCAGGCGGCCGCCGGGCCGGCGCCGCGGGCCTTGGGCGCGGGGTGGAAGGGGTGGCCGGTCAGCAACGACTGCTCGGAGCGGAGGTAGGGGTCCGCGGGCGGCTCGGCCGCGGCGCGGGCGGCGAGCAGGGCGGCGACGGCGTTGCGGCTGTCGAGCATCTCGCCGGGCAGCTCGTCGTTGGTGAGGCCGGTGTGCAGGCGGAGCTCCTCGGCGACGAGTTTGACCAGTTCCGTGTGGTCCAGCCGCCGCCATCCCGTCTCCGCCCGCACCTCCGGTGCGGTGGGTCGCCTGGTCCCGCGCACTCCGAGCAGCCGACCACTGCCCGCCAGCCGGTGCACGCGCCGGACCGTACCCTCCTCGCCCACGACGGCCTCCGGCCGGGCGGCCTCCCGCAGCAGGCAGTTGAGGAGCGGCGTGCAGGCGTAGGCGTCGGCGCTCTCGCCGAGGTCCGCGATGGGAGGCATGTGCGCTGATGGTCCGTTCGTCCGGCGGCGCGGTCGCGGTCAGTATCTCCGGCATCGGCACGGCCGCGAAGACCGCGCCGGAGGGAAGGGCGTGGGACGGCCATCCGCGGGAGACCGCCTGGACAAGTGCCGCTCCGCTGTGAAGGATCTTGTCGCGGCACGCAGAACCGCACCCGGGGCGGGGGGCCACGGCCGTCCACGCCGGCTCGCTCGCACCACCGGCGTAAGGACAACCCCGTGGACCACCGGCAGGAAGTCGACCTGAACGACGCCACCTGGCTCAATCCGCCCCTGGCCACCGCGGTCGAGGGCACGGACCTGCTCGTCACGGCACGGGAGCGGTCCGACTTCTGGCGCACCACCAGCTACGGCTTCGTCCGTGACGACGGCCACGCGCTGCTCACCGCGTTCCCGGGCGGGTCCGCGGTGGAAGTCACGTTCCTGGCCCGCTTCGACGCGCTGTACGACCAGGCGGGACTCATGATCCGCGTGGACGCGAGCACCTGGATCAAGGCCGGGGTGGAGATGAACGACGGGGTCCCCCATCTGGGCGCCGTCGTCACCCACGGCCGCTCCGACTGGTCCCTCGCCCCCGTCCCCGACTGGCACGACCGTCCGGTCACGGTGCGGGCCAGTCGCGCGGGCGACGCGGTGACCATCCGCGCGCGGGTCGCGGAGGAGCCCTGGCGCATGGTCCGCCTCGCGCCGCTGGCGCCGGACGCGGTGGCCGGCGCGGGACCCTTCTGCTGCTCCCCGCAACGGGCGGGACTCCAGGTACGGTTCACCGGCTTCACGCGGGGCCCGGCGGACGCCGGCCTCCACGAGGACCCGGACGCCTGACCGGCGCCGCCGGCCACGAACGGTGCGAAGACGCGGCACCGTGCCGAGGCGCGCGGTTCGCGAACGCACGGCACGGTGCCCAGGCACGGAGCGACCCGGAAGGGGACCGGCACCGCGGCACGACCCGCGCGGCACCGGCCGATGCCCCGGGACGCGGCGACACGGAGGAGACGGCGACGTGCGGTGTTCGGCCCGCGAAGGGCAGGAGAGGCACGAGGAGCGCGAGACGGCGCGGCAGTTGGCGCAGGTGTGCCCCGGCCTGGTGGAGCCGTTCCACGCGGCCCTGCCCGGGGCACGGGCCGCCGTGCTGACGCGGCTGTGGCGGGCCCTGGCCTTCGAGCCGCTGCCGTGGATCGCGGGACGCGGGCACACGGCCGGCGGCCTGACCGTGCGGCTGGCGGACGGCCGCACGGTCCACGGGCCGACCGCCGATCCGTTCGCGGTGGACGGGAGGGTGACCCGGCTCCGGCTGGCGGGCGCGGAGTACCAGGATCCGGCCGCGCTGGTGGAGGACCTGGGCGTTCCGCACGGAGCCGTGTTCGCCGCCGAACTCGCGCAGAGCGTCGCCTCGTTGGCCCTCTCCCGCGCCGACGCGGCTCCGGCCCCCGCGGCTTCGGCGGCGTCGTGGGAGTGGGAGCAGCGGGTGGTGGACGGCCACCCGTACCACCCGGGCTGCCGTGCCCGGCCCGGATTCACGGTGGCCGACGAACTGGCCTACGCGCCCGAGCACCGGCCGGTGGTGCGGCTGTCACTGCGCCCGGTGGAGCGGGAGGGGTGCCTGGTGGCCGGCGACTGGCCCGCCGAGTGGCGCGACGGCGGCCGACTGCTGCTGCCCGTGCACCCGTGGCAGGCACGGCACGTCCTGCGCCCGCCCGCGGACGGCGAGGGGACCGGCCACCGGAGCGGGACCGGCCATCGGAGCGGGCTCGGCTACCGGAGCGGGGACGGCCGCCGCGACCGGACCGGCCCCGGCGACGCGACCGGGGGCGAGGAGGGGTTCATCGCGCACCCCCTGATGGCCCTGCGCACCCTCGCGGTGCCCGGCGGGCCGCAGGTGAAGACCGCGCTGTCCGCCCGGCTGACCTCCTCCGTGCGGGACATCTCCCCCGGGTCGATCGCCTCCTCGGCGGTGGTCTCCGCCTTCGCCGAGTCCCTGACGCCCCGTCTGGGCGGTCTGCTGCACGTCACCCGCACCCTGGGCGCCGCCTGCGACAGCACGCCGGACCTCGCGGCGGTGGTCCGCGAGGCGCCGGAGGCGTACGCGGGACCCGGCGAGCGGATCGTGCCCGTCGCCGCGCTCCCCGCGCTCGCCACGGCGGGGGCCCTCCCCGCGTCCTCCTGGCTCGCCGATCTCACGGCGCTGTCCCTGGGCGTCGGCCTGCGCCTGCTGGAGATCGGGGTGGCCCTGGAGGCACACGGGCAGAACCTGCTGGCGGTGCTGGCAACGGACGGCAGACCGGTGCGTCTGGTCTACCGGGACCTGGCGGACATCCGGGTGAGCCCACGGCGGCTGGCCCGTCACGGCTTGCGGCTGCCGGACGGTTTCCCGCCGCGGATCGTCACCGACGACGTGACGGCGCTGCGCCGCAAGCTGTTCGGGTCGCTGGTCGCGGGTGCGCTCGGCGCCGCGGCAGGCTCGTCCGAGGCCTTGGCCTCCGTGCTGCGGGAGGCCGCTCCCGGGCTGCCGGCCACCCCGGACCGCGAGGCGCTGCTGCGTGACCCGCTGCCCACCAAGGCGCTGACGCTGATGCGTCTCTCGCCGGACGCGCCGGGCGACCGGTGGACGTTGCTTCCGCCTGCGCTCGGCGGGTGACCGGATCCGTCAATCCGCCGTCCGGGTACGGGAGATCGACCCCCGCCGCCACCGCACGACCCATCGTTCAATACGATCCGGCGATGATCAGAAGAAAACGGTTGGCGGCAGGCGCACTCGCCCTGCTCGCCGCCCTGGCGGCAGGACCGGCGTTCCCCGCGTCGGCCGCGGCCGACGAGACGGACGGACGGCCCGCGCCACAGGTCGAGTTGGTGCTCGACGTCAGCGGCTCCATGCGCGAGCGGGACGTGGACGGCGGCAGCCGGATGGCGGCGGCCAAGCAGGCCTTCAACGAGGTCCTGGACGCGACCCCCGAGGAGGTGCAGCTCGGCATCCGGACGCTCGGCGCGAACTACCCGGGCGACGACCGCAAGGAGGGCTGCAAGGACACCGAACAGCTCTACGCGATCGGCCCGTTGGACCGGGTGGAGGCCAAGACGGCGGTCGCCACGCTGGCGCCCACCGGCTGGACCCCGATCGGCCCCGCGCTGCAGGCGGCGGCCCGCGACTTCCAGGAGGGCGAGGGCACCCGCCGGATCGTCCTGATCACCGACGGCGAGGACACCTGCGCCCCGCTGGACCCGTGCGAGGTGGCCCGCGAGATCGCGGCCCGGGGCATCGGCCTGACCATCGACACCCTGGGTCTGGTCCCCGACGCCAAGACCCGCGACCAGCTGCTCTGCATCGCCGAGGCCACCGGCGGCACCTACACCTCCGTGCAGCACAAGGAGGAACTCGCCGACCGCGTGGGCCAGCTGGTCGAGCGCGCCGCGGACCCGACGGTCACCCCCGTGGCCGTCGAGGGCACCGGCGCCTGCGAGGGCGCGCCGGCGCTGAAGTCCGGCCTGTACACCGACCGCGCGGACTTCGGGAAGGCCCGCTGGTACCGGGTGGACCTGGAGCCCGGGCAGGAACTGCGCGCCGCGGTGAGCGTCGCGGCCGACCGCGAGGTGACCCCCGGATACGGGGTGCTGCTGCGGGCGGTCACCGTCCACGGGCGGGAGATGGTGCGCGGCGAGGCGTCCGGGCACGGGCGCACCGACCTGGTCTCCACGGGCCTGCGGATGCCGAAGGCGGAGAGCGACGAGGACGAGGCGCCCGCCGAGGCGGTCTGCCTCGAGGTGACGCACTCCTTCTCCCCCGCGGCCGGCGTCAAGACGACGCCGGGTCTGCCGGTGGAGCTCACGGTGGACGTGGTGGACGGGCCGTCCGACGCCGACGACGTGGCCGCCTTCGGGCTGGGCCGCGGCTGGTGGCTGCTCGGCGCGCTGGTCCTCACCGGATTCCTGGCCGGCCTCGTCTGGGGCTGGGTCTCGCGCTGGCGGGTCGCCGTCTGGAGGACGAACTGATGCGAGTGCGACGTGCGTTGACCGCAGCACTGCTCCTGGCCGGGCTGGCCGCCGCACCAGCGGCCGCCGATGCCTCCCCCTCCCCCGGCGAGGACGGGACGAGCGCGGGGCCGACCGAGGCGGGCACCTCGTTCCGCAGCGCGACGGAGATCGATCCGGGGGTGAAGGCCACCGCCCAGGGCTCCACCGGTGACTACCTGTACTGGTCGTTCCCCGTGGACGCCACCCAGCGGGCCACCGTCCGCGCCTCCGTGCGGCTGCCGGAGGAGCACGCCGGGGAAACCTGGCAGATCGACGTCTACGACGGCCTGCGGCGGCGGCAGGCCTGCCGCTACGGGGCGCAGACCCGTGCGGTCCCGGCGGGCACCACCTCGGTGGAGCTGGCGTGCGCGCTGCGCACCGTGCGCGGCTGGGCCGAGCCGTGGGCCAACGACCCGCTCCCGGGGACGTACTACGTGCGTCTGTCGGCCGTCGGCCTGCCGGTCTCGGACGTGGGCCGGGCCATTGCGGCCGAGGTGGAGGTCGAGGTGGCGGACGCCGGCGGATCGGCGGCCGTGGACGGTTCGCTGGCGGAGCCGCTGATCCCTGGCGTCTCGATGCGCACGGACGCCGAGGCCGAGGACGACGCGGAGGGCACGGACGAGGAGGGCGGCCTCCTCGACGACGCCGCGCCGGTCCTGGCCGGCACGGATCTGGAGGACGGCTGGTCCTCCGGGTGGTGGACGGACCGCTGGCTCTGGACCGCCGCGGGCGGCATCCTCGCCGCCCTCGCCGGGGTCTGGGGCTACACCCTCACCCGCGGCCGGGGTCGCCCCGGGGCGTGAACCCCGCCGCCCGGCCCGGGCGGCACGTCTCCCGGCCCGGGCGGCACGTCTCCCGGCCCGGGCGGCACGTCTCCCGGCCCGTTGCCGGGGTCCCGCGATCGCAGGACCCCGGCAACGGGCCTCGGCAACGGACCCCGGCGACGGGCTCGCCCCGGTCCCGGGCCGCGGGCCCTGCCACGCGCCCCGCACCGGCCCCCGAGGACGACGACGAAGAGCACCGAGCGCCGGGGCGCCCGACGCGGGCAGAGAACGCCGAACCCCTGGCGCGCGCCCAGCGGCCGTGGCCCGGCCGACGAGCCGCGTGCACGGGGCTCAGCGGGCCAGCAGCTCCTGGATCGCCGCCGCGATCTCGTCGGGCGCCTCTTCGGCCATGAAGTGCCCGGCACGGGTCAGCCGGTGGTCCAGGTCCGGCGCCCACGCCTTCCACACCCCGGCGGCGTCGTAGCCGAGCTGCGCGCCCCAGTCCTGCTGGACGACCGTCACGGGCATCGCCAGCTGCGACCCCGCGTCCAGGTCCGCCTGGTCGTGCTCGACGTCGATGCCCGCCGAGGCCCGGTAGTCCGCCACGATCGACGTCACCGCCGCGGCGCTCGCGCGCAGGTACTCGGCACGCACCTCCTCGGACATGGCGGTCGGGTCGGCGGCCCAGGCGTCGAGGAAGGAGCCGAAGAACGCGTCCGCACTGCCTGCGATCATCGCCTCCGGCAGGCCCGGCGGCTGCGCCATCAGGAAGAGGTGGTAGCCGACCGCCGCCGGGACGCCGTGCAGGACGTTCCACATGTCGAGTGTCGGCACGATGTCGAGGATGCCCAGGTGCGTGACCGTCTCGGGGTGGTCCAACCCCGCCCGGAAGGCGACCAGGGCGCCTCGGTCGTGACCGACGAGGGCGAAGCGCTCGTGACCGAGCGCCGCCGCCAGCGTCACGACGTCGGCGGCCATGGTGCGCTTGGCGTACACGTCGGGGCCGGTGGCCGCGGGCTTGTCGCTGGCGCCGTAGCCCCGCAGGTCAGGACAGATCACCGTGTGCGCGTCGGCGAGCCGCTCGGCGACGTGTCGCCACATCAGGTGGGTCTGGGGAAAGCCGTGCAACAGCACGACCGGGCTGCCGCTGCCACCGACGGCTGCGGCCAGCTCCACACCGTCCGCGCCGGGCAGGCGGACGTGATCGAAACCGGGAACGGTGGGCGTCATGAGGGACCACCCTTTCGGGTCGAGGGCTTGACCGGATCAGCTTGGGCGACGGCGATCAGCAGCCGATCAGTACGGTGGGGCGCAGCCGGCCCCTGGCACGGAGGATGGGGGCATGAGAATCGACGTGCTCGGTGCGGTGCGTGCCCTCCGCGACGACGGCAGCCCGGTCGACCTGGGCGGACCCCGCCACCGTGAGGTACTCGCCCGGCTCGTCGCCGCCGAGGGACGACTGGTCACCACCGACACCCTCGTCGACGACCTGTGGACCGATCCGCCGGCCCGCGCCGTGGGCGCCTTGCGTACGTTCGTCGCCGCGCTGCGCCGCGCCCTGGAACCCGACCGGCCGCCCCGCAGTCCGCCGCGCGTCATCGTCACCGAAGGTCCCGGCTACGCGCTGCGCCTGCCGCGCGAGGACGTGGACGCCCATCGCTTCCAGGACGCGCTGGCCCGGGCCCGCCGCAACCCCGACGCTCCGACCGACCCCGACGCTTCGACCGACCTCGGCGCGGCACTCGCGGCGTGGCGCGGCCCCGCCTACGCCGATGTGGCCGGCTCCGCATGGGCGCGGCACGAGCGGACCCGGCTGGAGGAACTGAGGCTGGAGGGGGTGGAACTGCGCGCCCGCATCCTCCTCGATTCCGGGGAAGGGGCCGATCTCGTCGCCGAACTGGGCGCCCATGTCGCCGAACACCCGTGGCGCGAGCCGGCCTGGGAACTGCTTGCCCGCGCGCTGTACCGCGCGGGCCGCCGGGCCGACGCGCTGGCCGCTCTGCGCCGCGCCCGCGCGATGCTCGTCGGCCAACTCGGACTCGACCCCGGTGCCGGCCTCCAGCGCCTGGAGACGGACATCCTCAACGGCTCGGCTCCCTACGAAGGCGTACGCACGGGGTGGACCGGCAATGGTGTCCGGCTCGGCCCGCGCACCACCGTGGACCTGGCCCGCACGCTCGCGCTGGCGGGCGGCGACGCCCTCGTCCACTCCCGGCGCGACCGCCTCGCCGCCATCCACGCGGCCGAACGCACGGGAGACCTCTTCCTGACCGCCCGGATCATCGGCGCCTACGACGTGCCCGCCCTCTGGAGCCGGGCCGACGACCCCGAGCAGTCCCGAGCCGTCGTGGCGGCTGCCGAGCGTACGCTCACCGGGCTCGGCCAGGACGGCCCCGCGGACCTGCGCGCCCGCCTCCTGGCCACGGTCGCCGTCGAGAGCCGCAGCGCCGATCTGTCCGGACCCGAGCGGGAGCGCGCGCAGCAGGCGGCACGGCAGGCCGAGGAACTGGCACGGGAGCTGGCCGATCCCGCCCTGCTGGCCTTCGCCCTCAACGGAGTGTTCCTGCAGTCCTTCACCCGCCCCGGGCTCGCGGCGGCACGGGACAGGACCGGCGCCGAGATCCTCGACCTCGCCACCCGGCACGAGCTGCCGAACTTCGCCGTACTCGGCCGACTCGTGCGCCTGCAGTCCGCCTCGGCCTTCGGCGACCTCGACTCCGCGACCTCGCACGCCGACGCCGCCGACCAGCTCGCCGCCAGCACCGAAGCGCCCCTCGTCCCCGTCCTCACCGGGTGGTTCCGGGCCCGGGCCACGGCCGCCCACAGCACCGAACCCGGCGGGCCCACCGCCGCCGCGGCCGCGGCGCACTACCGTGCCGCCGAGGACGCCCTCCGCGGGGCCGGCATGCCGGGACTGCACCGCGGCCTGTTCCCGCTCGCCCTGCTGGGGCTGCGCCTGTTGCACGACCGGCCCGCTCCCACCGACCCGCGCCTCGACTGGGGCCCGTACGCGCCCTGGACGCGCCCCCTCGTGCTGCTCGCCCAGGCCCGGGGCGACGAGGCCCGTACCGCCCTGGCCGCGGCGCCCGAACCACCGTGTGACCACATGCAGGAGGCCATGTGGTGCCTGACCGCCCGCGCCGCCGTACGCCTCGGCGAGCACGAAGTGGCGGCACGCTCCGCGGCTGCCCTGCGTGACGCCCGTGCGGAACACGCCGGCGCCGCCGGCGGCATGCTGACCCTGGGCCCGGTGGCGCGGTACCTGGCAGAGGCGGAGGCATGCGCCGGAGCGGGATGAGCAACCGCCCTCCGGCTCTCACCCCGGCCCGCGACAGCCGCGCCTCAGACCCGCACCAGCAGCGCCGCCGCGTCCAGCTCCCCCCGCGCCAGTGCGAGGCACGTCCGGGCGTCCAGGTCCAGGCGCAGGTCCGGCTCCCCCGGCGCCGCTCCGATGCCGTAGACCGGGCCCTCGGCCGAGCCCGCGTGGAGGTGGAACTCCCCCTCCTCCAGGGACACCTGCACCACTCCCCGCACGCCCGCGGCCTCCAGCGCCCGCAGCAGCGGCAGGGCGAACCAGTGGGCGCGCACCGCGTCCGTGGGCCCGCGGTCCCCGAGCTCGCCCGCGCCCCACTGTCCGAGCGCGTGCAGCACACCCGTCAACTCACGCCCACGGGAGGTCAGTTCGTAGACGGAGGCGTTCCCGGGCGGCGCCAGCCGACGCCGGGCGAGGAGCCCGTCGCGCTCCATGTCGCGCAGCCGGGTCGCCAGCATGTCGGTGCTGACGCCCGGCAGGTCGGCGTGCAGGTCGGTGTAACGGCGCGGTCCGGCGAGCAGCTCCCGGACGATCAGCAGGGTCCACCGGTCCCCCACGAGGTCGAGCGCCCGCGCGGCGGAACAGTACTGGTCGTAGCTGCGGCGAGGTGACATGACCGGCAGTCTAGACAACAGGTTGGACTTTCCAAGTGCCCGCTTGGTAAAACCAAGCAACACCACGAACCCGAGGGGCACACGATGGAGTTCCGCCAGTCGAGCAAACTCAGCGAGGTCTGTTACGAGATCCGCGGCCCGGTGATCGAGCACGCCAACGCGCTGGAGGAGGCCGGGCACAGCGTCCTGCGCCTCAACACCGGCAACCCGGCGCTCTTCGGGTTCGAGGCCCCGGAGGAGATCCTCCAGGACATGATCCGGATGCTGCCCCAGGCGCACGGCTACACCGACTCGCGCGGCATCCTCTCCGCGCGCCGCGCCGTGGCCCAGCGCTACCAGGCCCGCGGCGTCGAGGTGGGCGTGGACGACGTGTTCCTCGGCAACGGCGTCTCCGAGCTGGTCTCCATGGCGGTGCAGGCCCTCATGGAGAACGGCGACGAGATCCTCATCCCCGCCCCGGACTTCCCGCTGTGGACCGCCGTCACCACGCTGGCCGGCGGCAAGGCGGTGCACTACCTCTGCGACGAGGGGTCCGACTGGTACCCGGACCTGGCCGACATGGCGTCGAAGATCACCGACCGCACCAGGGCGGTCGTGATCATCAACCCCAACAACCCGACCGGCGCGGTGTATCCGAAGGAGATCCTGGAGGGCATCCTCGACCTCGCCCGCCGGCACGGGCTGATGGTGTTCGCCGACGAGATCTACGACGAGATCCTCTACGACGACGCCGTGCACCACCCGGCCGCCGCCCTCGCGCCCGACCTGGTGGTGCTCACCTTCTGCGGCCTCTCCAAGACCTACCGGGTCGCCGGTTTCCGCAGCGGCTGGCTGGTGGTGTCCGGTCCGCGCGAGCACGCCAAGGACTACCTGGAGGGCCTCACCATGCTGGCCTCCATGCGGCTGTGCGCCAACGCCCCGGCCCAGTACGCCATCCAGGCGGCGCTCGGCGGCCGGCAGTCGATCCGCGAACTCACCGCGCCCGGCGGACGGTTGCACGAGCAGCGCGACACGGCGTGGGAGAAGCTGAACGAGATCCCGGGCGTCTCCTGCGTGAAGCCGAAGGGCGCCCTCTACGCGTTCCCCCGCATCGACCCCGCCGTGCACCCGATCGTCGACGACGAGCGGTTCGTGCTCGACCTGCTGCTGCGGGAGAAGATCCAGGTGGTGCAGGGCACCGGCTTCAACTGGCCCGGCACGGACCACTTCCGTATCCTCACGCTGCCGCATGCCGACGTCCTGGACACCGCCATCAGCCGCATCGGCCGCTTCCTGTCGGGCTACCGCCAGTGATCCCGCGCACGCACGGACGACGGCGGGAAAGGCCCCGGCGCCCGGCCGTGCCGGCCCGCCGATATCGCCGTGCGGACGCGGCGGCCGCTCTGCGATGCTCTGACGATGGCTGACTTCGACGAACTGCTGGCCGAGGGGGCGTCGGTCCCGACGGAGGGCTGGGACTTCTCCTGGTTCCGGGGCCGGGCGAGCGAGGCGCGCCCTACCTGGGGGTACGCCCGGCTGCTCGGGGAGCGCATGGCCGGCGCCCGGGCGGCGCTCGACGTGCAGACCGGCGGCGGGGAGGTCCTGGCCACCGTCCCGCGGGCGCCGGCGCTGCTGGCCGCGACCGAGGCGTGGCCGCCGAACGTGGCGATCGCCCGCCGCACCCTGGCGCCGCTGGGCGGGACGGTGGTGCACGTCGGGGAGAGCGACGGTCTGCCCTTCCGCGACGGGCTCTTCGACCTCGTGGTCAGCCGGCACCCGGTGGTCACCCGCTGGGACGAGGTGCACCGGGTCCTGCGGCCCGGCGGGACGTACCTGTCGCAGCAGGTCGGGTCCGGGACGGTGCGCGAGCTCGCCGAGTTCATGCGGGAGGGGCGCGACGACGGGCCCACCAGCCCCGCGGGGGCGAAGGCGGACCCCCTGGCCACCCGCTCCGGGAGCACGCCGCACGCCGCGACGGCCGCGGCGGAGGCGGCGGGCCTGGAGGTGGTCGACCTGCGCCAGGAGGCGCTGCGGATGGAGTTCCACGACGTCGCCGCGGTGGTGCACTTCCTGCGCAAGGTGATCTGGACCGTCCCCGGCTTCACCGTCGAGGAGTACCGCGACCGGCTGGCCGTGCTGCACGACTTCATGGAGCGTCACGGTCCCTTCGTGGCCCACTCCCAGCGGTACCTGATCGAGGCGCGGAGGCCCTGACCATGGCGGCGAGCACTGCGGGAGGCGGCCCGAGCACTAGGGGAGGCGGCCCGACGGCCGCGCAGCGGCGGGTGATCGACGCGGCGGACCCCGCGACGGGCAGGCTGAGGGGCGCCTCCGCCCAGCTGACCGCGCTGGTCCGCCTGGGGCTGGCGTTCCGGCACCCCCGGCCGCCGCACGACTGCTACCTCACCCCGGCGGGCCGTCGGCTGCGCGATCGGCCGGAGACCGTGTCCGCGCCCCCGCCCGGGCCGGACGCGGCGGCGCAGGGCGACGCCGTGCGGGCGGCCCCGGCCGAACCGTCCCGTGCCGGCGTGTTCGCCGCCCGGCTCGGCGGGGAGAGCGACGCGCCGGCCCGCACGGCGGAGGTGCGGGGGGCGTGGCAGGGGCTGGTGGAGCTGCGGCGGATGACCAACCCCGACGGCTCGGTGGACCGCCCGTGCGGCTGGGAGCGCTCGCACCTGCCGCAGGCGGCGGCCATCGCCCTGGAGGCCGCCGGCTGCCGCCCGGCGGGGCCGGGCGCCGAGGGCTACCGCGTGGAGCCGTCCGCCCAGCCCGAGGCGGTGGAGGTGCGGACCGCCGACCCCGCCCTGCTCAGTGCCTGCGAGGAGGCGCTGAACGCCTCGGGGTGGCACGCGGGCGCCTACAGCGAGCCCCGCACCGGTGTCCGCTACCTCGTGGCCTCCCCCCGGCGCAGGTGACTCCGCACGCCGCCCGCCTCCGCACCCGCGACTCCCGCAGCCCACGGGTCACGGGCCGCGGGACGGGAGGCCGCCCGGGGGAAAACCGCGTGGAGCCGCCCCGCCCCGCCGGTTAGGGTCGCCGGATGAGCACACGCACGTTCCGCATCACCGTCCGCGGCGTCTTCGACGGCCTCGACGCCGGGCAGCGGTCGGAGCTCCTGGCCCACGCCGCGGAGCACGACATGCTGCGGGCCGCCTTCACCCCCGAGGGGCACCTCAGCTACGACGTGGCCTCCCGGCCGGCCTTCACCTTCCGCTTCCAGGACACCGGGGAGGCGGAGGAGGACATCCTGGAGGCCACCGAACGCGCCGAGCGGACGGCCCGGGCGTGGCTGGAGGAGCGGGGTTACGGCTACAAGCACCTGCGCTCACAGGCCGAGGACCTCTCCCAGGCGCCCCTGGGCAAGCGGCAGCGGCAGCAGGCCGCCCGCAAGCAGACCTGAGCCACCCCGCCCCGCACTTCTGCACGCCCCGTACGCCCCGCGAGCCGCGCCCCCGTCTCAGCGACCCTCGCCGCCGGTGAGCCACTCGGCCAGGACCGCCGTATGGCTGATCGCCGGGTCGCGGGTGGCCGTCAGCAGCGCCACCGGGCCCTGGTCGGCGAAGGCCCGCAGCCGGTCCGCGGCCTCGCGGTGCGCGTCGTCGGCGAGCTCGGCGAGGTAGCGGTCGCGGAACTCCTCGTACCGCTCGGGGTCGTGCCCGTACCAGCGGCGCAGCTCGTTGGTGGGCGCGACCTCGCGCAGCCACGCGTCGAGGTGCGCCGCGTCCTTGCTGATCCCGCGCGGCCAGAGACGGTCGACGAGGACGCGCGCTCCCTCGTCGTCGGGGGAACTGTCGTAGATCCGGTGCTGGGTGATCTGCCTGTCCATGCCTCCACTCTGGCGTCCCCGACCCGCTCCGCCACTCGAAAACTCCGGTGCGCCCGCACGAGGGCCGCTGGGATCATCGCTGCATGCACACCGCCTTCGAACAGTTGGTCGTCCGCCGCACCTTCCGCCTGCCGGCTCCTGTGGGCCGGCCGGGTGACGGCGCCTCACTCGCCCGTCGGTTCGACGCGGCGTTGCTGTCGGTGGGCTTCACCCTCTCCGGCGACCTGCTGAGGCACCTCTCCGGGCTGGCCCCGGAGTTCGTCGAGCCGGTGGCGCGGCGCACCCTGGCGACGGTCCGGGAGCTGGTGGGCGACCACGTGCGGCACAACGTGTACTTCAAGGACTTCCCGGCCGGCGTGCCGGACACCGAGGAGTTCTGGCACCGCTGCGTGACCGAGGCGCTTGCCGACGAGGTGGCCCGGCCCGGCGTGCTCGAGCAGCTGAGCGACGGTGTGCTGAATCTGCTCACCCTGCCTTCCTACGGCTCCTACGGGCACCGCTACGAGGAGATGCTCGCCGCGCACGACGAGCTGATCGCCGCGGCCGGCGACCGCGTCACCGTTCTCCACCTCGGTGGCCCGCAGGAGGACGAACTCACCGCGCTGTACCTGTCGCTGGCCGGCTCCCCCGTCCCCCTCGGCGAGGACGGGCTGGAGGACCTGCGGCTGCTCGCCGGGCACTGCGCGCGCGGCCCGCAGCCGGAGACGATCCCGCTGCGCGAGAACCGGGCGGTGATCAACGCGGTACGGGCCGTCGCCGGGCAGGAACTCCTGCTCGACACCGTGACGGACGTGCTGCGGCTGGCCTGCGCCCTCTCCGGCGCGTCGGTCACCCTGGAGGAGCCGGTCCGGTTCCGTTCCCTGCGGCGGCCGTTGCGCAGGGCCCTGCTCGCGGGGCTGGACGGCGTGGTCGCGGACTCCCCCGCGAAGCTGGCCGACGTGCACCGGCACCGTGAGCGGTGGAAGCGGCTCGGCGAACGGCTCCACCCGCACGAGCACCCGCGGTGGCCGCACGCCGCGAAGGTGTTCGCGGTGGCCCGCGGCGAGCTGGAGGCGCCCACCTTCGAGAGCCGTGTCGAGAGACTGCTGGCCGAGGGCGACATCGTGGGGGCGACGGGTCTGCTGGCCTCCGCGCCGGGTCGGCTGTACCGGGCGCTGGACCGCCTGGTGCTGGCCGCCGGCGACGAGGCGCAGCGGGAGGCGGTGCTGGACGCCGCCGCACGGGTGGCGCCGGAGGTGTCGGGACGGGTCCTGCTCTCGATGCGCGAGCACCTGGAGAACCGGGCCGGCCGCTTCGGCGGGCAGCGGCTCTTCCTCAACCGTTCGGGACGCGCCTGGGCGACGGCAGACACCCGGCCCGGCATGCCGCGCAAGGTCCGGGAGCGGCTCGCCGCGCTGGCCGACACGGAGTTGCGGCGGCGTCTTCCGGTCACCGGCACGGTGGTCGTGGACCCGGCGATGCTCGACGTGGCGCTGCCGCTGAGCGGGAAGAACGTCCCCTCGGACCTGGGCGTGCTGCCGCGTGGCTCGACGTCGGAGGTCGAGGGCGAGCTGCTGCGGTTCTTCATGTACTGGAGGCAGACGGAGCGCACCACCGACCACGACCTGTCCGCGCTCCTGCTGGACGAGAACTACCGGACGCTGGGATGGCTCGACTGGACCGCCCTCACCGCGGTCGGCGGCGCCCACTCGGGCGACATCACCGACGCGCCCGAGGGCGCCTCGGAGTTCATCGACCTGCGGCTCGCCGCCGTCGAGGCGGCGTTCGTCGTGCCGATGGTCCACGTCTACAGCGGGGAGAACTTCGAGCAGGTGGCGGAGTCCTTCTTCGGGTTCATGCTGCGCGACGCCGAACAGGCCGGGGCGCCCTTCGAGCCCCGCACCGTCCGGATGAAGTCGGAACTGCGCGGTCCTGGCCGGGTGGCGCTGCCCCTGGTCTTCGCCCGTGACGAGCACGGCGGCTGGCACGCCAGGTGGATGCACGTCCACCTCAGGGGCAGCCCCGAATCCAACCGGGCGGCCGGCCACCGGGTCTCGACGGGCATGCTGGTGCGGGGCGCGGTCGAGCGCAGGCCGCTCACCGTGCGGTACCTGACCGGGCTGCTCGCGGACAACGGAGTGCGGGTGATCGTGGGCGACGAGGAGAGGGCGCCGGACGGCCCGGTCACCTTCGTCGGGCCGGCGCGGCCGGAGGGACTGGGCGCCGAAGCGCGGGTGATCACTCCGGGAAATCTCCGCGACCTGGTGCCGGAGTGACTGTTAGGGTGCGGAACGCGGCGAGGCCATGACGGGGCTTCCTTCTCAACTCCTCTGATATCAGCCCTGTCGCTTTCCTCGCCGCTTCTTCGCGCCCTCAGGCCGGCACGGCGTGCTCCGCGTCGTAGGCGACGCGGGAGCGGTGGATGGTGGTGCGGTGGCGCTCCGCCCAGTCGGTCAGCCGGAGCAGCGTCTCGTACAGCTCCCGGGCGACGGGGGTGATCTCGTACTCCACCCGGGGCGGGACCGTCGGGAACACGGTGCGGGTGACCAGTCCGTCGCGCTCCAGGTTGCGCAGCGTGAGAGTGAGCATGCGGCGGCTGATGCCGGTGACCGCCCGCTCCAACTCCGTGAACCTGATCGGGCCTTGGGCCGCCGCGACCAGGATGCCGACGCTCCACTTCCCCGACACCCGGTCCAGCACCTCCTGGACCGGACAGGCCTCCGCGGTCACTGCCTGGGAGGTAACACCGGTGTTCCGCTGGGACATGAAAGTGCCTCCTTACGCCGGAGCTCCATGGTCACCCACGATGTACTCCGTTACAAGTCGTGCACCATGGGACACGCAGGGGGATCCGCCGTCATGTCAGTGCTCGAGCCTTCACCGCGGAAGGACGCCAACTCCGTCCCAAAACCGTCCCGTTCACGGTCGCTGCTCATCCTCTGCGCGGGCGCGCTGATGACCATCCTGGACGGCAACATCGTCACGGTGGCGATGCCCGCGGTCCAGCGTGACCTCGGGTTCTCCGCGGCGGGGCTGGCGTGGGTGGTGAACGCCTACCTGATCCCGTTCGGCGGGCTGTTGCTGCTGGCCGGTCGGCTGGGCGATCTGCTGGGCCGCAAGCGGATGTTCACCTCCGGGCTCGCCCTCTTCACCCTGGCGTCGGTGCTGTGCGGAGTGGCCGGCGACCAGGGGACGCTGGTCGCCGCCCGCGCCCTCCAAGGCGTCGGCGGGGCCGCGACCATGGCGGTGGTGCTCGGCATGATCGTCGCCCTCTACCCGCAGCCGCGCGAACAGGCCCGCGCCATCGCGGTGTTCAGCGCCGTGGGCGCCACCGGGGCGGCGCTGGGCACCTTCCTGGGCGGGGCGCTCACCCAGGCGGCGGGATGGCACTGGATCTTCCTGATCAACCTGCCGATCGGGGTCGTCGCCTGGTTCGCGGCGGTGCGGGTGCTGCCCGCCGACCAGGGCGCGGGGCCGGGCCGTTCGGCCGACTGGTGGGGGGCGCTGCTGGTCACCGGGGCTCTGATGACGACCGTCTGGACCATCATCGGCTCCGCCGGGCGCTCCGCCGGGGCGACGCTCGCCCTGGCCGGTCTCTCGGCGGCGCTGTTCGCCGGCTTCGCCGTCCGTCAGGGCCGGGCGGCGCACCCCCTGCTGCGGCTGGGCATCCTCCGCTCCCGCACCCTGGCCGGCGCCAACGGCACCCAGGTGCTGATGCTGGGGACCATGTACGGCTTCCAGTACATCGGCACCCTCTACCTGCAACGGGTGCTGGGCCAGGACGAGCTGGCCACCTCGCTCGCCTTCCTGCCCGCCCCGCTGCTGATCGGCGCGATCACGCTGGGCCTGGCCGCCCGGCTGGTGGGCCGTTTCGGGCCGTACCGCGTGCTGCTGGCGGGGCTCGTCCTGGCCACCGCAGGCATGGGGCTGCTGGCCGCGGCACGGGCCGACGGTTCGTACACCGCCGACGTGCTGGCGCCCCTGTTGCTGCTGTCGGCCGGGTTCGCCGTGGCCATGCCGGCGCTCACGGGGCTGGCCATGTCCGGGGTGGCGGAGCGGGACGCCGGGCTGGCCTCCGGTCTGTTCAACACCACGCAGGTGGTGGGCGGTTCGCTGGGGCTGGCGGTGCTCACCACGCTGGCGGCGGGCCGGACCGGGGAGCTGCTCGAGAAGGGCTCCCCCCTGGTGGCGGCGACCGCGGACGGCTACCGCCTGGCCTTCCTGGTGGCCGCCGTCCTGGGAGCCGCGGCCCTCGCCCTGGCCGCGGCGACCCTGCGCCCGGGGCGGGAGACGCGCCGACCGGGCGGGGGCCTTCCCCCGCGCTTCCCTTCCGCGGCCCACGACGGCCCCGGCGTCCGGTGACACCGGCCCCGCGCCCCGCCCCGGCGTCACCCGGACGCCGGGGCGGGGGAAAATCGCTGTCGCGCGCCCGTCCGCCGCTGGGAGGCTCGGCGCATGAGCCGGCGACGCGTGAAACCCAGCCTGTACATCTCCGTGGACATCGAGGCGGACGGCCCGGTCCCCGGCCCGTACTCGATGATCAGTTTCGGCGCCGCCGTCGCCGGGCGGCAGGACGCCGAAGGCTTCACCCCCACGGACCCCGAGGAGCACACCTTCTACCGCGAACTGCGGCCGATCTCTGCCGAGTTCGATCCCCAGGCGCTGGCGGTCAGCGGCCTCGACCGGGACCGGCTGTGCCGCGAGGGGGCGGACCCGGCGGTCGCCCTCACCGAGTTCACGGCCTGGGTGGGCGAGGTGTCCACGGGCGCGCAGCCGGTGGTCTGCGGCTACCCGGTCGCGTTCGACTGGATGTTCCTGTACTGGTACCTGATCCGCTTCACCGGCGGCAGCCCGTTCGGCCACTCCGGCTGCATGGACATGAAGACCCTGTACGCGGCCAAGGCCGGCCTGCCCCTGCGGGCGGTCGCCAAGGGGACGATGCCCCGGCACCTGCTGTCGCGGCGCCGGCACACCCATCACGCGCTGGACGACGCCGTGGAGCAGGCCGAACTCTTCGCCAACCTCATGCGTTGGGAGGGCCCGGACACCTGACCGGCCGGCCGCCGGTCACTCCTCGCCCGCGGTGACGCGGGCCAGCCGGCGGGCCTCGTCGCGGGTGGTGCGGGCCACGGCGTCCTCGTCGACGGTGAGCAGCCGCCCGTTCTCCACCACCGGGACGCCGCCCACCAGGGACAGCGTCACCGGCGCGGCCGCGCCCAGCACCAGGGCGGCCACCGGGTCGGCGATCGAGGCGTGGGCCAGGGTGTCCATCCTCCACAGCACCAGGTCGGCGAGCTTGCCCGGCTCGAGGGAGCCGATCTCCGCGTCCCGCCCCAGGACCCGGGCGCCGCCGTGGGTGCCCAGCCGCAGCGCCTGACGCGCGGTGAGGGCGGCCTCCCGGTGCGGGCCCAGGCGGTTGACCAGGAGGGCGTTGCGCAGTTCGGTGTGCAGTTCGCCGGACTCGTTGGAGGCGGTGCCGTCGACGCCGAGCCCGACCGGGATCCCGGCGGCGAGCATGTCGGGTACGCGGGCGATCCCGGCCGCCAGGCGGGCGTTGGAGGACGGGCAGTGGGCCACGCCGGTCCCGGTGCGGGCGAACGCGGCGATGTCGGCGTCGTTCATGTGCACGCAGTGCGCCATCCACACGTCCTCGCCGAGCCAGCCGGTGGACTCGAAGTAGTCGGTCGGTCCCATGCCGAACAGCTCGTGGCAGAACTTCTCCTCCTCCACCGTCTCCGACCCGTGGGTGTGCAGCCGGACCCCGAGCCGGCGTGCCAACTCGGCGCCCTGACGCATGAGTTCGGTGGACACCGAGAAGGGCGAGCAGGGCGCGACGGCGACCTGGGTCATCGACCCGAACGAGGCGTCGTGGTGCTGGGCGACCGTCCGCTCGGTGGCGGCCAGCGCCCCGTCCAGGCTCTCCACCGCGAAGTCCGGCGGGAGTCCGCCGTCGGACTCGCCGCGGTCCATGGAGCCCCGGGCGAGGGTGAAGCGCACCCCGGTCTCCCGCGCGGCGCGGATGACGGCCCCGGCGAGGTCGCCGGTGCCGCGGGGGAAGACGTAGTGGTGGTCCATGGCGGTGGTGACGCCGCCGCGCGCCATCATGGCCAGCGAGCCCTGGGCGGCCGCGTGCACCATCGGCTCGTCGATCCGCGCCCAGGTGGGGTAGAGGGCGACCAGCCAGTCGAAGAGGTTGTGGTCGGTGGCCAGGCCGCGGGTGAGCCACTGGTAGAAGTGGTGGTGGGTGTTGACCAGCCCGGGGGTGACCAGGTGACCGGTGCCGTCGATCCGCCGCACCACGTTCTCCAGCCCCTCGGGGGCCTTCCCCTCCCCCACCGACTCGATCACCTGGCCGGCGACCACCACGTGACCCTCGGCGTACTCGGTGTCCTGGGCGTCGACGGTCGCGACGGCGCAGTTCTCGATGACGGTGCGGGCGGGGTGTCCGGCTGTGGCTGCCATGGTGGTTCTCCGGTCGGGCTGCGGGGACGAGCGGTGGTGGTACGGGTCTCAGAGGTGGGTGAGGTCGGCCGGGATGAGGGCCTCAGCGCCGTCGCGCAGGACGGTCGCCTCGATCAGCCCGTAGGGACGGTCGGCGGCGACGTACACCTCGTTGTCGTTCTCCAGCCCGAACGGCTCGAGGTCGACGAGGAAGTGGTGCTTGTTCGGCAGCGAGAGGCGTATCTCCTCGATCTCCGGGCGGCTCTCCACGACCCGCGCGCCCATCCGGTAGAGCGTCTGCTGGAGGGAGAGCGAGTAGGTCTGGGCGAAGGCGTCCAGCAGGTGACGCCGGGACTCCCGGTAGCAGAGGTCCCAGTCGGGCGCGGTCCCGCCGTCCGCGCCGGTCCAGGCGTAGCGCCAGCGGGCGGAGACGTCGGTGGCAAGGATCCGTTCGTAGGCCTCGGGCAGTGTCGTGTACCGGTCCTTGCGGTAGCCCCAGAACTCGGAGTCGGTGGTGTTCAGGACGGTCAGGTCCTTCAGGCCGGAGACCACCTCGCAGCGCTCCCCGTCGTGGACGACCTGGGTCACCCGGGTGCCGCCGCCGGTGCGGGCGAAGGAGTGCTGGGCGTCGGGGCCGCCGATGCGCTCCCAGGCGTACTCCTCGATCCGGATCCGCGCCCGCCGGATGGGTTCCTGCGACCGCACGAAGTGCCGGGCCAGCAGCAGGCCGAACTCCTCCGGGGAGGTGATGCCGTGTTCCTTGGCGAAGGCGTAGACCGTGTTCTTGGTGGTGTCGGTGGGCAGCACGTTGGCGTTGGACCCGGAGTAGTGGACGTCGTCCATGTCGCCGGAGAGCGAGACGGAGACGTTCAGGTCCTTGATGTGGTGGAGTTCGCCCTCGCGGGTGATCCGGACGACCCGGGTCTCCGCCTTGCCGTACTGGTTCTGGCCCAGGCGCGCGGTCCGGGCGGGGTGGTCGGTCATGTCCCTAGCTCCCTCGGTATACGGAGTAGCCGAACGGGCTGAGGAGCAGGGGCACGTGGTAGTGCTCGCCGGGCTCGACGGCGAAGGCCACCGCCACCTCCGGGAAGAACGCGCCCTCGGCCCCCTCCCGGCCCGCCAGGTAGGCGCCGGTGTCCAGGACGAGACGGACGTGGGTGGCGCCGGCGGGCGGGCCGGGGAGGTCCCGGCAGCGTCCGTCGGCGTCGGTGGCGGAGCCGCCCAGCGCCTGCCAGGGCTCGTCGGCTCCGGTGCGGGCGGCCAGGGAGACCCGCACGCCGGCGGCGGGCCGGCCCAGGCCGGTGTCGAGGACGTGGGTGGACACGGTGGCGGGAGCGGTGCCGGACGTCATGGGCGTGCGTCCTCCTCGGACGGGCCCGCCTCGGCGAGGCGGGCGAGACGGATGCGGTTGATCCTGCCCAGTTCCCCGCGGACGATCTCCGTCTCCCGCTCCGGCGTGTTGCCGAGGCGGTCTTGGACGGCGTCCCGCATCTCCTCGGCGGTGAGGCCGGTGGCGCAGATCAGGAACACCTGGCCGAACCGCTCCTGGTAGGCCAGGTTGAGCTCCAGCATCTCGGAGCGGAGCGCCTCGTCGGCGCCCGCCATGCCGCGCTGCTCCCGGGCGGACACCGGGTCGCCGGGCTTCGGCCGCCCGATCGGCGGGTGCGCCGCCATGGCCTCGGCCAGGCCGTCCGCGGTCAGGGCCGCCGTCGCCGCGTCCCCGGCGGCGCACAGCGCCTCGGCGTCGGCGTAGGGACGGCGCGCGACCAGGTACGAGGCCCAGGACGGGGCGGCGCAGATCTCGCCCAGGGCCGCCCGGGCGGCGGCCTCGTCCAGGGCGTTGAACAGGGCGAGGCCCCGGGAGGCCGGTGTCGGAGAGCTCGCTGTCACAGCAGGCAGCCAACCCCACCCGGCCGCCGGGCGTCAACAATTTGTTGAAGAATGGCCGGCCGCTGCGCCGTCCGCCCGGCCGAGAGGAAAGCGGAGCCACTGCCGCCACTTCACTCCGTCGTACGCCACCAGATCGACCGCCTCGACCCGTTCGGTCAGCGGCAGGTGCGGGGAGAGCGCCGCCTCGATCAGGTCGTGCTGCCGCGCGTCACCGCTGTTGGCGACCGTGACATGGGGGTCGAGGTCACCGAACAGCCCTTCGTACGGGCGGTGTTCGGGCCAGTGCGCGGTGACGTCCGCGGTGAGGGCGCGCAGCGGGGCATCCGGCTCGGGGCGCAGCCACAGGACGCCGGGGAAGCGGGCGCACCCGTCGAACCGGAGCTCGAACGGCGGGTGCGCCGCGAAGACGCGGGCGAGGGCGGCGCGGGCGTCGCCGTCCACCCGCTCGCGGGACAGGAAGGGGAACAGGACGGTCGCGTGGGCGGTGCCGCCGTGGCGGGCCGCGGTGTCCCAGGCGCGCCGCCAGGGGGCGACCAGGCGGTCGAGACCGGGCAGCGGGACGCTCAGCGAGGTGGTCCCGACGGCGACCGGCCAGGCCTCGTCCTCCGCGGCCTCGGCCTCGGCCTGACCGAGGGTGTCGCCGGCCGAGAGGGTGCGGGACACCCCGGGGGACGTGACGCGGCGCTGCATGGCGTTCACGATAGCGCCCGGCCTCCCCAGCGTCTGGGGAAGGCCGGGCGACGGACCCGCGGGCCCCTGGCGGCTACAGCCGGCCTTCGCGGTGTTCCCGCAGCAGCTGCTGGATCTGTTCCAGGCTCTCCTTGTCGAGGCCCCGGCCGTCCGCGGTCCGGGCGTCCAGCCGGCCGACGGTACGGAGGTCGTAGGCGCGTTCCTCGTCCTCACCGGGCACGCGGGCGTACTCCTCGTTCTCGGCGAATCCGACCACCTTGTCGACGGCCTGGGCGATGAGCCAGGTCATGACGAACGAGAAGGCGGCGACGGCCACGATGGCGACGGCCTGCCGCCACAGCAGGGAGCCGCCTCCGCCGTAGAAGAGGCCTTCCTTCCCGCTGACCCCTCGGGTGGCGAACAGGCCCACCATCAGCAGGCCGACGAAGCCGCCCGCGCCGTGGACGCCGACCACGTCGAGGGTGTCGTCGACGTTCAGGCGGTACTTGAGGGTGACGGCCCAGGCGCAGAAGGCCCCGGTCACCAGGCCGGTGATCAGCGCGCCCACCGGGTCGATCTCGCCGCAGGCGGGGGTGATGGCCACCATGCCGGCCACGGCGGAGGAGCCGACGCCCATCATGGTGACCTTCTTGGTCTTCAGGTACTCCACCAGCGGCCAGGTCACCATGGCCCCCGCCGCGGCGAGCTGGGTGTTGAGGAAGGCGGTGGCGGCGGTGCCGGTGTCGCGCAGCGCCGAGCCGGCGTTGAAGGCCAGCCAGCCGAACCACAGGAGGGCGACGCCGATCATCACCAGCGGGATGTTGCTCGGGCGCGGCTCCCTGCGGCGGAAGTCGGCGGGTCCCCTGATCACCAGGGCCGCGGCGAGGCCGGCGATGCCCGAGTTGAGTTCCACCGGCAGGCCTCCGGCGAAGTCCAGGGCGCCCAGGTGTGCCGAGATCCATCCGCTCTTGGTGTCGAAGACCCAGTGCGCGATCGGCACGTACACGATCAGCAGCCACAGCACGGAGAACACCAGCCAGCCCCGCATGGAGGCCCGGCCCGCGATGGAGCCGCTGATGAGCGCCACCGTGACGATGGCGAAGCCCATCTGGAAGGTGGCGTAGATGTAGGTGGGGAAGGAGGCCGTGAGGGTGTCCGGCTCGATGCCGCGCAGCAGGGCGTGGTCCAGGTTGCCGATGAGCCCGACCCCGCCGACGTCCGGCCCGAAGGCGAGGCTGTACCCGATCAGGAACCAGGCGATGGTCACGAAGCACAGCGAGGCGAAGCTCATCTTGAGCATCACCAGGATGTGCCGGGTGGCCACCATGCCGCCGTAGAAGAAGGCCAGGGCGGGTGTCATCAGCAGCACCATGGCGGTCGCCGCGAGCATCCAGGCGGTGTCGCCCGAGTCGTAGCCCGGCGGCATGGCGGCGGTGAGGACGGTGGTCATGAACGTGGTCTCCTCAGGGTCGGCGGGGGCGGGCCGTCAGGGTTTGCGCAGGTCGGGAGCCGGATGCCCGATGAGCAGTCGCCGCACGGCGTCCCATCCGGCACGGACCGCCTCGGCCACCCTGGGCTGCTCCTGCCCGAGCACGCGCGCCCAGGCGCCGCAGTCGTCGGGCAGCACGCTGGCCCCGTGGAGCACCGGGTGCGACTCCATGGACCGGTGCAGGGCGTCCGCGATCTCCGCGGCGGGACGGGCGGAACTGATCACGTAGAGCGAGGCGACGTGGTCGTGCCCGGCGAACACCCCGGGCCCGGTCACCCCGCCCGGCTGCTCCGGCCGCAGCCGCAGGGTGTCCACCGCCAGCAGGGTGCCGTCGGGGCGCCGGACCTCCAGGTCGTTGGTCAGCACGGTGTAGTCGTGCCGCTCGCCGCGCGCGAGGCGCCCGGCGGTGAAGGTCTCCGTGTAGACCACCGTGGCGCCCTCGTGCACCGTCAGCTCGACGCTCTGGTGGAAGCGCGCGCCGCGGAAGGGGATGACCGCATCGGGCAGGTACTCGACGTAGGCGCCCTCCTCGGCGGTGAGGTGGACGCGCTGCGCCGCGTAGTCGTCCTCCATCCGGTAGACCTTGGTGGCGGCCTGCGTCGTGAACAGGGCCTGCGTGCCCGGGCCGCACCGCAGGTCCTGGCGGTAGCGGTCGGCCTGGGCGACGCCCCCGCCGGTGGCCATCACGTAGGTGAACGCCATGCCGGGCATCGCCGGGTCGACGTACAGGGGGCGCATGATCTGCAGCGGCGACTTCTGGTACCGCGCGACCAGCTCGGTCCGCTCCCCGCGCCGCGCGAATCCCAGGTCCAGGACCCCCACCTTGGCGGGCGACCCCGGCTTGAGGGTCCTGGGCACGGAGGAGAACGCCGCCAGCTCGGGCGGGAGCCGGACCGGTTCGTAGTGTTCCGGCGCGAGCCGGTCGAAGGTCGCCGTCATCTCAGGTCAGGACCTTGTGCCGGGCCTCGATGAAGGCGGCCACCTCGTCGACCCCCTTGCCCGTCAGACAGTCGGTCAGCACCACCGGCCCGTCGCCCCGCACCCGGTGGGCGTCGCCCTCCATCACGCCGAGGTCGGTGCGCACGTAGGGGGCGATGTCCACCTTGTTGATCACCAGCAGGTCGGACTCGGTGATGCCCGGCCCCCGCTTGCGCGGCATCTTCTCGCCCTCCGCGGTGTCCAGCACGAAGACGAAGAGGTCGACCAGGGCCGGGCTGAAGGTGAGGGTGAGGTTGTCGCCGCCGCTCTCGTAGAGGAGGACGTCGACGTCGGGGTGGCGCTCGAGCATCTCGGCCCCGGCGGCCAGGTTCATCGTGGGGTCGTCACGGACGGCGGTGTGCGGGCAGGCGCCGGTCTCCACACCCACCACGCGGTCGCCGTCGAGGACCCCCTGGAGCGTCCGGCGGACGTGCTGGGCGTCCTCCTGGGTGTAGATGTCGTTGGTGATGACGGCCGGCCGCCTGCCCTGCTCGATCAGGACGGGCACCAGGGCCTCGATCAGGGCCGTCTTGCCCGAGCCGACGGGGCCGCCGATCCCGACGCGCAGGACGTTGTCTCGCATGGTCTTTCCTTTCGGTGCGGACGCCGCGCACGGCGTCCGGGCAGGTCCGGTGTCAGGTCCGGTCAGGTCGCGAACAGGCGGGCCTCCGCCCGCTCGTGCCGGGCGGACATGACGTCCGCGGCGAAGGTGGTCGCCCCGAGGTCGGCGAGTTCGCGGGCGAGTGCCGCGTGCGTGGTCTCGACGATCACCGGGGCGGCCTCCCGCAGCAGGGACTGGGCCCGGCGGTGGTCCGTCAGCCGCAGCCGCAGCGCGGCGCCGGCGAAACTCGCGCAGAAGGCGAACAGGTCCGAGGCGACGGCCTGGCGGGCCGGGACCCCGCTCGCCGCGTACACCACGCCGGCGGCCACGGCCTGGGTGCCGGGGACGCGGCGGTCGGTCACCGCCCGGTGGTACCGGACGATGCCGGCCGCCCCGAACACCTCGGCCGCCAGGTCGAGCAGTTGCCGCCCGGTGCGGGTGGCGGCCTGGCGCATCTCGCGGTTGAGCTTGGTGGCGTGCAGCCGCGCGTCGACGGCGGCCACCGTCTCCCAGTCGTCGGCGGCCGCCGCCCGGTGGGCGAGGGCGAGCGCGGTGGCGTCGCCGGGCCCCACGCCGTGCCGCAGGAGGTCGTGCAGCAGGGCGGGGAGCGAGCCGGGGTCCACCGCCCGCGCCTGCGCGTACCCTTCCAGCCCGTGGGACAGGGTGTAGAAGCCGCTGGGGAACGCCGAGTCGGTCAGCTGGAGGCTGACCAGGAGGCGGTCCAGCTCCGTCGCCCGCTCGTTCTCCGCCCGGGCCGCCGCCCCGCCGGCGGCCGTGTTCTCCCGGTACACGCGTCAGACCAGGAAGTAGAGCTGGTTGAGCGGCAGCTTCTGGGCCGGGTCGATCGTGGCCACCTCGCCGTTGACGGTGACCTGGTAGGTCTCCGGGTCGACGGTGATGTCCGGGATCACGTCGTTGCGGACCATGTTGTGCTTGCCGATCGTGCGGGTCTTGCGCACCGGCAGCACGTTGCGCTCCAGGCCCAGCTTCTCCGGGACGCCCGCGGCGATGCCGGCCTGGGACATGAAGGTCACGTGCGTCGCCTGCATCGCGCGGCCGTAGTGGCCGAAGGTGGGGCGGTAGTAGACCGGCTGCGGGGTGGGCAGGGAGGCGTTGGGGTCGCCCATCTGCGCCCAGGACACGATGCCGCCCTTGATCACCATCTTCGGCTTGGCGCCGAAGGAGTGCATCGGCCACAGCACGATGTCGGCCAGCTTGCCCGCCTCCAGCGAGCCGACGTAGTCGGCGATGCCGCTGGCGATCGCGGGGTTGATGGTGACCTTGGCGAGGTAGCGCAGGACGCGCTGGTTGTCGTTGCGCTCGGAGTCCTCCGGCAGCGGGCCGAGCTGCGCCTTGCACACGTGCGCGATCTGGAAGGCCCGGGTGACGGACTCGCCGATGCGTCCCATCGCCTGCGAGTCGGAGGAGATCATGCTGATGATGCCGCGGTCGTGCAGCACCGTCTCCGCGGCGATCGTCTCGGCCCGCACCCGGCTGTCCGCGAAGGCGACGTCCTCGGGGATCTCGTGGCTGAGGTGGTGACAGACCATCACCATGTCCAGCAGCTCGTCGACGGAGTTCTTGGTGTAGGGCAGCGTGGGGTTGGTGGAGGAGGGGAGGACGTTCGCCTCGCCGGTCACCCGCAGGATGTCGGGCGCGTGGCCGCCGCCCGCGCCCTCGCTGTGGAAGGTGTGGATGGTGCGGCCGTCGATGGCGGAACGGGTGTCCTCGAAGAAGCCGCCCTCGTTGAGGGTGTCGGTGTGGATGGCGACCTGGACATCGTGCCGGTCGGCCACCGCCAGCGCGGTGTCGATGACCGCGGGGGTGGAGCCCCAGTCCTCGTGCACCTTCAGCGCGGCCGCGCCCGCCGCGATCTGCTCGTCCAGCACGCCGGGCAGACTGGCGTTGCCCTTGCCCATGATGCCGAGGTTGACCGGCAGGTCCTCGGCGGCCTGAAGGATGCGGGCCAGGTTGTAGGGGCCCGGGGTGCAGGTGGTGCCGTTGGAGCCGTCGGTGGGGCCGGTGCCGCCGCCGAACAGGGTGGTGATGCCGTTGCTCAGCGCCTGCTCGCACTGCTGCGGGGAGATCAGGTGGACGTGCGAGTCCATCGCCCCGGCGGTCGCGATCAGGTGCTCGCCGGCGATGACCTCGGTGCAGGCGCCGATGACCAGGCGCGGGTCGACGGCGTTCTGCGTCTGCGGGTTGCCGGCCTTGCCGATGCCCGCGATGAACCCGTCCTTGACGCCGATGTCGCACTTGACCACGCCGAGCACCGGGTCGAGGACGACCACGTTGGTGATCACGAGGTCGAGGGCGCCCTGGGCGGCGGTGGCCTGCGGGTCCGAGGCCATGCCGTCCCGCATGGTCTTGCCGCCGCCGTAGACCACCTCGTCGCCGTAGGACCCGGCGCGGAAGTCCTTCTCGACCTCGATGACGAGGTTGGTGTCGGCGAGGCGGATGCGGTCGCCGACGGTGGGCCCGAACAGGTCGGAGTACTGCTTGCGACTGATGACCGGCATGTCAGTTCGAACCCTTCTTCTTGGACTTCTTGTCGTCGGCCTTGTCCTGCTCGGTGTCGCCCTCCGGTCCGGCGCCGTGGAAGCCGCGCTGGAGAGCGCGGGAGACGGCTTCGACGCGGGCCGGGTGGGACTTGACGCTGCCGTTGAGGAGACCGCTGAAACCGGTGAGGCGGCCGGTGCCGGCGTAGGTGCACAGCTCGACCTCGTGCGTGCCGCCCGGCTCGAAGCGGACGGAGAGGCCGGCCGGGATGTTGAGGTGCATGCCCAGGGCCAGGTTGCGGTCGAAGTCCAGGGCGGAGTTCGCTTCGAAGAAGTGGTAGTGCGACCCGACCTGGATCGCCCGGTCGCCGGTGTTGCGGACCGTCACCTTGACGGTGCGTCGCCCGGCGTTGATCTCGATCTCGCCGTCTCCGTACTGGTACCGCGGGGGAAGTGTCATCGAGTGCTCCTGGTGGAGAGGTGGACGTGCGGGTGCGCACCCGGCGTGGCGGCGCCGGCCCCGCCGCGCGCGGGACCGGATGCGGACGGGGTGCCGAGGAGGCGGGGCGCCGGCGTCGTGTCCGCGTCCGCCTCCCGGAACGCGGCCGGGGCCGCGGGGAGCGGACGACCGCCCTGGGCCTGCGGGGCCTCCGGGGCGCGGGGGGCCGCACCTGCGCCGTGACCGCGCGCGTCGCCGCCGGCGTGGCTGTGGCTGTGGCTGTGGCCACCGTGGCCGTGGTGGTCGCCGTGGCTGTGACCGTGGCCGTGGTGGTCGCCGTGCTCGTGGCGGTGACCGTGGTCGTGTTCATGACCGTGACCGTGGTCGTGCTCGTGACCGTGGTCGTCGTCACCGCCGTGGCTGTGGGCGTACCCGTGGCCGTGGTCGGCGGCGAGCCCGCGGGCGAGGCCGTCGTCCGCGAGCCGCTCACGGCGCTCCCACGCCTGGCGGACGCGCGCGTCGAGCACGCCCGCGACGGCGGAGGCGGTGAGCAGGGGTCCGCCCGCCGCGCAGTGCGCGGGGTCGGGAACCGGCGGCTCGACCCACGCCGCCGGAAGCAGGGTGACGTGCTCCGCCCCGAGCGCGAGGCAACGGCGGACGCCCTCGGCCGGGTCGGGGTCGCCGCCCGGGAACGCCACCTCCACCGTCCGGTGACGCCCGTACTGACGGACCAGGCGGGCGGTCCGGAAGAGGTCCGCGTCGGCGAACGGGTCCCCCGAGGGGGCGGTGACCAGCAGGGCCTCCTCCGGCGGGACCTTCGTGGCGGCCGCGCGCAGCCAGCCGACGAGGTGGTCCCCGGTCCCGAAGGGCTCGGCCAGGACCAGCCCGGCGCGCTCGTCCTCCGACAGCGCCCGCAGCGTCCGCGCGGCGTCGGCGACGAGCCCCGGGTCCCGTCCCAGCGTCATGGGCACGACGCAGACCCGGTCGCCGCGTTCACGCAGCGCGGCCACGCACCGGTACAGCTCCCGGCCCCCGGTGACCACCGGCACCCGGTCGCCCAGCAGCGGGGGCAGGGCCCGCCCCCGGTCGCTCTCGTGCCCGCCGACGGCGACGACGACGGCCCCGTGCGGCACCGTCAGCCCCCGACCGGGTCGTGGCAGGAGACCAGCTTGTTGCCGTCGTCGAAGGTCGCCTCGACCTGGAGGAGGGGCAGCATCTCCCGGACTCCGGGCATGGTGTCGTCCTCGCGGATCACCTGCCGGCCGAGTTCCATGCAGTCGGCGACGCTCTTCCCGTCCCGGGCGCCCTCCAGGATGGCCTCGGTGACCAGGGCGACCGTCTCGCTGTAGTTGAGCTTGAGACCGCGGTCGTGGCGCTTGCGCGCCAGGTCGGCCACGACGTACACGAGCAGCTTGTCGATCTCACGGGGTGCCAGGTTCATCGGGCAATGCCTTCCTCGGTAGCGGTTGCACGTTCGGCGCGGCGGGGACGGGCGGCGCTCAGCCGTCCTCCGCCCGGGTGATGCGCGGCAGGAGCGGCACGGCCGCCAGGAGCGCCCAGGTGGTGATGTTGAACGGCCAGGTGAAGGTGTGACTGCCGAACACCTTGAAGAGCACGGAGAGCGAGGCCGTCAGGCCGGTGCTGGCGGCGGCGGCCAGCAGCGCGTAGCCGGTGTTCCAGGCCGAGGGGCGCAGGACCACGACCCCGAAGGCCAGCGCGGTCAGCACGGCGTTGTAGCCGTAGATGCCCTCGCCGATCAGTGCGGCGGGCGCGCCGAGCGCCCACGCGGTGAGAAGTCCGGTGACGCTGCCCAGCACGGTGAACAGGCCCACCCGCCACCCCGCCAGGAACAGGCCGACCAGCATGATCAGCCCGACGTACCAGGTGCCGGCGAAGAAGATCTGCCCGATGTTGCTGAAGAAGCCATGCCACAGGTCCGTCCAGCTCACCACCGGGGTGGTGGGGGTGGCCGGGGTGACGGCGGTGGCGGGGGTGCCGTGCCAGACGCGCTCGAACGACGGGGCCCCCAGGACCATGACCAGCGACACCAGGCAGAAGGGTCCGGTGAACGCCTTCAGCCCGACCGGGACGAGCAGGTGGTTGAGGGTGGCCGTGACCAGGGTGCACATGACGGCGGCGGCCACGGCCATCACGTACGTCGAGGGGTGGTGCCCGAGGTACACGACCATGGCGATGGCGCCGAGCACGCCGCAGTAGGACATCAGTCCCTGCGTCACGGTGTCCTGACGGACGGCCAGCAGCCGCGCGGTGAGCGTCGCCACCACCGCTCCGATGGTGGCGAAGAGCCCCATCTCCCAGCTCTCCACCCACAGCGCGGCCAGGATCACGGCGGAGGTCCACACGCTCGCCTGGAAGTCCACCTGCCCCACGCCGCGCAGGGCGCCCAGGGCGGTCCCCTTGAGGGTGTCGGACGCACCCCGGGCGTCATCGGCGTGCTCGGTCTGCGTCGTCACGTCGATCCTCCGATAAGTGGTCACTGCGCCGATCGGGCTGTTGTCCCCGCGCGCGCTCGCTGCTGTCGGCTGCCCGACCGTCAGCAACCTAGGGTGCCGACATGGGGTATTTCGGCGGATTCCACCTCCACACGCATCCTGATCACACGAACGGCCCGCAGTGGCCGGTGATCGCGGTCGTGGCGGTCGGCGGTGCGGCGGGCGCCGCGCTGCGCTTCGGGGCGGCCGGCGTGTGGCGCAACGGCAGTGACGCGGCCCTGGTGTGGCGGACCGGGGAGGCCGCCTTCCCGTGGACCACCCTGCTGGTCAACGTCGTCGGCTGTTTCCTCATGGGAGTGCTGACCGTGGCGTTGAAGGAGCGGTTCACGGGGGCGCCCCGGCTGCTGAACCCGCTGCTGGGGACCGGTGTGCTCGGGGGCTTCACCACGTTCTCGTCCTACACGGACGACGCGCGGCGCCTGTTCGAGAACGACCAGCCGGGGTCCGCCCTGGGCTACATCGTCCTCACGGTGGCGGCGGCCCTGGCGGGCGTCGCCCTCGGCGCGGCGCTGGCGCGCACCGTGCTGACGGGGCGTGGGAAGACGGACGAGGGATCGAGGAGCGACCACCGATGAACCACCTGCTGCTGGTCCTGCTCGGCGGCGCCGTCGGCGCCGCCGCCCGTTACCTGATCGCGGCGGTGGCGGGCCGGCGCCTGAGCGGCGCCTTCCACTGGGGGACGTTCCTGGCCAACATGGCGGCCTGTCTGATCCTCGGGTTCCTGGTCGAGGCGGGCGGTGAGGACGCGTTGGGCCCGTCCGGTCAGGCGCTGCTGGCCACGGGCTTCTGCGGCGCGCTGTCCACCTGGTCGACGTTCTCCCACGAGGTGATGTCCATGGCCGACGGCAGGCGGGTGGCCGGGGCGGCCGGCTACCTCCTGGTCACGGTGGTGGCGGGCCTCGGCCTGTCCTTCGCGGGCGCGGGTGTCGCCGCCGCCCTCTGGTGAGCGGAGCCGCCACCCGCCCGGCGCGACGGGCACGCCGGGCGCTGCCCCCGCTCGACCGGGCACGCGGACTGAAGGCGCTGGTCGCCTTCGGCCTCTCGGTCGGGCTGGTGACGGCGGGAGCGGGGATCCACAACGGAGTCTTCGCCGCGATGGGCTGCTACATCGACGCCTACGGCGCCCGCGACCCCTACCCCCGGCGGGGTCCTTTGCTCGTCGTCCTGGCCGCGGGGTTCGCCGTCGCCTTCCTGGCGGGTTCGCTCGCCGCCGGGCAGGTGTGGGCGATGGTGGGGGTCCTGTCCGTCTTCGCCCTGGGCGCCACACTGCTGGTCCGCGCGCTGCACCTGAGCGGACCGGGCAGCTACTTCGTGGTGCTGGTGGCCGCGTTGACGGCGTTCCTGCCGCCGGTGGGCCTCCGGGACACGGCGGTGCGGGCGGGCTTCCTGCTGGTCGGCGCGACGGTGTCCTGGCTGTCCATCATGTCGGGCTGGATCCTGCGGCCCCACGGGCCGGAGGACGGCGCCGTGGCCGGCGCGCTGCGGTCCGTCGCGGCCTACGCGGAGGCGGGCGCGACGGACGACGGTGAGGACGAACCGCGGGTGGCGCGGCGCAAGGCGTACCAGGCCGTCCACGGCGGCTGGTCGGCCGTGCAGGACGCCCGGGGGCTGCGCGGCGCCGCACTCCCGCCCCGCCTGCTGGTGCTGTACACCCTCATGCTCCGGCTGGAGACGGTGCTCGACGCGGTGACGGACGCGACGGAGCGAGGCGCCGGACGGGTGCCGGACGGGTGGGCTCCGCTGCTGCGCGAGGCCGCCGGCGCGGTCGCCGCCGGGCGCGAGCCCGAGCGGTGGCCCACCGTGGACGGTCCGGGTGAGGATGCTCCGCCCCTTCCGGTCGGAGGCCCGGCGCTCTCGCCCGAACTGCTGCGCACCGCGCGGGCGTTGTGGCCGAGACCCTTGCCGCGGGGGAACTCCCTGCGGCACGAACTGGGCGACCTGTTGTCCCGCGCGTCGCCCTCTCCGGTTCTGGCGCTGCGCGTCGGGCTCGCCGTCGCGGTGGGCACGGCCCTGGGCGCCCTGCTGCCGGTCCTGCACCCCGCCTGGGTGGCGTTGGGCGCGGCCGCCGCCCTGCAGGGCGCCCACCAGCAGCCGGTCCGGCGTTCCTGGGGCCGCCTGACCGGCACGGTGGTCGGGGCGGGGGTCACCGCCGTGGTGTGTCACTTCTTCGAGCCCGGCGTCTGGAGCACCGTGGTGGCCGCGACCCTGGTGCACTCCGTGGCGCGGGCCGTGCCGGTCAGCGCCATGTTCACTCGGATGCTGCTGAACACCCCGGTGGCGCTGCTGCTGGTGGCCGCCGTGCTGCCGGCAGGGACCAGCGTGCAGGAACTCGCCCTCTACCGCATGCTCGACCTCGGTCTGGGACTCGTCGTCGGCCTGGCCGCGGCCGTCCTGCTGCCGCGGGTGCCGGTGCGGCGGGTGTGCGAGGCGGTGGCCCGGGCCGTGACCGCCGCCGGGGCGGCCGTCCGCGCACGGCTGAGCACGGGGACGGCGGACCCCGTGGCGGAGGGCCTGGCCTGGCGGCGCATGGGGGACCTGTGGACGATGCACGCGGCGGTGCCCGCCGAGGAACTCCGCTCCACCGGTACGGCGGACCGGCTGTGGCCGGTCGTGCTGGCGGTGCGCCGCCTGCTCGCACCCGGCCTCCTGGGCGGTGAGCCCGCACCGTCGCACCCCGCCGAGGGCGCCCGGACCGGTGCGTACCTGGACCTGGTGGCTCACGCCGCACGCCAGGGGCTGCCCGGGGCGACGGGCGTCCGGTCGGCGCTCACCGATCCGCCGCCGGCCGCCCTGGCGGAACACCGGCCGCGGCTGTACCGGCGGCTGGAGGCGCTCCGGCGGGCGCTGCGGGGCCAGGCTCCTCCCGCCGTGCCGGGAGAGGGAGAGCGCACCTGACCGGCCGGGCGGCCCTCCTCCGGGTCACCCGCCCGCCCCGGCCGGCATGCGCGGCCGCACGCGGAACGGCACAGTGGGGCCGGCGGCGGCCCCGTGCGGCGGCGAACCTCGCACGCGCGATCCGGCCAGGGTCCGCCGCGCGGCAAGGTCATGTCCGCGGCCGACGGGAGGACCGATGCACGAGAAGCCACTGAGCAGGGTCACCGGGAGACTGCGGCGTCGCCTGAGGAACGAGGCGCACGACCCGCCCGGCGACCCGGGCCCCGACGCGTTCGGGCTCGACCAGTACCTGGCCAACCGGTTCGAGGACGGCGCGCTGGCGCCGGAGGACGAGGCGAGGCTGGCCGAGGAGGTCGCCACGCTCCTCCCCCGGCGCTGGTCCCTGTCGCCGCGCGCCGAGGAGCGCCTGAGCCAGGTGAACGACCGTCTCGGAGGGTACCGCCAGGTGCTGGAGTGGCTGGACGGTCATCCGGGTCTGCCACGCCTGACGGCCCGGCTCCTGGTCCTCACCGAGAACCTGGACCACTTCGGCGAGAACACCGCCGTCGTGGACGCGGTACGCGCCCAGCGCGGCCGCTCGCCGCTCCCGGCCGAGCTGCGGGACGTGCTGCCGCCGGCCACCGACGAGGAGACCCTTCCCGACATCGCCCAGCGTCTGGAGGGGCTGCTCGGCGACCGCCGCTCCGAGGACGCGACACGGCTCGCCCTGGCCACGACCGAATGGCTGGGAGGCGTCGCCCGGGGAGCGGCGCCCGACTCCCCGGAGGTCACCGAGATGAGCGAGCTGATGTCCCATCTCCACACCGACATCGCCCAGGCGGCTCCCACGGCCTGACCTCTTGACGGCCTGACGGTTTGACGGCTGAGACGTCCGCGGCCCGGCCCGGGGTCACTGCCGCTCCGTCGTTCCGCGCCGGCGCCTGCGCAGGAGGTGGCGGGCGACGAGCGCGGCGACCAGGACGCCGAGACCCACCAGCACCCACCGCTGGTAGCGCGAGACGGCGGCGTAGATCTCGGTGATGTGGTCCCCGGCGGCGTAGGCGAGCGTGGCCCACAGGCCCACCCACAGGGCCGCGCCGAGGGCGTTGAAGGCGAGGAACCGGCGCCAGGGCATCCCGGTGGTGCCGGCGACGATCCCGTTGACCTGGCGCAGGCCGTCGACGAACCGGGCCACGGTGACGATCTTGCCCCCGTGACGGGCGAAGAAGGCCTCGGCCCTGGCGAACCGCTCCGGCGTCAGGAACACGTACCTGCCCCAGCGGTGGACCAGGGCGCGTCCTCCGTACCTGCCGATCAGGTAGCCGATGTTGTCGCCCATGACGGCGGCCACGAACGCGATCAGCGCCACGGCGACGATGTCCAGCCGTCCCGCTCCCGCGAAGACGCCCGCGGCGATCAGAATCGCCTCCCCGGGGATGGGGACGCCGAAGTCCTCCACGAGGATCACGCCGGCGACGGCCCAGTAGCCGTAGTGGCCGAGCAGCGGTTCCAGATGCGCCAGGGGGCCCGGCAAGGGGTGGGCCATGGCGTCATCGTAGGCGCGAGGGCGCCGCCAGGCCCGGAGCCGTGCGGGTGCGGGTGCGGTCGGTCGCGCTCGGTTGCGGGGGCGGCTGCGGGGCTGCTGCGGGGGCGGTTCAGCCGGCCGGGGGCCGGTCCGTCTCCTCGTCCCGTCCTCGCTCCGGGGCCCGCTCCCCGTGCGCCCGGTTGAGGTAGTTGTAGACGGTGAACCGGCTGACGCCCAGCGCGCCCGCCACCGTCTCCACGCCGTGGCGGACGGCGAACGCGCCGCGGGCCTCGAGGGTGCGGACCACTTCCTGCTTGGCCCTGCGGTCGAGGGCGGCGAGCGGCCCGCCGGCGGTGCGCTCCATGGCGGCCAGCACGTGGTCCAGCGACTCGGCGAGCTGCGGCAGCCGGACGGCGACCGCCTCGGCGCCCTCCCAGCGCAGCACCACGTCGTCCGGGCCCGCCTCCTGCGGGGGCAGCAGCACGGCGCCCATGGCGTCGGCCAGTGGCCGGACCGCGTCGACGAACCGGTCCCGCGCACTCCCGGAGGCGCTCACCCGGCGTCCCCGTCGGCCTCGTCCACCACGTTGACCTGGAGCGTGACGCGGGACGCCCCGGCCCGCAGCGAGCGGCGCAGCACGGTGTCGACCGCGGCGAGCACGGCCTCGGCGTCGCCCTCGGCGGTGGTGCCGAAGGGGCCGACGTCGACGGATTCCAGCCCTTGGGCCCCTTCGACGGCCTCCCGGGCCGCGACCGCGTGGCCGGGGACCTCGTCGAGGTCGAACGGCTCGGTCGTGAACTCCACCCGCACACGCATTCCTGACCCCCGGAGCACCCTGAGCACCGGGCCGGACGTCCGCGCCCGGCCCGGCGGCGACTCTAACCGACGACCGCCCGGGCGCCGCGGCCCGCCGGTCGGGCGACCCGCCGGTCGGGCGACCCGGCGGCCCGGCGGCCGGTCAGATGCGGGAGAAGACCCCGCACTCGCCTCCGGCGCCGAGGGCGCCGCTGCGGTCGTAGGGGTCGACGGTGGCTCCGTCCGACGGCGCGGCCTCGTGCGGGTCGGAGGGGAACTCGGGGTGCGCCCATCCGTCGGCGGCCCCGCAGCCCCCGTTGCTCCATTCGCTGTCGTACCGCTTGACCATGAGTTTGCCGGGGGTCGCCACGATGCGGTCGGGGTCGGGCATCTCCAGCTTCAGCACCCGGCGCACCACGGCCCGCGTCACCTCGGTGGAGCCTTCGTCGGCCCGCTTCACCGGATAGACGAAGGTGTAGTCGGCGGTGACGGAGAGCGCTCCGCGCTCGCCCTCCTCCACCGTCGTGCGGCCGCGGGCGCGGACCCGGTCGCCGACGACGCGGGACTCGTCCGGGTCGAACCGGCTGAAGACGAGCAGCGGGTTGTCCTCCTCGCCCGGGTCGCTCAGCGACCTCCTCAGGTCCTCCAGGAGCTTGGGCTGGAGCGGGTCCAGGACGCCCAGCGCCGCCTTCGGCGTCGCCCCGCGCAGGGTGGCCGGGGCGATGTTGGCGTCGACCAGCAGGGTGCGCGTCCCTTCGAGGGCCTGCTCGACCTGTTGCCGCGAGAAGACGCCGGTCGCCTCGGCGGGAGGCATCACGATGCTCTCCTCGCCCTCCTGCCAGCGGGCGGCCGGGGATCCGGCGAAGGGGTCCTCGAGGGTGGCGGCGCCGGGCGCCGCGCCCGGCGCCGCCGTGGGGGCGGCGGTCTCGGCGGGCAGCCTCCGGGCCGTGGCGGTGGCGTCCGTCCCCTCGTCGCCCCACGGGTATCCGGGCAGCAGGGACGGGTTGAGGGCGAGCACGGCCAGGCCGAGGACCACCACACCGGCCAAGGCGGCCTTGACGCGACGGTGGCGGGCGGCACGCCGCCGGTACCGGCCCAGGTCGGTGGGGGTGCGCCATCCCTGCGGCAGTTCGCCCCGCGCCTCCTGCTCCCTGAGCCGCGCGGTGACCATCCGGGCGCGCGCCGAGGGCTCCTTCGGCGCGTCCGCCGCGGTCCCCTCGGCGCTCTCCCGCAGGAACCGGGCCAACTCCTCGTCGGACAGGTGCTCGGACACGGCCCTCCCCCTCCCTGGCCGCCTCCCGTTCGCGGCCGAAGATCCAGTGCGGCAGGTTAGGGCCTGTCCGGCGGATCACGCACGTGGGTCGCGGCGTCTGGCACGCACGTCTGCGGCGTTGTCGTCGGTCGACGACGCTCCGCGTCGCCTCCCTCCTCCGCCTTGCAGCCGCACGCACCAGACCCCGCTCAGGCCCGCTGACAAGCGAACCGGCAGCAAGAACGGCA